>CANQIS010000009.1 GCA_947624115.1 uncultured Bacilli bacterium
ATAATATACAAAATAACTATACTAAAATCCTTTTTAAAATCAAAAAAAATTGCAAAAAAATGCAATTAAATTTAATTAATATTAGATTTAGAAATTGTTATAACTGGTCGAACACCGTATACAAACTTATTAGCAGACATGGCGGTTAACCTCCCAAAATAGGCCACATACCATACACTTGCACTGGTGCCTGTACATGGTGAAGACGTCCAATAACCATCAAAGTCAATATTTGAATTATTTAAACAACCATAAGTTTCACAAATTTTTTTTGTTCTATCATATAACCAGGCATACTTACAACCATTAGGTAAATCTTTACATACATTTCCTCGACCTGTTAAATCATTATTTGTTAAATCATGAAAATAAAACCAGTCATCTAAATATGTAGCCTTTTTAACATCAAAATCATGTTTATCAACAATTTTAGCTACTTCATCAGCACTTATTAATCTTGGGCTTAAGCTTTTATTCCAACCTTCAACATCACTTTCTAATTGATTTTTTACCTCTTTCATTTCACTATTTGTGTTATCAGAATTCCATGCTACCATAGCAGTTGTATTATGATCTAATATCATTGTATAAGTATTTTGATTATCATCTTCAGCATAGGCATACCATTTCATACAACCTGTCTTTGTTCCTGTATTACTATTAACATTTGTACTTGTACATTTATTTGTTAGATCTGTTGGATCTAAATAAACGATTTTTAAAACACCTTGATGCTGTTTTTCTGGTGGATTTTCTTGTGTTGGTCCTATATCATCAATCCCTATACAACTAGAAATTCCATCTCCATAATTACATACAAAATTATTAATTATTAAACCATATGCAGTAACTTTCTTTCCATTTTCACTTATTGTGATAGAACCACTAGTTGGCTTTGTTCCTTTAAAATCTAATGTAGTTAAATTGTCTGTATTGTAACTATCATCTAAATTATTTTTTAGTATACAACCATCATCACTACATTTAAATGCTATGTCAGCATCTGGAAAGCCTCCATTATTTTTTAACATAAAACTTGTTACATAATTTTCTGCTGATTTTGCTATTCCACTCGTTGTATCTTCAGCAGCACTTTTTCTTGCCCTATTTAAGATATTTAATATTTGTGGTACAGCTATTAAAGCGATAACAGCAAGTATCACAATTACTGCTAGTAATTCTATTAAAGTAAATCCTCTTTTTTTATTATTATTACTCATCATAATTTAAACATCTTCCTTCCATTATGATATTTAAATTATAACATCTTTAATTAGTAATTGCAACTACTTTAATTACTTTTTTTATAAAGAACTATACTTATCAACACTTAGTAATTTGAAAATAATCAATAAATAATATATAATTATATTGGTGATTAAATTGAAAACAATAAAAAGAAATATAACTAATGAAATAATTATTAATAAATCACGTTTTATAACTAAATTAATTAAAATAAATTCTGAAATACAAGCAAAAAAATATATAGAAAATTTAAAAGTTGAATATAAAGACGCAACTCATTATTGTTTTGCTTATATAGTCGGTAATATAAAAAGATTTAATGATGATGGTGAACCATCTGGTACAGCTGGCATGCCTATCTTAAATGTCCTAGAAAATAATGATTTAACCAACATTTTATGTGTTGTCATTAGATATTTTGGAAGTATAAAACTAGGAGCAGGAGGACTAGTTAGAGCTTATACAAAAGCCACAACCGACTGTTTAAAAAATACCGACATTGTTAATTTAACCAATGGTTTAAATATCAAAATAGAATTTTCATATGATAAAATTAAACAAATTGACAATCTATTAAAGAATGCAATTATAAAGTATAAAGAATATGATAATAATATAATTTATGAAATAAATTTGACTAATGAAAAATTTGAAGACATAAAAAAAGAATTAAAAAATAATTCTTTAGATATTAAAATCATATCTGAAACATTAATTGAAACTAATTAATGTTTTTTTAAATATAATTATTTATTAATCCTATTATCTTAGGTAAAAATATAATTAACCCACAAATTAAAGCCGTAATTGCAAATACAAAAACCGCAGCCGAAGCCGTATCTTTAGCTATTTTAGCAAGTGGATGAATTCTAGGACAAGTTAAATCAACGACTGCTTCAATAGCCGTATTAATTAATTCCGTCGCAACTACCAAGCCACATAAAATAGTACATATTATCCATTCTATTTTAGAAATTTGTAAAATAATTCCAAAAATAATAACAAAACATACCATTGTTAAATGAACAAACATACTTTGTTCATATTTATAAGCATATTTTAATCCCGCAATTGAATAAGTAAAACTTTTAAAAAAACGCTTAAAACCTCTTTTTTTTTGCTCAGCGCGTAATTCCGAATCCATCTAAAATCTCCTCCTGCTTTGCAAACATAATCTTTTCTTCTTCTTTTTCCATATGATCATAACCTAATAAATGAAAAAATCCATGTATCATTAAAAAACAAATTTCTCTTAAATTACTATGTCCATATTCCCTAGCTTGTTCATATACCTTATCAATCGAAATATATATATCACCCAAAACTCTAATATCACTTTTTATATCTTCATAATCCTCTAATGCAAAACTTATAACATCCGTTGGTCGATCAATACCACGATATTCCAAATTTAATTTATGAATATACTCATTATCAACAATAATTACGTTAAATAAAACATTTTCTAGTTTTTCATGCTTTATCGCATAATCAATTAATTTATACATTGTTTCTATATACTCTATATCCTGATTAGTCATATTTATTATTTCCACACTACTCATAAAATGCCCCCAACACTAATAAAGTTAAATAAATACAAAACAATTAAAATTATAACTATTATAACACAAATATTATAAAAAAGATTACTTTGAAACATACTAGGTAAATGATTTCTAAACTTATCTAAAAATATAAATAAATAAAAACCAACCATACCACCTATCATATTTAACATAATATCATCAACATCAAATACACGTCCTATTAACATTTGTGTAATTTCAATAGAAATTGATGTAAGTAGACATAAAACAAAACCTACTCTTGCCTTATCAGTTCTAACATAATATGAAACAAAAAAACCATAAGGCATAAACATTAACATATTACCTAAAATATTTTTTACAAACAAACGACTCCCAAAATCATAGCGCATTATTTCTCTAAATGGAACAAAATTTGATGTTCCCCAATCGACATCTTGAAAAGTAACTACATAAAATAAAAACAAAATATAAAGAACAAAGCCTAAAGTTAAAAGTTCCTTATACAAAACAAACTTAACTTTATTATGTATTAAATAAGCAATTCTTAAAGATGATACAATTATTGTAAACAAAAATAATGTCGGCCAAATATTCGCAAATATATCGACAATTGTTCTTTGTAGCACAACATCACTCCTGTTCTAATTCATTTTCCTCAATTGCTTGATAATCTGTTATATCTTCATATACAGAGAAAAACATATCCAATACTATTTTACTCTCTTTTATCTCAACTTTCAAATCTTTTGATGAAATTATATATTCATTGTCGTTTAATTTACTTTCCATCGCTTTAATACTTTTATCTCGTGCTATATTAATTGCTTCATCTATTGTATATATTTTATCTATCTTCTCAACTTCTCTTTGTTTCTCATATACTAGCTCTAATGGTAAAAAAGAATGATATATAATTTTTCTTTCCTCAATCTCTTTATTCATATATTTATGAAAATTAAATAATTCAAATCTATAATTTAAAAACTTAACCGTTAAAACCTTATTAATATTAGCCGTATAATTTGACTCATTATAAACAAAAGGTACTTCTACTTTACTTTTGTACCAAACTTCACCATATATTTTTCCTTTAGCTGCCAACGTTCCTTTTAAAGCCTCATTTAAATAAATATTGCCAGATATAACAATATCACCAGCTTTAACATAATCATTTATTTTCTTCTCAACAACACCACCTTCAGCAATTATATCTTTAATTATCGCTGATTTCTTAGCTACTATATTTCTATTTTCTAAATTTTGTTTAGAATTAGGTATCTCCCTTTCTTCCACTCTAACAATATATTTTGTTCCAACTCTTTCTATTTCTATCCATTCTAATTTATCTTTATATTTTTCAAGAATCTCTTCTTTTATTTTCTCTACCTCACTAAAACTTTTAACTAAATTATTTTTTGCAATATCATAATTTTTTAATTCGCTTAATAGCAATTCTCTAATTTCTTTTTTATTGTGAACAACTTCTACTTCAAAAATTACATTACTTAAAAAGAATATAATTACCATACCAATCACTATAAAAAAAATTAATATTTTATTTTTATTAATTACTTGCTTTATTTTAATAAAACCACAGCTATCTACTTCATCTATTTCATAAATTGTCCGAATTTTATATATTTTTTCTACATCTTCCTTATATACTCTTATTTCTAATTCATTCCTTGATACTTCTCTTACATTTAAAAGTTCTATATTTTGATGAATTAATTTATTTAAAAAACGTCTAACATTCTTCCCTTGTATTTTTAAAATTATTGAACTTTTAAATTTTAATAAAAAGCTGTTTTTCAATATCTCACCTGAATTCTATTTTTTTAATTAATCCAGAAACTAATATTTCATCATTCAATAGTTTTTTTAAAGATAATTTTTCCCCAATAATTAAAATATTTTTATTAGCACCATTAATAGAAATTTTAGTATCCTCAATCGCACCAATACTTGTATAATTAATAATATTAATTTTATCACTATAAATATTAATCACAAATTCTCCATTTAACATATATTCACGAAAATTATTAATTACTCTCATAACCCCACCTATATAATCTTATTACAAATAATAAATTATATGAAAAACAAGAAATTATATTTAACAATATTTTTTTAAATAACTTGTTAAATTTAAAATTTTAACTAAAATTTCATTGCTATTTTTCCAATAACATTGTTACGACTTAAAATCCGATAGTCCTAACATACTTGATAGTTTTTATTATTTTACTTTATGTATAGTTTTTTCATTTTGAATTACAGTTCATCCATATTTTGACTTCTTCATATATTGTTTTAAACCTTCAAGCATGATATTTTCACTAGCATTATAATCCCTATCTAATGCATTATGACAAGTATGTATTAACATAATATTGCACAAAATCATGCTCTTCAACATTTAATTAATATTTTTTTAGAAGAAAATTCCTAATCAAAAAATCAAGGATAAACTCACATCATTCATCCTTGATTTTTACTTACTATTTTTTATTTATTTGGATCAACTAAAATTTTAACAGCTGAATCAACTCCAGAAGTTAATCTTTCATATGATTTTTGAACATCTTCTAATGAAACTATATCATCAACAAATTTACTAACATCAATTTGTTTAGTAGCAATTAAATCAATACATTTTCTAAATTCATCTTTTGTATACGCAATTGCACCTTGTACAGTTAATTCTTTTGTAACAGCCATAACTGAATAAAGAGGAATCGCATCAGTTGCTACACCAACTAAAACTACTTTACCACCTTGTTTTACTAAAGTAAAACTACTATTAACAGCTGGAGCATTACCAACACACTCTATAACTACATCAAACCCACCATTAGTCTTTGCCATTAAATTAGAAATCATATTACTGTCTTTAGCATCATACCATTCATCTGCAACATGTAAAGAAACTGATTTTTCACCTCTAGCACTATTAGTTTCTGATAAGGCTACTAAACTAGCACCTTCTAATTTAGCAAACATTGCTGATACTAATCCAATAATTCCTCCACCTATAACCAGTACTTTATCACCAACTTTAATATCAGCTAAACGTACGGCATGCAAACCAACGGCTGTAGGCTCTACCATAGCTCCTTCTTCATCACTCATTGCCTCAGGAATTTTCATTACCATATCCGAACGAACAGATAATTTTGGTGCCAAAGCTCCAGGATTATCCAATGATAAACCTACGGCTTTACTCCAAGTTTCAGCACAATATTGTGGATTCCCACTCTCACATGCCACACACTTTCCACATGGTGAAATTGGTAAAGCTGTAACACGATCACCAACTTTTAAATCACTTCTATCCCCAGGATCAATTACTGTTCCACAAAATTCATGTCCCATAACTAATCCTTTAGGCTCACCATTAACCCAATAATGAATATCTGAACCACATATTCCGCTTTTCTTAACACTAACTAAAACATGTCCATCTTTAGCAATTGGTTCATCAATTTCCTTTATTTCAAATTCTTTAACATCTTTTATTGCAACACATTTCATTTTATTCCCTCCATTTATGTTGACGATAGACTTATTCTATCTACTTTTATTATACCTCAAAAATTTATATAATTCCATAACAATCAATATAATACAAGAAAATAAAAATAACTTTACAATTTCTAAAAATGAAACAGAACTCGTCTGTAAAAAACTACTTAAAATTGGAACTTCCATTACTATAACTTGTAATAAAATTGAAGATACAATACTAAAAATTATAAGTGGATTACTAAATAATGATACACTAAATGTTGATTTATTTTCACTACGACAATTTAATACATGAATATTTTGCATAAATACCATCAAAACCATAATATAACCACGTGCTATATTAACATCCATATGAACATTATTAATTAAATATACCCATATAGCAAAAACTACAATACCAATTGTTAAACCAGATACTAAAACTTCTGACAATAAATTTTTATCAAATATAGATTCCTTAGGTGAACGAGGTTTTTGCTTCATAATATCATTTTCTGATTTTTCAAATGATAAAGCAAAATCCTGCAAACCATCAGTAACAATATTCAACCATAATAATTGAATAGCTACAAGTGGCATTGGTAAATCAAACATAATCGATAAAATAAAAAATAATACTTCTGCTAAGCCACAAGAAAGCAACATATAACTTACCTTTCTTATATTACTATAAGCTGTTCGACCTTCCCTAATTCCAGATACAATCGATTTAAAATTATCATCAATAATAATCATTGACGCTGTTTCTTTAGCAACATCTGTTCCACTTCCCATTGCAATTCCAATCGAAGCCGACTTTATAGCAGGTGCATCATTGACACCATCGCCAGTAACCGCTACAAATTCACCTTGACGTTTTAATGATTCGACAATTTTAAATTTATCTAAAGGTGTAACTCGTGCAAAAACTTTTCTTTTAGAAATAAAATTATCAAAAAAATCTTCACCTTTAAGATAAGCCTCACTAACATCATCACCAGTAGCTATTTCATCATAACTTTGAACAAGTTTCAAATCTTTAGCAATACTAAAAGCTGTTAAAGGGTGATCACCTGTAACCATTACAACTTTAATACCAGCCGTTTTACATTCAGAAATTGCCTTCTTTACCTCGACTCTAATTGGATCAATAAATGCAACTAGGCCTTCAAAAACCAAATTACCAATATCAGACTCAACATAATTATCCTTACTATCAATTAGACCACTAGCCAAAGCAATCACACGATAACCTAAATTAGCTAAATTAATATTTTGATCAATTAGACTTTTCTTATCAATATCGACAACTTTATCTCCTAATCGCATATATTTTGAAAAATCTAAAACTTTTTCAATCGAACCTTTTATAGTACAATATCTTTTTCCATCTTTCTCATAAAAAATAGCCGAATACTTATTCTCCGATTCATAAGGAATACTATCAATTTTTTTTATATTATCTACATCTACCTTTAACTTTTTACCTAATACTAAAAAAGCTATATCGATCGAATCACCATGAAAAATTAAATTATTATTATCATTTTCAATTGTTGCTTCATTATTTAAAACACCTAATTTTGTAATCAATTGAATCAATTTTAAATCGTGTTCACTCTTTACTTTTCCATTTATATCATAACCTGTACCATCAACATCATAAACATAATCATTAGGTAAAACTATTTTTTTAGCTGTTTGCTCATTAACAGTCAATGTTCCTGTCTTATCAGTTGCTATTACCGTACAACTACCTAAACTTTCAACCGAATTTAATTTTTTTACAATTACATTCTCTTTTGACATCTTATTGGACGCAATTGTTAAAGCCATTGTAAGTGCCAAAGGTAACCCCTCAGGCATTGCCGATACCGATAAAGCAATTACAGATAAAAATATTTCATTACCAGGTACATCTTTCCAAATTAAAATCAACGTAATTATAATTGCGACAACTATAACTAACAAACTAATTTGTTTTGAAAACTTTTCCATCCTGATCGTCAAAGGTGATTTAGTATCTTTTAAACTAGTTACTTGATTAGCAATTTTTCCAATTTCTGTATCAATGCCAGTTTCAACAACTACACACTTAGCTCTACCAGTAACAACCGATGTACCAGCATAAACCATATTTTTCCTTTCCGATAAACCAACATTATCCACTAATTCACAATAACTTTTAGAAACATTAACACTCTCACCAGTCAAAACTGACTCATCAATTTGTAAATTACTACTATCAATTATCTTTAAATCTGCACTAACACGATTACCTGATTCTAACAAAACAATATCACCAATAACAATATTAGTCGATTCAATTTCCAATTGAACACCATCACGTAAAACTACTACAATATCTTTAATTAAATCTTGCAAACTCTCAGCATTTTTTTCAGCTTTCCACTCTTGAAAAGTTCCCATTAACAGATCAACTAAAATAATAAATATTATTGCAATCGCATCAACAACTTCACCAATTATAAAAGAAAAGATAACCGTAACAACTAACAATAGAACTATTGGCTCTAATAATTGTTTAAACAATATTTTAAAAAAACTATCTTTTTTCTTTTTTGGTAATTCATTCTTACCATACTTTTTTAACCTTTTAGTTGCTTCTTCACCTGATAAACCATCACTAGAAGTTTCTAACAATTTATATATTTCGTTATTATTTAACTTATACCATTCATGCCTCATCAAATTAATCCTCCATATTCTGTATCGACCTAACTACCAATTGATACTGATCAAATCTTTTCTCAACTTTACCATTTATTTTTAAAATATCGCCTACACTAATATTATTATATTGTTCATATATCTTAGGAAATAAAACAATATCTAAATTAGTGACCTCATCACTACCAGTTAAAAAACACATATTATTATTATCTTTAGTTTTAACCATTCTTATTCTATCAACATAAACAATAACATCAACATACTTATCAAAATAATCTTTAATATGCGATAAATCAATTGTTTTATATCTTAATTTATATTCCGTTACTGGATGCTTACTCAAATAAAAACCAAATACTTCTAATTCATTTTTCATTATCTCTTTATTAGAATACTCCTCAGTAATATTTAATACTGGCTTTAGAGAATCATCATCTAAAAGTTCACCTATTTCTCCATAATTAATAATTAAATCTAAATTATTATCAACAGTCTTTTCATTTAATCCCAAACTTAAAAAACAACCAGCATGATTTAAACTTTGTATCGTTTTACTATTTATATTTTTACCATAAACTCTTTTAACAAAATCAAAAATATCTTTAAAATTACTATTTTCCCTTTCTTTTAATATAGTCATTACAATAGTCTCACCAACATTTTTAATACCAGATAAAGGAAACCTTAAAGAATTGTTCTCAATGCTATATTCACTTGTACTAATATTAATATCAGGTAACAACAAATTAATATTCAGTAATTTGCATTCATAAAGATAATCTTTTGTTTTAACATCACTCCCCATTACACTAGATAACAAACTTTTCATAAAATATACCGTATAATGAGCCTTCAAATATGCCATGCGATACGCAATAACACCATAAGAAACAGAATGAGCTTTATTAAAACCATACTCGGCAAACTTTAAAATAAAATCAAAAACTTTTGTTGCCAAACCAACATCATAACCATTATCAACACTCTGTTTTACAAACTTTTCCTTTTCATTAAGTAATACTTCGCGTTTTTTCTTACTCATAGCTTTTCGCAAAACATCTGCCTCACCTAACGAATAGCCTGCTAATTTAACCGCAATCTGCATTATTTGTTCCTGATAGACGATTATTCCATAAGTTGGTTTTAAAATTTCCTCCAAATCTGGATGCAAATAATCAATTTTTAATTCACCATGTTTTCTCTTTATATAAGTATCAATATTCTGCATAGGACCAGGTCTAAATAAAGCTAACAAAGCTACTATATCATCAAATGAATCAGCTTTAAATTTGTGCAAATAATTCATCATACCACTAGATTCAAATTGAAAAATACCTAAAGTATAACAATTTGTAAAAATAGACATTGCTTGCCTATCATTAAAAGGAATATCATCAAAATTTAAAATTACATTTTCACAATTTGAAACTTGCTTAATTACATCTGTAATTATTGATAAATTTTTCAAAGCCAAAAAATCCATTTTTAATAAACCAATCTTTTCCAAATATTCCATTGGATAACCAGTTAAATACAAACCGTCACTATGTAAATCAAGTGGAATTACTTCATCTAAATCATATCGAGACATTACAATTCCTGCAGCATGAATTGTTTTATGACGTTTCAAACCCTCTAATTTAATTGCTATCTTATACAAATCAAATAAATCCTTATTAATTTTCAATAAATCACTAATTTTCTTATTTTGATCATAATTTTTTCGCAAATCAAGGCGAGAATCTAACAACTTTGCTAAGTTGTTAACAATATTTAAATCAATATCCATAACCCTGCCAACATCACGAACAACTTGCTTGGCTCCCAAAGTTCCAAAAGTTATAATTGGTACAACCCTTTTATTACCATCCTTTACCTTACCATATTTAACTCGACAATAATCAATTACTTCCTCGCGTCGATCATATTCAAAATCAATATCAATATCAGGCATACTAATACGCTCAGGATTCAAAAAACGTTCAAACAATAAATCATGTTTAATAGGATCAATAGTCGTTATATTTAAACAATAAGCCACAAGCGACCCAGCAGCACTACCTCTTCCTGGACCTACTAAAATACCATTTTCTTTAGCAAACCTTACATAATCATAAACAACCAAAAAATAATTGCAAAAACCCATTTTATTAATAATATCCAATTCATATTTTAATCTATCAATATATTTTTTAGAAACCGTTTCACCAAACAATCTTTTTAAACCATCAATACTAAGTCTTCGCAAATAACTAAAACTATCTAAATTATCAGGGCACTCATAAATAGGTAATAAATCCATATTAAAAACAATTTCCAAATTACACATTTCATTAATTTTAAAATTATTTTCCAAATACTTATCATTACTAGGAATATATAAGTAATTATTATCAATATAATTAACCTGTTCAAGAATATGTCCATCTCTTATACCCAATAAATATTTATAATATACACCATCATTTTTAGTTAAATACAAAATTTCATTTACATAAACTAAATTACTACCAGTTAAACTATCTCTTTGATTACTATTACTATAGCCTTTATAAATATCACAAAATAATTTTTCTAATTTAGAATATAAAATATCTATACTATCATATAATACAATACAAACTAAATCAGAACAAAATTTACTTAAAAATACATAATCAAAAGAATTATCACTCAATGCAGTTGAAATTTTAATTAAATTTTTATAACCATTATAATTCTTACAATAAATTAAAAATTTATAATTATCAATCTTAGCCTCTAAACCTACAATTGGCTTAATCGCATTATCAAGACATTTATGATAAAATTCCATCACACCATACATATTATTATCTGTAATAGTTAGGGACTTTAAATTATTCTCCTTAGCAAATAAAATCAAATCATCTATTTTAATCATACTACTTAATAAAGAATTATCTGTTTTTATATAAAGTGGTGTATACATAAAATCCCTCCTATTTGCTATAAAAATTATAACACAAACCAGTTTTTAAATAAACCTACAATAAACCAAAATTTAAGAAAAAATACATTAAATATTTGACTTATTTTCAATTATGTGATAAAGTTATAAGGCATAGAGAAAAACTTTTAAAAGGAGGAAAAAACATGGCAATAAAAGTAACAAATAAAAAACCATTATCTGGTAATAGAAGAAGTCATGCTTGTAATGCTACAAAACATGCTCAAAAACCAAATTTACAAACAATCACTTTAGCTGATGGAAGTAAAGTTAGAATTAGTGCTAGAGAACTAAGATCACTAAAAAAAATCAGCAATGATGTTGAAGAAACTGCTTAAAAACTGATATATTAAAATATCAGTTTTTTTATAATCTTCCTAAATACAGTTATTCCAAAATAACATTTAATATCCAAAAATTATCTATCTAACATAAATATTCGTTTTATCTTTTATTAAAATGATTACTAAAATTAAAAGTTAAAAAACTACTAATTCTTAATAATAGTAGTTTAAATATATACTTCTCTTTTTTTAGAAAAGACATTACTTATATCAATTGTATCATATTTAGTTATAGAACATGCTTCGCCTTTTTCTAAACTTTTTTTAACGTCAATTAACCGTTGATTCTTAGAACCTCTAAATTTAACATTTAAGCTTTTTTCAGCTAAAATAAATCTTCCATCAATTAAAACATCAATTTGTTTTAAAAAATCAATTACTAAAGGATTACTTTTAGAAATAGTCATTAACTGTTCAAAAGTATATCCTGTATAACACCAAATATTAAGTCCTAAAGTATGACAATATTTTGCAATTTCCAAACAAGCTGGAATTTGAAAAAAAGGATCTCCACCAGATAACGTTATACCATCTTGATATTTTAAATTTTTGATTTGACATTTCAATTCATTAATATCCATTTCAAAACCACCATTAAAATCATGAGTTTGTGGATTATGGCAACCAAAACAGTTATGTGAACACCCTTGTGTCCATATAACTGTTCTTAAACCTTCACCATCAACTATACTATCAGATTGTAGTGGTCCAGCTAAACGTATTTTCATTAAATATTTCCTAAAGAATGTTTTACACGATCATGTTCTTCAGCACGTTTACCATTATTAAAACGCTCAACAGTTCCAACTAAATAGCCAGTTATTCTACGAATTCTTTCAAATCCTACACCTTCACCAACTTTTTTTTCTCTTTCTCCTGTTACAATATTTTTTTCATCAATTTTCATATTCTTTTCCTCCCCTTAAAAACTATTTACAACAATCAAGATTCTTTAATAAGTCAACACTTACAGCTTCTCCTGCATGTCGACCACATCTTGGACACACATCTTTTATAATTCCTACATATCCACATACTGGATCACGATCAACAGGATGGTTAATTGCACCATATCCTATTCCCTCTTCTTTCATAATACGAATTATTTTTTCAAAAACTTCAACATTTTCTGATGGATCACCATCTAATTCTATATATGAAATATGACCAGCATTAGTATATGCATGATAAGGTGCCTCTAAATGAATTTTATCGGCAATAGATATATTAAAATAAACTGGAATATGGAATGAATTTGTATAATAATTTCTATCCGTTATACCTTTTAATTTTCCATATATTGCCTTATCTATATTTACAAATCTACCAGACAAACCCTCAGCTGGAGTTGCGAGTAAAGTAAAATTCAAATTATATTTTTTAGAATATTCATCAGTTTTTTCTCTCATAAAACTAATAATTTTTAAACCTAACTCTTGAGCTTCTGCGGATTCACCATGATGCTTTCCAATTAAAGCTTTAAGACATTCTGCCAATCCTATAAAACCTATACTTAAAGTTCCATGCTTTAAAACTCTTCTTAAACGATCATTATTTTTTAATTTTTCAGAATCCATCCATACACCCTGACCTAATAAAAATGGAAAATTATAAACATGACGATTACATTGAATTTCAAATCTTTCTAATAATTGATCTTTTACTAAATCCATTAAATCAGAAAGTTCACTAAAGAAACCATCTAAATCTGTTTTTTCATTACTAATAATTCCATGTTTAATGCCCAAACGTGGTAAATTAATAGAAGTAAACGACAAATTACCACGACCTGGTGTTACAGCTCTATCTGGATCCACAACATTTCCTAATACTCTAGTACGACATCCCATATAACCAACTTCAGTTGTAAAATCGCCCTCTTTATAATATTGTAAATTAAATGGTGCATCAATAAATGAAAAATTAGGAAATAATCTTTTAGCTGAAACCTTACATGATAATTTAAATAAATCATAATTAGGTTCACCAGGATTATAATTTACACCTTCTTTTACCTTAAAAATAGAAATTGGAAAAATAGGCGTTTCACTATGACCCAAACCTGCTTCTAAAGCAAGTAAATAATTTTTTGTAACCATTCTTCCTTCACTAGATATATCAGTACCAAAATTTATCGAAGAAAACGGTACCTGAGCACCAGCCCTAGAATGCATTGTATTTAAATTGTGAATAAAAGCTTCCATTGCTTGATAAGTAATTCTATCAGTTTTTGTATAAGCCTTATCATAAGAAATTCTAAATAAACGTCCTAATTCCTCACTATCTTTAATAAAACGTTCAAAAATACTCAAATCACAATCTATACTATCTAATTTATCAACTTCTTTAGCTACACTAGACATATTTACAAAGCAACTAAAATCAGAATAATCTAATAAATCACTAATTGTTTGTTTTAATTGTTTTTTAAATGTTTTTAAAACACCAGGTGCCATATAATAATCAAAAGCTGGAATACTCTGACCACCATGTTGATCATTTTGATCAGATTGAATTGCAATAGCTGCTAAAGCCGAATACGACATAATATCATTTGGCTCTCTTAAGTGACCATGACCAGTAGAAAAACCATTTTTAAACAACTTATTTAAATCAATTTGCATACATGTCGTCGTTCCCATTGGTAAAAAATCCATATCATGAATATGTATATCACCATTATCATGAGCTTCAGCAAACTTTTTCTTCATCAAATATGATTTAGCAAATTCCTTAGAAACTGTACTACCATATTGAAGCATAGTTCCCATGGCTGTATCACCATCAACATTAGCATTTTCCCTTTTTGTATCTTCTTCACCAGCGGATTTTAAACCTAATCCCTCAATCGTTTTTAAAAATTTATGTAATTTTTTTTCCTCACTAAATAATTGTCTTGACTGATTACGTCTTTCACGATATGAAGAAAATTCATCATAAATAGTATCATAACCTTTTTTCTTCAAAGTTTCTTCGATCATATCTTGTATAGTTTCGATTTTTATTTTTTCCGCATCAGAATACTCTTTTTCAATTCTAGTAATAACTGCTTTATAAACATTATTTATATCTTTTTCAGTATAAATCGCATTACTATCATCTTCAACATTATTGCACTTATCAAATGCTTTTTTTATTGCCATCGCAATTTTAGTGCCATTAAAATCTACTTTTTTTCCATCACGTTTAACAACTTTTAAAGTTATTTTTCTTTCTTCTTCTATAACTGACATACTTCTTAAATCTCCCTTACTATTACAATCTAATTGTAGTATATAATCGGCTAAAAGTCAAACAAATTTTCGAAATTTTTTTAACTTTTAGGTATTGACAAGCTTTGCCCTTATTTTTCAATATATCTTTTTTGTAAATTTACATTTTTTCAATTTTTTTCAAAAAAAAATAATGTTTTTTTTATTTTTTTGTTATTTTTCAACACTTTTTAAAAAAATATAAATTTTTATTTTTTGATTTTTTTAAAATTTAACATTTTTATTTTTTTAATTTTTTTACTTTTTTTATAATATTTAATCATAACATTTTTATGTCAAAACTATGTTCGTAAAAGTTATTTTTTTTATAATATTTAATATAATTTATCAAGAGGTGCATTATGACAAAAATAAAAATAATTATTACTTTTATTTATATATTATTATTATGTTCATGTGGTATTAAACAAGAATATAAATCAAATACCAAAACAATTATTGAACAAAATACTAATAACCTAATAGCTATAAATTACCCACTCACAAACATAAAAAAAATTGATAAGCAAACTAAAAACTATGTCAATAAAATATATAACGATTTCTTAAAACAATACAGCAAAATAAACTATCCAAATAAAAAATACGAATTAAATATAGATTATGAATATTACAACTTTGCTGATAACTATATTTCTATTATATTATATACCCATATAAATACATCTAATGATGAATTAATTTTAAATGATATTTATAACTATGTATATAATTTAAAAACCAACCAACAAATTTCAATTACCGAATTCATCGACAACAATACAAAAAATTTAATTTTTAATTTACTATTTGAAAATTATGGAAATCTTATTTCCATGGAAAAAATTACTAATATCAATTATGATACATTAAACTTCGTTATTACTGATAATAATCTAAAGATAATTTTTAAAGGCGACGATATTTGTGATAATTATCATGAAAATTTAGATATAAATATTCCTATTGAATACTTTCAAGAATTAAAAAAAATAAAACCAAATAATCAAAAAATTATAAATAATATAAAACCTACTATTAACTACATCGATATTAACAAAAAAGTTGTCGCTCTTACCTTTGATGATGGTCCTAGTATTTATACCAACGAAATTTTAAAAACACTAGAACAATATAATTGTAACGCTACATTTTTTGTCCTTGGAAATAAAATAACTAATCATAGTGAAACAATTCAAGAAATGTATAAAAAAGGAAACGAAATTGGCAATCACTCATACAATCATCGTTGGTTAACTAGATTATCAAAAGAAGAACAAACAGAGCAAATAAAAAAAACCCAAGAAATAATTGAAACATATACTGGCTTTACCCCTAAATACTTACGACCAACTTATGGCTCAATTAATCAATCATTAAGAAATAATACTGATTTAGAAATTGTTTTATGGAACGTCGATACTAAAGATTGGAAATATAAAAAAGTTGATACCATTGTTAATAATGCCTTAAAAGATGTCAAAGACGGATCTATTATTCTTATGCATGATACCTATGAAAGAACAAGCGAAGCCGTAAAAATATTAATTCCTAAATTAATTGAAAATGGATATCAGTTAGTAACCATAAGCGAATTACAAGAAATAAAAAAATTAAGAAAAATAACTGATGAAATACGATAAATATACCAATAGTGAAATAAAATTATTAGATATCCAAATAATTGCCACCATTCTTTTTATTGTATCACTGATATTATCAATTATTTTAACATATGATGAAAAACTAACAATTATTGACAACAAAGGACTTTTCACCAATAAACAAGCTAGAAGAATTTCATTATTTAATAGAGTTTTTGTTGTAATTTTAGCCATAGTATTTGTATATTGTAACTATATTAGCGAAAAAATTGCTGAATATCGAAAAGATGAAACAAAATATTTAAAACTGCAATTATTTTCCGGTGAATTATCACTAATCGCATCCATTATTGTCTTATATATTGTTTATAAAAATCAAAGTAACGAAAACTTTGACGTTGCCGATACTGAAAACCCAGTATTATAAAAATAAGAGGAACAAAACCTCTTATTTTACTTAACATTAACCATGATTTCTAAAGAAACATCTGGATTAGAAACAGAAGTTACATAAACTCTAGTAACACCAGATTTTATTGCCGTAATCAAACCATTTTCATCAACTTTAACAAATTCTTCATTGTTAGAACTAAAAACAACACTTTTATCAACTGCATTAATAGGTGTTACTGTTACATCTAATTGATACGCCTCACCTTGTTTCATAGATATCTTTGTTTCTGGAACAAAGATATTATCTACATCTATAATATTTTCTGAAACATTTACTTGGCAAATTGTACTAAGATCAGTACCTTCCACTTTAACAGTAATTGTCGCCATACCAGCTGAAACAGCGTAAATCCTACCATTTTCATCAACACTTACAATATTATCATCAGATGATGTATAAATAACCTTCTCCGTACCATCACTAGGAGTTATAGTAGTTACTAAATCAAAAGACCCACCAATATCTAAAGAAATTGATTCCCTATTTAACCTTATATTCTCATTTTTAACATCTTCATGTTGCTCATTATTACTATTATTATCTGTTTTATCTATTTTAGGGGTATCTTTTTTAAAAAATATTAAATAAACAACTAAAATAAGTAAACAAATAACTACAAAATAAAATCCGTATGATAAACCATCCATTAACTTTCTATTCATAATTCCTCCATTAAACTTCGTAATTATCTTCTAATGTAAATTGAACATTTTCTTCTATCCATTCTTTTCTTGGTTCAACTTTATCACCCATTAAAATACTAACACGTTTCTCAGCTAATGCTGCATCAATAATATTAACTTTAATTAAACTTCTAGTTTCAGGATTCATTGTCGTTTCCCATAATTGTTCAGCATTCATTTCTCCTAAACCTTTATATCTTTGTGTTTCTAACTTAATTTTACTATTACTTAAAATTTCTTTTCTTTCTTCATCTGACCAAGCATAATGTACTGTTTTACCATTTGATAATTTATACAAAGGTGGCATCGCAATATAAACTTTACCAGCCTCTATTAACGGTTTCATATATCGATAAAAGAAAGTTAATAATAAAATTTGGATATGAGCACCATCAACATCAGCATCTGACATAATAATAATTTTATCATAATTGGAGTCACTTATTTCAAAATCACTGCCAACTCCAGCTCCAACCGTATGAATTATCGTATTAATTTCTTCATTTTTAAAAATTTCTTCTAAACGTGTCTTCTCACAATTTAAAACCTTACCACGTAAAGGTAAAATAGCTTGAAATTTTCTATCTCTTCCTTGCTTAGCCGAACCACCAGCTGAATCACCTTCGACTAAAAACAACTCATTTTTATCAGGATTCTTAGCTTGAGCTGGTGTTAATTTTCCACTTAATAATCGATCATTTTTTGCTTTATCCTTGCCATTTCTAGCGGCATCACGAGCTTTTCGAGCAGCTTCTCTAACCATTTTACTCTTAACCATCTTATCTAAAATAGATGTTGCAATAGCTTTATTTTCTTCTAAAAAATACTGTAACTTTTCAATAACAATACTCTCTACTATCGTTCTTGCCTCAGGTGTACCTAACTTGGCTTTTGTTTGACCTTCAAATTGCAATAAAGATTCAGGAATCTGTAATGAAATAATTGCCGTTAATCCTTCCCTTGTATCACTACCTTCTAAATTTTTATCCTTTTCTTTTAAATATTTATTTGCTCTAGCATAATCATTAAAAACACGAGTTATTGCTGATTTAAAACCAACTTCATGAGTTCCACCATCATTAGTTTTTACATTATTAACAAACGAGATTATATTTTCATTATATGTATCTGTATATTGAAAAGCAATCTCAACATTTATACCATCTTTAGTCGCATCAAAATGCACAACTTTATGTAATTCTTTTTTATCTTCATTTAAATATTCAACAAAAGATTTTAAACCATTCTCATACTGATAAACCTCACGTCTATCATCAATTTCATTAATAATCTCTATGTTCAAACCTTTTAATAAAAAAGCACATTCTTGCATTCTCTCACAGATAGTTGTAAAAGAAAAATTAATTGTTGAAAAAATTTCTATATCGGGCATAAACCTTACCGTTGTACCAGTTTTATTTGTTTTAGTCAATTGTGTTAACGGTACTGATAAATTCCCACCATTTTCAAATTTAATATAATATTCATAACCATCACGTTTTATTGTAACTTCCAGCCACTTACTTAAAGCATTAACAACGCTAGCTCCTACGCCATGAAGACCACCAGATACTTTATAACCACCGGCTTCAAATTTTCCACCAGCATGTAACACCGTATAAATAACCTCAGGTGTCGACATACCACTTGAATGCATACCAACAGGAACACCACGTCCCTCATCACTAACGCTTATACTACCATCTTTATGCATTATTATTTTAATTCTTTTACCAAAACCATTTATAACTTCATCAATACTATTATCGACTATTTCCCATACTAAATGATGAAGTCCTCTTTTATCAGTTGAACCTATATACATACCAGGTCTTTTTCTAACTGCTTCAAGTCCTTCTAATATTTTAATTGAGTTTTCATCATACTTTGCCATGTTATCACCAAAAGCATTATACCAAAAAATAAAAAATTACGCAAACAAAAACTATGATTACTCATAGTTATTCTTCTTCAACTTCTTCATCATCAATTATTGATAAATCGTCCAAATCATCATCAACATCATCCAAATCATCATCCATTGTATCCAAATCTTCCTCTTCTTCCTCAATTTCTTCCTCTATTTCTTCTGATTCATCAGATTCTTCAGACTCTTCTATTTCATCATCATCATCTACTACAATATCTATTTTATGATTATCACGAATATCCCATTCAGCATTATCTAAAAGAACAAAACGTTTATCGATTGTTAAAGATGTATAATAATCACCTATTTTAGCTACATAATCTTCTTCAGAAAATTCCAATAAAGTACATATCATTTTAAACAACTCAGGAGTTGTCATTGTTTTCTTATTTTCCTTTAATAACATATAAGTTAAATCTGTATAAGAAAGAACTTCTAATTCCTCTTTAGTCATATCTTTTATATTCATATAAATCCTCCATTTTAGTTTTCCATACCTTTACGTTAATATATTATTACATTATTGTAGGAATGTCAATTACTAATAAACTTAATAATTTTTTTATAATTTTATTCGTTAAACTTAAAACGAAAATCCAATCATTTTTATTAGTTTTATCTTCTAAGTTACTTATATGATTATTTTGATAAAATATATTTGCTAAAACACATAAATCATATAAATATTCAGCAATATAGTTTGGTTTCCTTTCATTAAAAGCATTATTAATCGCACTAGCTAAATTAATAATTTTAAAACGCAAATCCCTATCAACTTCATTATATATAATGTCACTTAATTCTATTATATTACTATTTTCTATAATTTTATTTATTCGTAAATAAGTGTATAAAATATAAGGCCCAGTTTTACCAACAACATCGGAAAACTTTGCTAAATCAAAAATATAATCTCTCTCGCGTGAATTCTCTAAATCAGCAAATTTTAAAACCGCATTTACAATTTTATCAATATCAGTTTGTTTCATATTCTTATTTGATTCTTTTTTAGATACAAAAATTTCGCTTGCTTGTTTAAACAAATTTTCCAATTTAGGTGTATCACCATTTCGAGTCTTATAAGGCTTACCATCATTACCATTCACAGTGCCATATCCTAAAAATTCCAATTTTTCTTGATTACAAATTGAAGCTTTTTCACATGAACGAAATACCTGTGTAAAATGTAATTCTTGTCTATTATCAACTACATATAAAATATGATTAGGATTATATTTTGTTACACGTTCATAAATTGTTGCTAAATCTGTTGAAGCATATAAATAAGCACCATTACTTTTTTTAAATAACATTGGAGGTATAGGTTTATTGTCGTTTTCTTGTTCGACATTAATAATTAAAGCTCCTTCACTTTCCTCTAAAATTCCTTTATTAAAAAGCAATTTTTCAACTTCTGGTAAATATGCATAAGCATCGCTTTCACCTTGCCATAAATCAAACTTAACTGATAAATAATCATAATTTTTTTTAATATCTGCTATTGATATTTCTTTTATTTTTTTCAAATATTTTTGATATAACTGATCATTATCTTGTAACTTTTTAGTAATTTCTGCACACTCTTTTTTTAAATTTTCATCATCTTTACATAAAGAATTCATCTTTGGATATATATAATCTAAATATTTAATGTCTAAATCTTCTGGTTTTATATTATCTTGCAACATTCCATAAATAACTTCACCAATTTGTAAACCATAATCACCTAAATGTACATCACTTATTGTCCTATGCCCCATAAATTCAATAATACGTTTTATACTCTCACCGACAATAGCTGTTCGCATGTGTCCAACATGTAATGGTTTAGCGATATTTGGGCCACCATAATCTAAAAAGAACAACTCAGGCACCTCTGCTCTTTTAATTCCAAAAAACTCATCATTATTCATCTCAACAATTTTTTGATTTAATAACTTATCACTTATAGTAACATTTAAATAACCATTTACTACCTCAACTTTTTTATAATGTTCCATATCTAAACTATCTTTAACCGACATAGCTATTTCATTTGGTGACTTATGTAATATTTTACTATAAGCAAAACAAGGTAGAGAATAATCGCCCATATTTTTTAATTTTGGCTGTTCAATAACTACTTGATCAAAACTAATATCATTATCTAAAGCTTTATATATATCATTTTTTACTATATCTTTTATATTCATATTATCTCCTCATATTCCAACTGAAAATTGACTAAATTATTAGAAATAGCATACTCCAAATTTATCTTATTATTACTGATTTGCAACAACTTTTTATCTATTTTTAACTCTAATGTTTGATGATAATTTTTTAACTCATAAAAAACTAAATTATTACTAAAATCCAATTTTAATTTAAATTCCGAACTTTCACGAATTATATAAAAAATGTCGCCAATACTAATCTTAACTTGAACATCTTTATCATTATAAATGATTATATTATTATTCAATAATCCAACTGTTTCTAATACTTCTTCATTAACAATTGTTTTTATTTTTATTTTCGACACAAATATACCACCAACTTAACTGCTTGTAATTATAGCATACTATTATCAAAAATTAAAACTATTTTTTATAAATTTTTTAAATTTTTACATATTTAATAAAAAAGGACAAATAATATAATTGAAAAAGACTGGTGATAAAAATGAAAATTTTTAGAAATTGTATTCTTATATCAAGTTTTCTAGCCACTATAGCTGCTTTTTTTTATGTAGGAATTTATATATATGCTAGAACTTGGCCAAAATTAGATATATCAACTGCTAATAGTTTTTATCTATACGATAAAGATAATAAACTATTTACAACAGGTAATTCTAATGATTGGATCGATTTAGATAAAATTTCCGAATATATGGTAAATGCTACTATATCAATTGAAGATAAACACTTTTACATTCATAAAGGATTTGATTTTCCTAGAATCTTTAAAGCTTTATTCATTAATATCACCAACGGTAAAACACTTCAAGGTGCTTCAACTATTAGTCAACAATATGCTAAAAATCTATTTTTAGATTTTGGAAAAACTTGGAATCGAAAAATAGATGAAGCTTGGTTAACAATCAGATTAGAATCCTATTACAATAAAGATGAAATTCTAGAAGGATACCTAAATACTATCAATTATGGTGGTATCTTTGGTATAGAAAATGCCGCACACTACTATTTTAATAAAAGTGCCAGTGACTTAACTTTAGCAGAAGCAACTATTCTTGCTGGTATACCAAAATACCCAGCCGAATATTCACCACTAGTCAATGAAACTGCAGCCAAAGAAAGACAACTATTAATTTTAAACTCAATGGTAAAAAACGGATATATTACTGAAAAAGATAAAGAAGAAGCTTACAATACTGAACTTACCTACTATGGAATTGAAGCTAGAAACAACCTAGCTACTTTAATGTACTATCAAGACGCAGTTATTGACGAATTAAAATCCATTGAAGCAATTCCAACTTCATTTTTGACAACCGGTGGACTTAAAATTTATACTAATTTAGATTTAGAATTACAAAAAAATATGGAAGAAAATATGAATAATAATATAACAAATGAAAAACTTGAAATAGCAAGTGTTGCCATGGATCCAAATACCGGCAAAATTTTAGCATTAATTGGTGGTAAAGATTATTCCAAAAGCCAATTTAATCGAGCAACTCAAGCTAAAAGACAAGTTGGATCAACTATGAAACCAATTTTATATTATGCAGCCTTAGAAAATGGTTTTACAGCTTCTACAACTTTTAATAGTACTAAAACAACATTTGTATTTAGCGAAGATAAAACCTATACACCACAAAATTTTGGAAATCAATATCCTAATAAAGAAATAAGTTTGGCTGCCGCAATTGCATATTCCGACAATATATACGCTGTTAAAACTAACCTCTTCCTTGGCGAAGACATATTAGTCGAAACTGCCAAAAAATTAGGAATTACAAGTAATTTAGAAGCAATTCCTTCGCTTGCTTTAGGTACCGAAGAAATAAATATTATGGAAATGATGAGAGCATATGCAACTTTTGCTAATATGGGATATTCAGTAACACCACATTTAATCGAACGTGTTGAAGATATGAACGGAAATATTTTATACGAATACAAAAAAGAGCCAGAAAAAATTTTAAATGAAAATTCTGTCTATATTTTAAATGAACTTTTAACAAATACCTATTCAAACAATTTTATCGATTATGGTTATCCAACTTGCTATAATATCGCATACAAAATGACACATAAATACGCGATAAAAACTGGCACTACCGATTCCGATATTTTAATATTTGGTTACAATCCCGAATTATTAATTGGTATATGGTCAGGCTATGACGATAATTCAAATGTTGATTCTAATGAAAGTGCCGGATTAAAAAACATGTGGGTTGACACGATGGAATACTATTTAAAAGATAAAGAAAATACTTGGTATGAAATACCAGAAAATGTCGTTGGTGTCCTAGTAGATCCAATAAGTGGACAAATCAACACCAATAATAAAAAAACACTACTGTATTACCTAAAAGGAACAGAACCTTACTTAAATGAACTGACACTAGAAGATATTCTACCAGTTGATAAACAAGAATAAAATTTAAAAAAATTCATAAATAATATTGGTGATATTTATGAAAAACAAGATTTTACAATTAATTTTTTCCATTGCAATACCATTACTAGGTGGATTTTTAATTGGCATGATTTCCAACACAAATAACTACAATTCATTTGTTCCAGCTATTATCTTTCCTATTGTATGGACAATATTATATATATTGATGGGAATATCAAGTTATTTAGTTAAACAAAATGGTGGTAACTTATTTTTATACTATCTTCAATTAATAGTAAACTTTATATGGCCACTTGTATTTTTTAATTTAAACGCAAAATTTTTAGCCCTAATAATATTAATAATCTTAATTATTTTAGTTATCAATATGATAAATTACTTTAAAGAATATAGTAAATTAGGAGCAAAATTGCAAATACCCTACCTAATATGGTTATCATTTGCTTTATTCCTAAATATTATTTCATTATTATAAAAACAACTAAATCAATAAATAGTTGTTTTTTTCATCTTTTATTTAATAACTGATTTAGAAATTGTTATAACTGGTCTAACTCCAAAATAATTTTTATCAGTATTACTGGGAGCAGTAAGGGAAATGATAGTATACGTGAAAGTACTACTATGTAAAAACCAAGCACCATTATTAAAATCTTTTGTTGCCACTGTTGAAGTCCAATATTTTCCACTGGTTGTAAAATCGCCAGCTAACCATTTTTTACTATTAGGAATTATATTTCCATGTTTATATTCCAAATTCCAGTCATCTAATGATAAAATTTTAGCTGCTTCTTCAGCTTCTATTAATCTAGCCTTATATCCATTATAATCAACAGTGTATCCATAATTTTGATTATCATGAGTCCAATTAACAGAATAACTATCAGTACGATTTGGTACTCCTATCCAACTATCAGTTGTTTCTTTTAATTTTTCAATTACTTCTTTTGGTCCTTCATAACTATTATTAGCAGAACTCCATACTACATATGTATCATCACCTATAGGATTAGTGTTATGATCTAAAAGTAAATTATAAACTGCTGATTCTTCACTATCTAAAAAAATATACCATTTCATACAACCTTCTTTTATACCTGCTACACTCTGATTTTCTGTATATTCACTTGCACTACATTCTTTTCCTGTTACAGGATTAAAATAAACGGCAGTTCCATCTTCTTTTGCTGCTCTTTTATCAGTACAAATACTTTGATCATCTAAATAAGCACAAACAAAATTATTAATATTTAAATTAGTTGTATTAATATTTCTTCCACTATTACCGATTGTTATTGTTCCACTATTAGGCTTTGTTCCTTTAAAATCTAATTCATCTAAATTATTTAGATTATAATCATCTAATTCTGTTTGTAATATACAACCATCTGTCGTACATTCAAAAGTAAGTGTTTCATCTGGAAAGCCTCCATTATTTTGTAACATAAAACTTGTTACATAGTTTTCTGCTGATTTTATAATACCACTTGTTGTATCTTCAGCAGCACTTAATCTTGCCTTATTTAAAATATTTAATATTTGTGGTACGGCAATCAAAGCAATTACGGCTAGTATTACTATTACTGCTAATACCTCAATCAAAGTAAATCCTTTATTTTCTTTAATTTTTGTCATCATAATTTAAATACCTCCTATTCATTATGATATTTAAATTATAACGCCTTTAACTGGTAATTGCAATACCTTCTTTTATTTTATTTACATTAAAATAAACGCATATTTTTTTAATTCATGCGTTTATCATTTTTTTATTAAACTAAATTATTTTAAGCTGTTTATTTTATCGATTGTTAAACCAGTAGCATTCGCTATGATACTTACATCAACATTTTGTTCTAATAAACTCTTAGCAATTTCTAAATTTCGTTCATTTTTGCCTTCATTTTTTGACTCGATTTTTGCTTCTTCAATATAAGTATTATATTCTAATTCTCTTTTGGATAAATCTGTATATAATTCTACATATTCATCATCACTACATAAATCATTAATTTCTTCCATTAATTTTTCACTTGTATCCCTTTCCATAAATTCTTCACTTAATAATTCAGTTAATTCTTTTTCATCTTTGGCTAGAAAGATCGCACACCATCTTGCTAGATTACTTCTTTCTTCCTCATTGTACCACTTTTGCTTTCCTGTTACAAGTGAAATCATGTGTATTTCCATTTTTACATCGATTATATCGGTTAG
>CANQIS010000010.1 GCA_947624115.1 uncultured Bacilli bacterium
TTAATATTGATGAACAGTTTGATTATTTAAAACTTATTTTGATTTAATAATAAAATTATAGTATAAATGATTGACTACTACCCCCTGGGGGTAGTATAATTTTTTTTGGTGATATAAATGAATAAAAAAATAAAAAATCGAACCTCTAATGAAAAAAAATATCTACAAAATCGGTTAAAAACGATTGAAGGACAAGTTAGAGGTGTTAGTCAAATGATTGATGACAATCGCTATTGTAATGATATTTTAATTCAAATTTCAGCTATAACCAAATCATTAAAAAGTTTAGGTAATGAAATATTAAAAATACATCTTTCTAGTTGTGTTGTAGATGAAATAAAATCAGATCATTTAGAAATAATTGATGAAGTAATGCATTTATTTAAAAGTTTAAATTAATAATATTTTAATGAGGTGAAATATATTGAATAAAATTATTTTAAAAATAGGTGGTATGAGTTGCAGTGCTTGTTCTTCTAGTTTAGAAAAATATTTAAATAAACAACAAGGTATTATCAATGCTACTGTCAATTTAGTTATGTCACAAGCCATGATTGAATATGAAGATAATCTAACAATAGAAGATTTAAATAGATTTATTAAAGAAGCAGGTTTTGAAAGTTTAGGAATATATGATGAAACTATAGAAGAAGAAAATAACATTAAAGATAAAAACAAATTAATTATTTTTGGTTTTCTAGCCTTAATAGTTCTATATATATCTATGTCACACATGATTCATTTACCAGTCATTCCATTTTTAAATATGCATAAATATCCTATAAACTATTCTATATGTTTATTTCTATTTACTTGTTTTTTCATTTACTACGGCAAAGATATCATAATAAATGGAGTAAAAAAACTACTTCATAAAACTCCAAATATGGATACTTTAGTTATGGTTGGTGTTTTATCAAGTTTTTCATATAGTATTTTTAATATGATCATGATTATTCTAAATCATCATGAGTATGTTGAACATCTTTATTTTGAAAGTTGTACAACTATTATTTTCTTTATTAAATTAGGTCGATTCATCGACAAAAAAAGTAAAGAAAAAACAAAAGAAGCTATCAAAAAACTAGTTCAAATTACTCCAAATAAAGCTCTTTTAAAAATTAATAATGAAGAAAAAGAAGTAACTATTGATGAAATAAAAAAAGGTGATATTTTAATAGCAAAACCAGGAATGAAAATTGCAGTAGACGGTATTATTATTACTGGCAAGACGCATTTAGATGAAGCCTTTATTACTGGAGAATCATTACCAGTAAAAAAAAGTAAAGATGATAAAGTCATTGCTGGTAGTTTAAATCACGATGGAATTATCGAATATAAGGCTGAAAAAATTGGTAAAGATTCCACAATTTCCGAAATTGTCAGATTAGTAGTTGAAGCAACAAATACAAAAGCACCAATCGCACGCCTTGCTGACAAAGTCAGCAGTTATTTTGTACCTTGTATAATGCTTACTGCTATTCTAACCTTTATAGGCTATATGATTTTAGGATTTACTTTTAATGAAGCAATAATATCATTTGTAACCGTCTTAGTCGTTGCTTGTCCTTGTGCTTTAGGACTAGCAACACCACTTGCTATTGTTGTTAGTGAAGGATTATGTGCTTCCAATGGAATTTTAGTTAAAACTAGCGAAATTCTTGAAAATGCACATAAAGTTGATACTATCGTTTTTGATAAAACAGGTACTCTTACTTATGGTAATTTAAAAATTTCCAAAATCTTTAATTATAGCAATTACACAGAAAAAGATTTAATTAATATTGTTTCTAATCTCGAAGCAAATTCTACTCATCCTATTGCGAAAGCCTTTATTACTAATAAAAATAAAAATGTATCTGATTTTCAAAATATTGCTGGTATTGGTTTAAAAGGATTTATAAATAAAAAAGAAATATATGTTGGAAATAACAAATTATTTGAAAAATTAAATATAAAAAATAACTATAAAAAAGATGAAAAAGAATTAGTTGAAAATGGTAACAGTATTATTTATGTTATTGAAAATAAAATAGTTATTGGTTTAATAGGAGTTAAAGACATTCTAAGAAGTGAGGCTAAAAAGACAATTGCTACTTTAAAAAATTTAAATAAAGATATTATAATGTTAACAGGTGATAATGAAAAAACTGCTAACATTATAGCAACTAAATTAGGTATAACAAAAGTTATTGCTAATGTTATGCCAAAAGATAAAACTGAACAAATAAAAAAACTAATTGAAGAAGGAAAAAATGTTATGATGGTAGGAGATGGTATTAATGATGCACCAAGTCTAGCAAGTGCTAATATTGGTGTCAGTATCAACAGTGCTACCGATATTGCGACTTCCTCAGCCGACGTTATTTTAATGCAAGACAACTTATCAAAAATTCCAACCTTAATAATGATTAGCAAAAAGACAATTCAAAATATTAAACAGAACCTTTTCTGGGCCTTTTTTTACAATATATGTATGATACCACTTGCTATTGGCTTATTAAAACCTTATAATATTGTAATGAATCCTAGTGTTGCAGGTTTTGCTATGACTATTAGTAGTCTAACTGTTGTTTTTAATGCATTAAGATTAAAAAAAATAAAATTTAATTAAAAAGGAGAAATATTATGTTTAGTAAAAAAATAATAAAAACAATTACAATTGATGGAATGAGTTGTAACCATTGTGCCAAAAAAGTTGAAGAAGCATTACTATCTATTGCTGGTGTAAAAACAGCTAAAGTAAATTTAAATAAAAAAATTGCTACTATTGTTTTATCTAGTGATGTAGATAACAATTTGATTAAAGAAAAAATAGAAAATTTAGAATACAAAGTATTAAATATAAAAGAAGGATAAAATATGGTATATTTAGATTATGCGGCTAATACACCAGTCGATAGACAAGTGTTAGACTTATATTATGAAACAACTTTAAAATATTTTGCTAATCCCAATTCTTTTCATATACTAGGTCAAGAAGCAAAAAAAATAATTGATGATTGTACTAAAAACATTGCTAAAAATTTAAATGTTTTAAAAGAAGAAATTATCTATACTAGTGGTGCTACAGAAGCAAATAATCTAGCTATTAAAGGTATTTGTGAACGATATAAAAATTATGGTAAACACATTATTTTAAGCAGTTTAGAACATAATTCAATTATTGCTTCTGCATCCGTTATGCAAGAATTAGGTTTTGAAGTAGACCTATTACCAATTTCAAAAGAGGGGTTAGTTGAAATAGACACTCTAAAAAAAATGCTACGACCAGATACTATTTTAGTAAGTATTTGTGCTGTAGATAGTGAAATAGGACTTGTTCAACCAATCGAAGAAATTGCTAAATTGTTAAAACAATATCCTCATACCTATTTTCATACTGATGCTACTCAAGCCATTGGAAAAGTAAAAATTAATTATCAAGATGTAGATTTGATTACCATTGCTCCTCATAAATTTTATGGTATTAATGGAGTAGGAATTTTAATAAAGAAAAAAGATGTTAGCCTAAAACCACTAATTAGTGGTGGTAAGTCAACAACCGTCTTTAGAAGTGGTACTCCAGTAACTGCCAACGTTGTTGCAACCGATAAAGCTTTATCACTTGCTATTCAAAAGCAAGAAACACGATATAAATATGTCCTAAAATTAAATAAACAAATAATTAATTACATTTCACAATATTCAAAAGTCCATATCAACAATACAAGCAAATCACTACCATTTACTATTAATTTTAGTATAAAAGGAATAAAATCGATCGATTTTGCTAAAATGTTAGAAGAAAAAAATATATATGTTTCTACTAAAACTTCATGCTGCCCATTAGAAACCCCATCAAAACTAATCTATGCACTGACCCAAGATAAGTCATTAGCTTCAACTTCTATTAGAGTAAGCTTATCACATTTAACAACTGAAAATGAAATTGCCGAATTTTTAACTGCTTTTGATGAATGTTATAGAAAGTTGGAAACTGATGGAAAAATATAAAGAAATAGAACGTAGTATTATAAAAAAATACCGTAAAGAAATATGGAGTCGCTTCGTAAGAGCGGTCCAAGATTACGAATTAATAAAAGAAAATGATAACATTATGGTCTGTATAAGTGGAGGTAAAGATTCCTTCTTACTTGCCAAATGTATTCAAGAATTACAAAGACATGGAAAAATAAAATTTTCCGCTCACTATGTCGTTATGGATCCCGGTTACAACGATTATAATAAAGAATTTATTTTTGATAATGCTGAAATATTAAATGTTCCAATAGAAATGTTTCAAAGCAATATTTTTGATGTTGTTGCAAGTGTTGATTCCAAAAGTCCTTGCTACTTATGTGCTAAAATGCGAAGAGGCTATTTATACAGCAAAGCCCAAAAACTAGGGTGCAATAAAATTGCTTTAGGTCATCATTTTGATGATGTTATTGAAACTACCTTACTTTCAATGTTTTATGGTTCAGAAATAAAAACAATGATGCCAAAACTATACAGTGATAATTTTGAAGGTATTGAATTAATAAGACCACTTTATTTGGTTAAAGAAGAAGATATCATTGCTTGGAAAAAATTCAACGAACTTACCTTTATAAATTGTGCTTGCCGTTTTACAGAAGGTTGCTCTTTAATAAATGATGGAACGAGTAAAAGAAAAGAAATTAAAGAATTAATTAAAAATCTAAAAAAGATCAACAAAAATATTGACTATAATATTTTTAAATCATTAGATAATATTAATTTGAATTGTGTATTAGGTGTCAAAAAAGATGGAATATACCATAGTTTTTTAGATGATTATAATGATAAATAACAATTACAATTTATAAAATAAATATATTTAAAATTTCTTTAAATGGTGCTATAATTATAGCAAGATAGGAGAGTTTGAATGAAAAAAAATATTTATTATTAAATTTATTAATTGTTTTTTTATTTTTATTTAGTACCAATGTTAAGGCTCTAAAAATAAATGAAATTACTAATAACTTTTATTCATCTGTATATAGAACTATAAGTACGACACTAGGAATTGATATGAAAAATATCTTAACAGATGAATCATATTTTGAAGTCAATAATGAAAGAATAATAAATGATGAAATTAAAGAGGTGCCATTTGGCTCTCCATTTAAATTTTATCTAGTATGGAAAATTCCAAATGATTTAGACTGGGCAGCTACAGATATTTTTGTTTATGAATTTCCTAAAGAAATAAAATTTAATAATGCAAATGGTAAACTAAAAGATAATACAAATGAAGTAGGTCAGTATGAAATACAAGATAACATCTTAACAATTTCATATTATGAAGAATTTGTTCAGAATGCTAAAGGAAATAACAATATAGTTGGTACTCTTTCTGCCGAAGGAATTCTTAATGCTGAAGAATTATGGCAAAATGATGGAGAAAATTTAGAACTAGATTTTCCCGGCTTTGGTAATTTTAATTTATTGATTACACCTGACATACAATATGGTGACATTAATTTGTTTAAATTTTGTGATGATGAAGTACTAGATGATGACCATACATCATTTCAAATTAATGTTGATACAATCAAACATGATTTTGATGAAATTGTCATAGAAGATACTTATGGACAAGCTTTAAGTAGTTTAAAAGATCTTACGGTTTATGACAAAAATAATAATGATATAACTAAAGACTGTAATATAGTAAACCAAGAATCTGGTTTTAACATTACCATTAAAAATGTTCAAGCTGGTGATATATTTAAGATAAAATATAATTTGGACATTAATGAAGAAAAAAACGAACAGCGTGATGACATGCAAAATAAGGCAGTTGGCACAGTAAAAAATAACTATAGTGAGCTATCTCATGAATCAGTTGCTTATGCCAAATCAAAAGAAAAATCTAGTATATCTAAATCTGTACAAATAGATGGAAATATTGCTAGTTACACTATTAATATTAATGGAATGTCAGATTTACAAAATCAAACCTTGACTGACGAATTAAGTGAAGGTCAAAAATATATTGAAGGAACGTTACAAGTTAAAGAAAATGGTAAACCATTTTCCGATCTTACTTATGAACAATTAACAAAAGGTTATGAATTTACTAAGAGCAATGCTAAATATACAATTACCTATGATACTGAAATAACATGTGAAGAATGTTATATCTCAAATTCTGCTAGACTTACGTCACCAGCTGGTATTTTAGAAGATGCAACAGAGGAATATTTTAATAATGCTAACTTAAGTAAAGAAGCCATTGATTATGATAAAGGAAATCGTGTTATTACTTGGCAATCAATTTTCGAATTTCAAGAATCTAATGATTTAAAAAATGGAAGTTTTAAACTAACAGATGTCTTTAATGAATCTAAATTAGAATATGTTGAAGATAGTTTTCAAATAAATGGAAAAAAATATAATGTATCCCAAGATGAGTGGAGTCAAGGATTCAAATTTTTTAGTTCTTTTGATGAACTAGGGACTGGACCGTATACAATTACTTATAAAACTAAAGTTAAACCAGGTATAGATGCTTTGAATTTAGAAAACGACATTAGTGTTCAAATTTTAGATAATGGTCCAACTTATTTTGCTACTGCTAAATATAGTGAAGAGGGTATTAAATTAAAACAAATAACTAAATCATATATGTCGAGTGCTGATATGCTGTATCAATATAAAGAATGGAATACAAAATGTACTAGTGAAAGTGAAAAATGCATGCAATATATTATCAATATTAAACAACTTGATAAAGATATAAATGACTTTTATATTGTTGATAAATTGCCAGATAATACAACAGGCGTAGTCGATAATATTTATTTAAAACCTTTAAATAATTCATCACTTCCTAATTACTATAATTATGAGTGGAATCAAACAAAACCTATATTGATTGAAAAAATGGCTGATAATAAAATAAAATTTGTTTTTCAAGACGAAACTATTTTAGAAAACTTAAAACAAGACGAATATTTTTTATCATATACCATTTATGCTAATGATGACCTGTATGGTGCACATACATTTAAAAACACTGCCTATCCTTATGTTGATGGCAAAGAAGGTGAAATGACCGCTAGCATTGCCAATAAAGTTTTTGCCCCACCAATTGTTAAAAAATTTGATTACGACCAAGATTCAGCCCCAGCTGCTAAATATACTTTAGAATTAAATGACTATGCTTTAGACTTGGATCCAACTTCTGATGAACTTATATTAGTTGATGAATCAGGTCACGGATTAGATTTTATTAGAGGAACATTGCGTGTTAATGATCAAATATGGCAAGATTATAATTATGATGATGAAACCAATAAATTGATTATTAAAGTACCAGATGAAACCAAATTAAATATAACTTATACAACATATGTAAATTTAATGCCTAGAACAAAATTTACATATGATAATAGTCATAATTCAGTAAAAATTAATAATATCAATGGTGCACCATCTATCACTTTACAAGGCAACGCCTTAGAAGTTAATGGTACAACTTCTGGTATTGGTGGTTCAATTACTATTTATAAATATTTAAACAATAATAAAAACAAAGGACTGGGTGGAATTGAATTTACCATTTATAAAGCCAATACTATAACCGAAAATGATATTATAACTGTCGATAAAAAAAATCCTTATGCTGAAGAATTTACAAAAGTTACAACTTCTAGTGAAGAAGAAGAGATTGGTTACGCAAGAGTAAGTAATTTAAAATTTGATCAAGTATATGTAATACATGAAACCAAAAAAGAAGAATATGAACCAAGTGAAGATATTTATTTTGTAATAGCTGGACATGATAATAAAAGATATGATAATAAAAATATTAATATTTACTCTAGCGATGTAATTAATTCAATTATTAATATTAATAATAATCAAATAAATAACATTCAAATATTAAAAGTTGATGAAAACGATATTTTACTAAAAAATGCTAAATTACAAATTAAAGATAAAAAAGGAAAAGTAATAGAAGAATGGATTACTGACGGCAATGAACATGATGTTATCGAACATTTAAATCCTAATGAAAAATATATACTTCATGAAGTAGAAGCCCCAGCTGGTTATGAATTAGCTGATGATATCGAATTTACAGTCAAAGAAACACAAGAATTACAACAAATTAAAATGATTGATAAAAAAATAAAAATGCAAGAAGAAATTCAATCACCGCCAACAGGTGATCGAGGTATCTTACAATATATTATCATTTCTATAGTAGCCTTTTTAATTATAGCTATCCTTATTACATCATTAGTTCGTAACAAAAAAGCAAATTAAGACTGTGGGAAAACCCCAACAGTTTTTTTAATAAAAAAAATTTTATTTTTTAGCACTCATATATTGACAATGCTAACATATAATAGTATAATGAAAACAGCACTTAAGAAAATAGAGTGCTAAAAGTAGGTGATAATTTGCTAAGCAACAGACAAACTGAATTACTAAAACTAATAATTGAAGATTATATTAAGACTGCTAGACCAGTCAGTTCTAAATCGCTATGTGAAATTTTAAATTGTTCGAGTGCTACAATTAGAAATGAAATGAGTGAATTAGAAAATCTTGGTTTACTAGAAAAAACTCATACTTCATCTGGACGTATTCCTAGTGAAAAAGGATATAGGTTTTATGTTGATAACATAATGAAACCAAAAGAACTAACAGGTGAAGATATGTTAAAATTACAGACAATTTTCAACAATAATTCTTTAATGATTAGTGATACTATTATTAAAAGTATGGAAATAATTTCAGATTTAACTCACTATACTTCAATTGTTTTAGGTTCAACTGCTAGTGAAAATAAAGTTACCAAAGTTGAAGTAGTACCAATCGACGAATTTCATTTAATTGGCATTGTTATTACCGATAAAGGACACGTTGAACACCGAAATATATATTTTGAAGAAGCTGTTTCATTAGAGGAAATAAAACAAACCGTTGAATTAATTAATAAATTAATTGTTGGTACACCAATCAATGAAGTAAGTAGTAAACTAGAATTTGAAATTAAACCAATTATTCCTCAATATGTTCATCAACATGAAGTTCTATATAATGCTTTTTATAACGCATTTACTGATTTTGCTAACAATTCTAATATTAGCCTTCATAAGCCTAGTAATATTTTGATGGAACCAGAATTTGATAATATTGACAAAGTCCGACAAATTATTAGTAAATTTGATGATAAAGATATTATTAATAACATTACAGCTGATGACGATGACGATGGAAATATCAAAATTTATATAGGCAGTGAAAATGATTTTGATAAAGATATGACTATTATTAAGACCAAATATAAAGCTAATGGTGAAGAAGGTACTATTGCTTTAATTGGACCTAAAAGAATGGAATATGACCGTGTCATAACATTATTAAATTACATTAAAGAACAAATAGATGAGAATAAAAATTGAACAAAATATACAAAATTAAAAGGAGGATAAAATGAAAGAAGAGATAAAAGATGAAAATGTTGAGCAAACAGAATCTAAAGCGGATGATCATTGTTGTTGTGATGAACAGTGTTGTTGCGATGATACTTGCAAATCTAATAACTCAAATTGTCATAATCAAGATGATATAAATAAAGAGTGCGAAAAAAAGAATAAAAAAGAAAAGAAAGATAAATCAAAAGAAAAAATTAAAGAATTAGAAGCAAAAATAAAACAACTAGAGGATCAAAATTTGCGAACACATGCTGAACTTATCAATTATCGTAAAAGAAAAGATGATGAGATTAGTAAAATGCTAAAATATTCAAGTGAAGATATTGTCAAAGAATTATTACCAATTATCGATAATTTTGAAAGAGCCATAAATATGGATGATAACAATTTAGAAGATGAGGTATCAAAATTTTTAGCTGGCTTTAAAATGATTTATTGTAAACTAATTGCCATTTTAGAAAAAAATGGTGTCAAAGCTATTGATGGTAATAATAAACCATTTGATCCAACTTATCATCAAGCTGTCATGTCTGAAACAAGAGATGGCATCGAAGCAGGAATAATTCTTGAAGTTTTACAAAAGGGGTATTTATTAAAAGATAAAGTAATTCGCCCTGCGATGGTAAAAGTAAGCGAATAATATTTTTTATTAATTTAAATGAAAATAAATGTTAATATTAAGTCTATTACATTATAGAAAAAAGAAAGGTGATTTTTTATGAGTAAATGTATAGGTATAGATTTAGGAACAACAAATAGTTGTGTATGTGTATATGAAGGTGGCGAAGCAAAAGTTATTGCTAATGCTGAAGGTGGAAGAACAACTCCATCAGTAGTTGCCTTTAAAAATGGCGAGATGTTAGTAGGATCAAAAGCTAAACATCAAGCTGTAATTAACCCAGAAACTATTTCTTCAATTAAGAGATTAATGGGAACAAATAAAAAAGTTAAAGCAAACGGTAAAGAATATAGTCCTGAGGAAGTAAGTGCAATGATCCTTGGTGATTTAAAGAAAACTGCCGAAGCATATTTAGGTGAAAAAGTAACAGATGCTGTTATCACTGTTCCAGCTTATTTCAATGATGCTCAAAGACAAGCAACAAAAAATGCTGGTAAAATTGCTGGATTAGATGTAAAAAGAATTATCAATGAACCAACAGCTGCAGCTTTAGCTTATGGTCTTGATAAACAAGATAAAAATGAAAAAATACTTGTTTATGATTTAGGTGGTGGAACATTTGATGTTTCTATCCTTGAACTAGGTGACGGTGTTTTTGAAGTTTTAGCTACTAGTGGAAATAATCACTTAGGTGGTGATGATTTCGATAACAAATTAGTAGATTACATTGTTAGTGAAATTGATAAACAAGAAAAAGTTAATCTTAAAGACGATAAAATGGCAATGCAACGTATTAAAGAAGCTGCTGAACAGGCTAAAAAAGATTTAAGTAATATGACAACAACTCAAGTTTCACTACCATTTATCGCCCAAGTAGATGGTTCTCCAATTAGTTTTGAAATGGATATTACAAGAGCTAAATTTGAAGACTTAACTCGTGATTTAGTTGATTCAACTCTAGAACCAGTTAGAAATGCAATGAGAGATGCAGGTCTTTCAAAATCTGATATTAATAAAGTTTTATTAGTTGGTGGTTCAACTCGTATTCCAAGAGTTCAAGAATTAATTAAAAACGAATTAGGTAAAGAGCCATCAAAAGGTGTAAACCCTGATGAAGTTGTTGCTATGGGTGCTGCTATTCAAGGTGGAGTATTACAAGGAGAAGTTAACGATATTGTTTTACTAGATGTTACACCATTATCACTTGGTATCGAAACATTAGGTGGCGTTATGACTGTTTTAATTCCAAGAAATACAACTATTCCAACTAGTAAGAGTCAAGTATTCTCAACAGCTGCTGATAATCAACCAGCTGTAGATATCCATGTTCTACAAGGTGAAAGAAGTATGGCTAGTGACAATAAGACATTGGGACGTTTCCAATTAACTAATATACCACCAGCTCCAAGAGGTGTTCCACAAATCGAAGTATCATTTGATATTGACGCTAATGGTATTGTTAATGTAAAAGCAAAAGATTTAGGAACCAACAAAGAACAATCAATTACTATTACATCTTCAACAGGATTATCAGACGAAGAAATTGATAAAATGGTAAAAGAAGCTGAAGCTAATAAAGAAGCAGACGCCAAAAGAAAAGAAGAAGCTGATTTAAAAAATGAAGCAGAACAATTAATTTTTGCTACTGAAAGATCAATTAAAGATTTAGGTGACAAAGTAAGTAGTGCTGATAAAGAAAAAGCTGAAAATGAAATTAAAGAATTAAAAGAAGCTTTAGAAAAAAATGATTTAGAAGATATTAAAGCTAAAAAAGAAAAATTAAATGAATCAGCTATGGCTTTAGGTGCTAAAGTTTATGAAGAAGCTGCTAAAGCAAATCAAGCAAGTCAAGAAAATTCAACAACTGATTCTGATAAAAAAGACGATAATATCAAAGATGCAGAATATGAAGAAAAATAAAAAATTAGTGTATGAAGTTCTAGGAAACTAGAACTTTAATCACTACTATAAGGAGAAAAAATGGAAAAAGAAAAATTAAGAAGTGAGGTTAGTGCAGAATATAAATGGGATATTGAAAAAATATTTTCAAGTCAAAAACAAATTGATGAAACTATAAAAGAAGTAGAAGATTTATGCAATACTATTGTTTCATATAAAGGTAAAATTATGGAAAGTGGACATAATTTATACCAATTTTATGAATTGATGAATCAGTACAATCGCAAAATATTAAATCTATATGTTTATTCACACATGTTATGTGATTCAGATACCAAAGATACTAAACATCAAGCCTTAAAAATGCAAATAGATAAATTATATGAAAATATGTCAATAAAAATATCATTTATTGTACCAGAAATGTTAGAAAAAGATTTCGCTTACGTTGAACAGCTAATTAAAGGTGAACCTAAATTATCTTTATATAGATTTGATTTAGAAAAAATTTATCGCTTAAAAGAACATACTTTATCAGCTGAGTTAGAAGAAATCGTTACCAAAGCTAATAATGCATTTGGTAATTGTGCTGAAGTTTTTTATAATTTGGATAATTCCGATATACATTTAGGATATATTACAGATGAAAATGGCAATAAGATAGAACTTACCAATAGTAATTACATAAAATATATGAATAGTAAAAATAGAAATGTTAGAAAAAATGCTTTTGAAAATATGTATCATTATTGGGAAAGTATCAAAAATACCGTTGCTACAACTTATAAAGGTCAAATTAAAGAAGATTTCTTTAACAGTGATGTTAAGAATTATGCTAGTCCTTTAGAAATGAATCTATTTCAAGATAATATTAGCGTAGATGTTTATCATAATTTAATTGAAACTGTTCATAAAAATCTAGATAAAATGTATGACTATGTAGCCCTAAGAAAAAAAATTTTAGGTGTTGATGAATTGCATATGTATGATGTTTATGTCGACTTATGCGAAGATATTCCAAAAGCAATTCCTTTTGAAGAAGGTAAAAAAATTTTATTTGAGGCCTTAAAACCATTAGGAGAACAATATCTAAAAGACTTACAAAAAGCTTTTGATGAAAGATGGATTGATGTTTATCCTAATGTTGGAAAAAAATCAGGAGCATATAGTTGGGGTACTTACGACACATATCCTTATGTTCTATTAAATTATAATAATACGGTCGATTCTGTTAGCACCATGGCTCATGAACTAGGACATTCTATGCACTCATATTATTCAAGAAAAAACCAAGACTACATTTATCATGACTATCCAATCTTTTTAGCTGAAATCGCATCTACTGTAAATGAGATACTTTTGAATGATTATTTATATAAAACAGCTAAAACGAAAGATGAAAAAATTCTATACTTAAATGAATTTTTAGAAAAAATAAAATCAACACTATATAGACAAACCATGTTTGCCGAATTTGAAATGTTAATTCATGATAAAGAAAGTCAAAATGTTCCACTTACTGATGAAGAATTTAATCAAACATATTATGATTTAAATAAATTATATTTTGGTGATAATATGATAAGCGATGACTTAATTAAGCATGAATGGAAAAGAATACCTCATTTTTACACTAGTTTTTATGTTTATAAATATGCAACTGGTATTTCGGCTGCAATTGCAATTGCTAGTGATATATTAAATGAAATACCAAATGCGAGAGAAAAATACCTAGAATTTTTAAGCAGTGGTTGTTGCGATTATCCGCTTGATATCTTAAAGAAAGCCGGAGTTGATATGACAACTAGTGTACCAATTCAAAAAGCTTTAGATATGTTTAATGAAAAATTACAAGCTCTAAAAGCTTTGATATAATAGAAAGGAGTATGTTGTATGAATAAAAGAGATTATTATGAAGTACTTGGTGTTGCTAAAAGTGCTACACAAGATGAAATAAAAAGTGCTTTCCGTAAATTAGCAAAAAAATATCACCCAGATGTTTCTAAAGAACCAGATGCTGCTGAAAAATTTAAAGAAGCTCAAGAAGCCTATGCCGTATTATCTGATGAATCAAAACGAAGACAATATGACCAATTTGGTCATGCTGCTTTTGAAAACAATGGCATGGGTGGAGGAGGATTTGATTTCTCTGGCTTTGACTTTTCAGACATCTTTGATGACTTATTTGGCTCTGGTTTTGGTTTTGGCGGTGGTCGAACTCAAAGTAATCGTAGAGCAAAAGGTCACGATTCAATCATGCGTATTAACTTGACATTTGAAGAAGCCGTCTTTGGCTGTAAAAAAACAATAAATGTGGATGTCAATGAAGAATGTGATAATTGTAATGGTAAAGGTGGTCATGGTGAAAAAACTTGTCCTACTTGCCATGGTAGTGGTCAAGTAACTACAGAGCAACGTACATTACTTGGAACTTTTATGACTCGTTCAACCTGTTCTAATTGTCAAGGAAAAGGTAAAATATTTGAAACTACTTGTTCTAAATGTCGTGGAACAGGTCGAATTAAGAAAAATAAAGATATTGAAGTAAAAATACCAGCTGGTGTTGATACCGGCAATCAACTTCGTTTAGCTGGCAAAGGCGAAGCCGGATATAATGGAGGAGCCAATGGTGATTTATATCTAGAATTTAATGTCAAATCACATCCACTTTATGAAAGAGAAGACAATGATATTTACTTAACCTTACCACTTACTATTACAGAAGCCATACTAGGTTGTAAAAAAGACGTGCCAACCATTTATGGAACTGTCAAATTAACTATTCCTGATGGAAGTCAAACTGGTGACAAACATCGCTTAAAAGGAAAAGGTGTTGAAGATGTTCAAACTGGTCGTAAAGGCGATATGTACGTTATTCTAAAAGTAATTATTCCAAGAAAACTATCAAGAGATCAGAAAAAGATTTTTGAACAATTAGCTAACACAGATTTAGAAGACAGTACTGAATTTAAAAAATATAAAGAATATATTTAAAAAAAGTTCTCAATAGAACTTTTTATTTTGCTTCAACAAAAATATTTAAATCATAATCATGTTGACCTGTATTTTTTTCTGCTAACTCACTAGAAGTAATTAAGAAAAAATTATGTAATAACATATTTTCCTTAGTATTAACAACTGGATCATCCCAAGTTAGATCCAAATGATACCAAGAACCATTTAAATAAACAAAATTCCATATATGATTTTCACTAGATATTTTAAAATTTTGAATTCCCATTTTATCTAAAAAAAGTGCCATCGCATCACTATATCCACCACAAATACCATAACCTTCTATTAAAGGGCCATAAGCCTTTTGTGAACGATATTTAGGAATATAAGCATCATTATTTAAATTATCAGCTCTCTCACTATCATAAACTGAATTATTGATAATATAATCATGAATTGCTCTGATTTTTTCCATATCATTCATATTATCGTTTGTAACTTGATTATAAATTTCATCAACTTTATTATTCAATATCTGAATTTCATCATCATCATATAATCGACTAACATTGATTGTTACTTTACCTAAATTATTTATACTTGTTTTAATATTACTAAAACTATTATATGGATGAACAAAATTATTAATATAAGAAACAGTTACCGCATCTGAAGTAATAAACTTAGCGTCTTCCATACAATTCTCATATTCTGTGGAGCAAAAAAAACTAAATTCCTCCCAACCATTATTTAAACCACTATATATTATATTTAAAATATCTTGCTTGTTTTTAGGTTTATAGCTATCTGTTTGCTGAATAAATTCATAATTATAATCTAATTTATATTCATTATAACTATCAGAAATAAATTCAGCTTTATAAATATAATTTAATACAATATACTCAAATATTTCATTTCGATAGTTATATCCGATTAATGCCACCATCAATAATATTAGGAAGACTAATAACTTTCTCATATCATCACCATTATTATTATACCAAAATACTATAAAAAAAGAAGTAATAATTAAAAAAAATTAATTACTTTACGAATTAATTTTATACATCAAAAAAGAATAAGTTAATTTTTATTAAAACTATTTAGATTCCTTAACCAATACTTTTCCTTTTCATCTAAAAATTCAAAATACGTTTTATAATCCCAAATTATTTCATAAAAGTGTGTGTAAGAATCACACTTTGAATCCCTATTACCTAAATAAAAACAATATTTATTAGCTAATTCATCAAATTTTTTTGAATGGATTAATTGATAAATTAAAGCATATCCTTCCTCACCATCTTTAAAAAAGAAATCTTTAAATTTTACTTTTACAATTCCTTTCAAACTTTGTTCCGTAGCCAATTCGGTTTTAAATTTCTTTAATAAAACTTGTAATAATTCATTTTCTAGTCTTTCATCATTATTCATCTCCTGATCCTTAATAGTTCTATCATACAATTGTTTACTTATATTAAATAATTCTTCATTATACTTCATAAAAAAACACATTCCTCTCACTTCATTCAAAAACCCGACAGTCATAAAAATTTTAGTGTCTATCTATCACACCTTTATTATCATCGATATATATAATTTTGTTGAAAATATATTGTTAATAGAAACAAATAAACTAAAAATAATTATTTTAGATTTTACATATTAATTAATAACAATGCCAATAAATAACTCATTTAATTTTTAAAATAAATTTATTTTATTTCCGACTATCCTCATTTGCATTATTATATCACGTTTATAACAATTTATATATTATATTTACATTGAAATATTATTTATTTAATCATAAATTAAGTATAATTTTAAAACTCCTTTATATAATAAAAAAGAAACAATATCAGTTTTTAAAATTATTTAACAGAATCTATTAATAAATATGCTACAAGTGTTCATTCGTGCTACTTGCAATAAAAAAAATTATTCTAATACATTAAACTACTAGAACTAATTATCCTAAAAAAATCTATGAACTAAAACATACCTAACATTGGCAAGATCAAAAATATCAACAACAGTAAAAATTAATAATAAAAGTAATTAGCTGTCTTGATAAATTTAAATAGGTTAGGAAATAATATATTTTATGTCCCTTATAATTTCCATTATCAAATAATTTTCTTTTAACCTATATATTTACCTTGCTAATTCTTTATTTTTGTGTTATTATTTTTTTGAAAATGTAAATAATCGAAACAGTTAGAAGGTGAATAATTATGAAAAAATTAAGTATTTTTATTGTACTATGCTGGTTAGTTGTCATTTTTTTATTATCTAGTGAACCATCCATAAAATCAGTAGCTAGAAGTGGAGAAATTAAAGAAAAAAGTGTTAGTGTTTTTAATGATTTAACAAATAATATTGTAGATAAAAATGATGTTAAAAAAGTTATTCATAATTATTTGCATATTGATACTACTTTTATCATTCGCAAAAGTGCCCATTTTATTGAATTTTTTATTTTAGGAATACTTGTTCTAAATGTATTAATTCATTTTTGTAAATTTAATAAAAAGATTATTTTTATAAGCTTGCTATTATGCTTTTTATATGCTTGCAGTGATGAATTCCATCAATTATTTGTAACCGGTCGAACTGGACGATTTCCAGATGTACTGATAGATACTAGTGGCAGCTTTATTGGTATAATTAGTTTTTACTTTACATATTGGCTTTTAAAAATCAAACCAAATTTAACAATCTTAAATAATAATATAAAAGAAAAATTAAATAACTGAACCATAAATTCAGTTTTTTTTTAAATTTTTATAAAAAAACTTCGGTCAAAAAAAAGGTATTTTGTCGATTTTTGTATATATTAATATAGAGAGGTGTTAAATTTGATAAAATTTTTAATAATTATAATATTTTTAATCATTGTATTTTGTTTATGGATCATGTTGAAGATGGCCTCAATTATTGATGAACAAATTGAAAAAAACGAAATTTTAAGAATCAAAAATTTAAGATAAATAAAAGTGTTTGATTTTTAATGACATAAACTTTACAAAAATATGGGTTGCCGACTTGCTAAAATATTTTAAATATTATATAATAATTTTTAGTTGAAAGGGGATCCGTATGGAAGAAATAAATTTAAAGGATTTATTTAATTATTTTTTTAGCAAGATTGTAATTGTCATAGTTGTAACATTATTAATGATATTCGGAAGTTGTGTATATGCCCTTGCTTTTCAAAAAGCTCTATATAGTTCATATACGACACTTGTTTTGACAAGAGCAAATGATGGTAGTGGTGATACTAGTATTACTCAAAATGATATTACGTTAAACCAAAAATTAGTATCGACTTATCGTACAATTATTAAAAGTCGTAGGGTTATCAATCAAGTTGTAGATAATTTAAAACTAAATTATACTGTATCTGATTTAAGTTCGAGAATTAAAGTATCAACCGAAAGTGATACAGAAGTAATTCGTATTGAAGTAGTTGATGAAGATCCAGCCTTAGCTCGTCAGATTACCGATGAAATTGCCGAAGTATTTAGTAATGAAATTATTGATATTTACAATATTCAAAATGTTAGTATTATCGATCGAGCAGAGGAAGCAGTAAATCCATATAATGTTAACATTATAAAGCAAACACTAATTGCTATGGCAGCGGGTATTATTTTGTCATGTGGTATTATTTTTGCTATGTTCTATTTTGATACTACGATTATAAGTGCTGAAGAAGTAGAACAAAAAGTTGGTTTACCAGTTCTTGGATCCGTTCCAAAAAGCAATTATTTTAAATCTAAAAATAAAGGTAAATCAAATAATAGTCCAACTAAGTCCAAAGGAGGAAGTCGAAAATGAAAAGTGAATTAATTGTTATTAATCGCCCTAAATCAGGCATAAGTGAAGCAATTAAAACTATTCGTACCAATTTACAATTTTCCTCTATTGATAGAAAAGTTAAAAGCATTTTAGTAACTAGCTCTTTTTCTGGTGAGGGAAAAAGTTTTATAAGTGCTAATCTAGCCGCTTCTTTTGCACAGACAGGTAGTAAAGTTTTATTAGTGGATTGTGATATGCGCCGTGGACGCCAACATATTATTTTTGGTCTTGACAACGATGAAGGATTATCTAATTTGTTGATTACTAATGTTAGCAAAAAATTCGGACACTATATCCAACGTACAGGCATTGATAATTTATACGTTTTACCAATGGGCGTTGTTCCACCAAATCCTAGTGAATTATTAGCGTCTGATAAAAATAAACAATTGACTCAAATTTTAGAAGACGAATTTGATATGATAATCTACGATGGAGTTCCAGTTGGAGGTTTAACAGATTCAGTAATTATGGCTGATTTAGTCGATAAAATAGTTATTGTTTGTGCCTACAAACAAACACCAATGGAAATGCTACAAAATACTAAAAGAAGTTTGGACAACTTTAAAGATAAAATTGCTGGTGTTATAGTTAATAAAATGCCAAGCCCAAAAAATCATTATTACAATAATTATTATAATTAAAGGAGGACTATTTATGATTGATCTTCATTGTCATATTTTACCAGGAATTGATGATGGCTCTAAATCATTAGAAGAAAGTATCAGCATCATAAAAAAAGCTTCCAAATGTGGAGTTACAGATCTAGTGTTTACTCCACATTTTATTTATGAAAGCACATATGATGCTGATAACTTAAAAAAAGCAAAATTATTTGAAAAAGTATTAGATGCAGTAATTGAATCCAAAATTAAGATAAATCTATATTTAGGAAATGAAGTTTTTGTTGAAAAAAATATGCTTGAACTATTAAAAAAAGGTAAAATATATACCTTAAATGGCTCAAAATATTTATTATTTGAATTACCAATGAATAACTCCTATAATGATATATATAATTTAATCTTTAAATTAAAAACAGCTGGAATTATTCCTATCATCGCACATCCTGAACGTTATTTAAGCTTCCAACAAGATCCAGAACTTATCGTTAAAATGCTCGAACAAGGAGCTTTATTTCAAAGCAATTTGGGTAGTTTTTACGGTCATTATGGAACAGAAGCTAAAAAATTGGCCATTCTATTCTTAAAACATAATATGATCCATTTTATAAGTAGTGATACACACCATAATCGTGATGAATTTTATAGCAAAATCAATGATGTAAAAAAGATTTTAAGTAAATATGTATCTGAAGAAAAAATAGAAGATTTATTAGTTAATAACGCTTCATGCGTTTTAAATAATGAAAAAATTTTGGTAGAGGATTTTATTCCTTTTAAAAAATCACTATTTGGAAAAATCAAATAAATTATGAAAAAAATATTAAGTTTAATCTGTTTACTTATTTTTTTTATGTTACCATTATCAGTCTCAGCTATTAGTAAAAATGATATTTTAAATTATATTGATGGACAAACTGTCTGCGATCAAGAAAGTCAAAATTTATATAATTCATATCGTGTTGTTTTTTCAAGAATGCTTGCCGAAAAAAATTTATCCGATAATGATTTAGAAAATATTATGTATAATTTAAAAAGCGCTGTAGATTTACTACATCAAAATAATATATGTAAAAAACAAGATTTAAGTAACCTTGCATCAACTACTAAAGAAAAGATTCAAAATTACCTATATGATGGAGCAATGATAATTTATAATGCTAAACCAATTAATCCAGAAATTGATTCAACTGGCGATAATGGAATTGTTTTTGATAGTGTCAATAAAACAATAAACATATATCAAAATGGCTCATTATCTGATAAAGTAAGTCTAGATACCAAAAAATTTAATTATGTTGGTAATAATAAACTAGTGATAAAAGTTTTATTATTCTTTACCTGTATACTTATTATAGCTTTTGTCCTATTTTTAATTATAAAGAAAAAACATACTTCATATAAAAAAATGATTTTAGATATTTTAGTTTCCCTAATTGCATTATCATCTTTTTTTGTCATAAATATTTTGTTATTCAATAAACAGATTAGCTTTTTTTTAGATGTAACCTCATTATTGCGTATATCTAATAATTCAACAACTAAACAAATTATTTTAAATAATGAACATGAAATTACAAGTTATCCCGCTTATGGTGATGATTATGCTAACCTAATCATCGATAACTTAAATATTAAATTGCCAGTCGCATTTGGTGATAATGCCGAAATATTGACTAAATCAATCGGACATTCTACGACTTCCTATTTACCAGGTGAAGGTGGTAGTATTGTCTATAGTGGTCATAATAATAAAATATTTCTATATAATTTAAAAGATATTAAAGAAGGCGACCTAATCAAAATAGAAACAAATTATGGTAAATTTACATATCAGGTTAAAAATATCGAAATTATGGCTGAAAATGACTACGGAAAACTAACAATTGATCAAAATCAAGAAAAATTAATATTATATACTTGTTATCCATTTGATAATGTACTTTATAATAATCAAAGATTTGTAGTAATAGCAGATTTAATTAAATCTGAATGGGTGAATTAATGAAAAAAATATGTAACATATTTATATTTATCTTTACAATCACTTTAATCTTTTTAACAATCTATGGCTATATATTTAATGCTAGTCATTTTTTAAAGTTAGCAAGAAAAATTAATTATTATGATAAAGTACAAGAAGAAGTTATTAATAATTTTAATCATATTATTATCAATGAAGATATGAAAACTATTATTACACAATTACTTAACCGTGAACAAATTGTAGCTGATACAAATTTAATAATCAATTCTATTTTCTACCAAAACGATGTTACTGGCAAAATTAAAGAAGATACCAAACAATTGATTACTAAAACTATCAACACACATATACAAGAATATAATATTTCTGAACAATCCATCAATGATTTAAGTGAAAATTTAACAAATACATATATTAATTCCTTATTCCCATATAGAGAATTAAACAAAATATATATTATTAACACCAATAGCGTTCCATTTTTTGCGTTCTTTTTAATCCTAATGATAATTTTAATAACCTTATTATCGACAATTATATCTAAAAAAAGACCATTAAAAATATTCTATCGTTCCATGCTATTTACTAGCTTTTTATTGATTAGCCTTTTTTTAATATTTAAACTTAGTAATATTTTTAAAGACTTTTACTATACAAATATGTATTTTAGTATATACTTAAATACATTAATTAATTCCTTCATTAATTGTATCGGTATTATAGGAATATTTATCTTTTTAATAATTATTATTATGGAATTATTTGAAATAAAAAATTCTAAATAGAGTAGCTTAATAAAAATTCTCAATTATTTGAGAATTTTGCTTTCTTATTAAATAATATCAAAACCTTTAAATATGTAAAATTATATTGTAAACAAACAAGGAAAGATTGACTAAAACTGTTATTTTACTATATAATATATTTAGAAAGGCAAGTAGATATTATGAAAAAGATTATTAGTTACATTATATTATTTATGATGATGTTTTCCAGTTTTAAAATTTCTACTAATGCTTTAACAGAAGAAGAACTAAAAAACCAAATAGAAATATATGAAAATAGAATTTCATCATTACAAAATAATTTAAGTGTAAATTTAAACGATTTTCGTGTTTGGTCTAACAAATATAGAGACGAATTAAAACAAATATGTACTATGAGTATCTTAAAAGATGTTTTCTCATTAATTGAAATGGACAATTATGAAGCAGCTTTAGATCTTTTAAGCCAAAAACTATTAGAAAATAACTATCTTGAAGCAACAAACACATTAAATGAAATGAAACCAAATCTTCTAGCATCAATAAATGAATTTACCAATTTAGAAAACGAATTATATTCATTTTTAAATGATAATAGTAATAATATTTTAATATCAGATTTAATACCATTATCATTTACTTTAAACGAAGTTTATAATTCACTAAAATTTCCTTTTAAACAAATAACTCAAATATACTATGGTTTTTATTCAGATTTAGTAAAAAAACATTTAAAAGAATATGATATTATTAGTTTAGAACAAGTAAATGTATGGTTTGATAAATACGAAGAAGAGATTATTACCTTTGAATCATTCATTAACTTTGTTACCAACAAAATAAATAAATGGCAAGATATTACTTCAAAATTAGATTTAGAAGAATTAGATTTTGCTGATTCATTAAAAGCCGATATAGAAACATATTATCAAAAATTTGATAACTTGTTTATAGGTAACTATGATTTTTACCAAGATAAAGCTTTTACCAATCTAAAAGAAGAATTTAGAAAAATAACTAATGACAATTCTATCTCAGCTAATGATAAAAATAATTTAATATCAAACAAAATAAATGATTATAATTCATTTTTAACTAATATTTCTAATCATTTTAATAATTTAAAACAAAATATGAAATCTAATTATATGTTAGATAAAATCCAAAACCTAGAAACACATGTAGATGAATCAATTAACGAAATGATTAATTATTTAAATTCACTATATGTAATCGAAGATTATGATATTGAATTAAAAGACCAAAATATGAGCAATACCATTATAATTGATCGACCAAAAAAATCTATTGTTATAAAAAATGAATACAATGTTGACAATTTTACACCCTTATTTATTGTTAGAAATAATGGACTTTTAAGATTTGAAAATACATATAATAACAGAATAGGTACTAAATCCATTTTAGGTGTTTATAAAAGCAATAAATCAATTCAACCAGAACTAACATATAATATAGTTTTAAAAGGTGATGTTAGAAGTAATGGTATTATTGATATTTCCGATGTAACATACATTATAAAAAGCGTTTTATCCAAAAAAACATTCGACGATATTGAAATGTTAGCAGCCGACATGAACATGGATAATAAAATTGATATATCCGATGTCACAGCTACCATTAAGAAGGCTTTAAGTTAAGGGGTTATAAGAAAGATGAAAAAAAATATATTTATAGTGATTATAACAGCGTTTTTGCTGATTTTTCCTAGTATTTGCCATGCTGAGGGTAGTATCTATTTAAATGGTCCAACTACTGCACAAGCCGGTGAATCAATAACCATTACTATTGGATTTAATGCATCCGATAGAGTAGCAGGTGCCCAATATTCAATCAATACTGATGGTTGTTTAGAATTAATAAGTGTTGATTCTTTAAATGGTGCAACTGTATCAAAAAATGGGTCAGAAGTTATGCAAGCAGTATTTTCTACACAAGGACTTGCTAGTGGAACTGCTTGGGCTAATGTAGTAGTTAAAGTAAAAGCAGGGTCATCAGTTGGTAGTAGTGGAAATTTAAATATTAGTAATATCGGACTTAGTTTAGATAATTCTGATGAAACTTTATCTTTGGGGGGGACATCTAAGAACATTACTGTCGTAGCACCACCTGCTCCAACACAAAATAATAATAATAATAATAATAATAACAATAATAATGATAATGATAAAAATAATGATAAATCAAATGATGCTACATTAAAAGAATTAAATATTAAAAATATTGAAACATTTGAATTTAATAATTCTATTTATGAATATTCATTAACTGTTGGTAAAGATATATCTAATTTAGATATTGAAGCAATTACTAATAATGATAAGGCAACTGTTGAAATAGAAGGTAATGAAAACTTTGTATTTGGTGAAAATGTCGTTTCAATTATTGTAACAGCTGAAGATGGAACTAAAAAGACATATAAATTAAATGTAACAAGACTCGAAGAAGATATTGAAGCTTCTGCTGATACAGAAAAAAAAGATGATGGTTATCATTATGAAACTACACATGAACCTAAAAAAGATAATGAAAAAACTGTATGGATAGTTATATCATTTTCATTAGCTTTTGTACTTATTATTGAAACAATATATATAATATATGACAAAAAGAAAAAACAAATTTTATAGGAATTTGTTTTTTTCTATAAATTGGTAATAATATTATAATAAAATAGTATTGATTTTATCTAATTTAAGTGATACAATAGCAACTATCATTTTTATATTGGCAAATCGACAAAAAACGTATTATTTCTTAAATTAGTCGTTATACAATTTTATAAAGATGCATATATTATATGTGTTTTAATAAAAAACAATTAAAAAAACAATAAAAATTGTGTCACATTTCACAAAAATATGATATAATAAATGTATCTGACTTTCATCTAGTAATTTTCAATTATATTTTTGAAGGGGGTAAAAATTATGAATGAATCAATAATATTAGATGATATTTCAATGACAGAACAAAAAGAAAAAAATATTGCTAAAATAATTACCCACAAATTATATTTGGCATTTAAAAGAGGCTTTGATATAGCTTTATCCTTAATAGGTTGTATTTTATTATTACCAATTATGTTAATTGTAAAAATATCTTACATTTTAACAAATGATCATAAT
>CANQIS010000011.1 GCA_947624115.1 uncultured Bacilli bacterium
TAATTACCAAAATCAATTTTTCCTATATAATACAAGCTTTAAATTAAATTTTTTATTTTTTTCGTGTTTTTAACCTGGATATTTATTATATTTTGTTGTTTTTTGTCTAGTTGTATAGTATAATTAAATTAGGTGATGTTATGGATGTTTTTATATGGATTTCTATTATAATTTTACTAACTTTCGTAGAAATCATTAGCATTAATTTGACTACTATTTGGTATGTAGCTAGTGCCGTTATATCTGTAATTGTAGCAGTATTTTCTGATAATTTTATGTTGCAATTTGGAATTTTTACGGTAGTTGGAACTATTTTGTTAATTACAACTCGTCCACTTTTAAAAAAAGTTATGATCCAGAAAAAAGAACCAACTAATTTGGATAGAATTATTGGTATGGAAGCTATTGTTACAGAAGAAATTGATAAAAATAAAATAGGTGAGGTTAAAGTTGATGGTAAAATTTGGTCAGCATATTCTGATCAAAAAATAGTTGTCAATAGCATTGTAAAAGTTTTAGAAATAAATGGTGTAAAATTAAAAGTTGAAAGAATAGGAGAATGATTATATGGAAATATTTATTATTTTATTAGTGATTGCTGGAGTATTAATTATTCCAAATGTTAAAATTGTACCACAAGCTAAATCTTATGTAATTGAAAGAATTGGTTCATATTATGCAACCTGGGGAAATGGTTTACATTTTAAAATTCCATTTGTTGATAGAGTATCTAATCAAGTTAATCTAAAAGAAATCGTTATGGATTTTGCACCACAACCTGTTATTACTAAAGACAATGTTACAATGCAAATTGATACTGTTGTTTATTTTCAAATTACTGATGCTAAACTATATACGTATGGTGTAGAAAATCCAATTAACGCTATCGAAAATTTAACAGCTACAACATTACGTAATCTTATTGGTGATTTGGAATTGGATCAAACTTTAACTTCAAGAGATATAATTAACACAAAAATGCGTTCAATTTTGGATGAAGCTACTGATCCATGGGGAATTAAAATTAATCGTGTTGAAGTTAAAAATATTATTCCACCAAGAGATATTCAAGAAACAATGGAAAAACAAATGCGTGCTGAACGTGAAAGACGTGAAAAAATTCTTCAAGCTGAAGGTGAAAAGAAATCTAGCATTTTAATTGCTGAAGGTGAAAAAGAGAGTGCTATCTTAAGAGCCGAAGCAAAAAAACAAGCTCAAATTAAAGAAGCTGAAGGTGAGGCTGAAGCTTTACTTAAACTTAAAACAGCTGAAGCAGAAGGAATTAAATTATTAAAAGAAGCAAATGCAGATTCGACTGTTCTAACTTTAAAAAGTTATGAAACATTAGCACAAGTTGCAAACGGTCAAGCCACAAAAATTATCGTACCATCTGAATTACAAAATATTGCAAGTATTGGTACAACTTTAAGCGAAATGTTTAAAGAAAACAAATAAGATGACAAATAAAATAAATTATCTAAAACATTTTTTTAAAGTATTAATTTGGCCAATTATATTTTTAGTTGGTCAATTTTTATTAGTATTATTATTTAGCCTTTATTTTAATATTAATGAATTTAATACGATAAAAACTAATAATTCTGATGGTCAAGATATAACAGAAACATTTAATAATTATGTTAAAACAACAGATTATAGCAATAAATTATCCGAATTTATTAATTCAAATATGCTATTAATTACAATTATTACTTTTATAATATTTATAATTATATTTAAGCATTATTATAAAAAATATCAAATAAATTACAACCAAAAAATATCGTTTAAAACAATTATGTTGCTAATATTAATCGGCACTTGCATTAACACCAGTTATAATATAATAATGAGTAATGTAAACTCCATATACAATTTTACTAATGCCTATGATAAAATAGAGGTCAATATTTTAATTTCCATTATTTGTACTGGTATTTTAGGACCAATCTTAGAAGAGTTCTTATTTAGAGGAATAATATTTAATAAATTTAAGAACTTTAATAAGCAAATGACATCAATTTTACTGACAAGCTTCGTTTTTGCCTTTTGCCATAGTACATTTATACAAATTTTATATGCCTTTTGTCTTAGTTTTATTTTAATTTATGTATATGATAAATATAAAACTATAAAAGCTCCAATAATTGTTCATATAACATCTAATATTGTCAACATTTTTATTTGTTTATTAATTATGAAAAATATTTATATCTTAAATATAACTTTATTAATTATATCTATAATTGTCCTTTTCATTATAAATCAAAAATTAATAAAAAAGGATCTAAGTCATAATTCATGAAAAGGGGCTGTTTAACAGTTCTTTTTTATGTATTAGGAATTTTCTTCTAAAAATTGTTAATACATTCTTGGTGGTGATAACATGATAATAAATAATATGGATATAAAAATGAGAAGATAAAAAATTTAAATATAAGACATTACGAATGTCCGAAATGTCATAATGAATTAGATAGAGATTATAATGCTAGTGAAAATATCATGTTTGAAGGTTTAAAACAATATATGAAAGAAGTCAAAATATGGACGAACTGCAATTCAAAACAAGGAAACTATGAATAAAGTAAAATAAAAAAATAATAAAAATTATCAAGTACGGTAGCGACTATCGGATTTCAAGTCTGTGGAGAAAAAAGGTAACGATTCTTTGAAGCAGAAACATTTAAGTGTGAACTTAAATATTCAAAAAATGTTTTGAATTTTGTTCTACCATAATTTTACATATTTCTATCAAAATTTAAACACAATTATTTTATATACTTAATATAGAAACGGAGGTTGATATATGAAAAAATAATAAAAAAACAATATTCAAATATAAATTTGTATGATATCATATAAGTTGAGGTGTTAATATGTATAATATCTGTTTAGTTGAAGATGAAAAAGACCTAAATCATTTGATTAAATCATATTTAGAACGTGAAAACTATTCAGTTACTTCATATTTTTCAGGTAGTGAAGCCATTCAGCATGTAAATGATCATTTTGATTTATGGATTATTGATATTATGTTGGGTGATTCAATCAGTGGTTATGATATCATAAAAAAAATAAGAGCAAACAATTTAGATATTCCTGTAATATTTACATCAGCACGTGATCAAGATTTAGATAAAATAATTGGCTTAGAATTGGGAAGTGATGACTATATTACTAAACCATATTCACCAAAAGAATTAGTGTTACGTATAAACAATATAATAAAAAGAGTTTATAAACAAACTAATAAAATAAATTATGAAACTTATGAAATTGATATTGATAAAAGAACCGTTTTCGAAAATTCTAAAGAAATAGAATTAACTACCTTAGAATTTGAATTATTACTCCTATTTATCAATAGCAAGAAAGTTTCTTTTAGCCGCGAAGATATTTTAAATCGAGTTTGGGGACCTAATTATTTTGGTAGTGATCGCGTAGTTGACGATTTGGTTAGAAGATTAAGAAAAAAGATGCCCAAAATAAAAATAAATACACTTTATGGCTATGGGTATCGATTAGTATGAGACCACTAAAAAATACCTTAATCAGACAATTAGTAACTATTGGTTTTATCATTGTTGGTATTATAACCATTAGTCTACTAATATTATTACCAAAACTTTTACTACCAATTTATGAAAAAAATATCTATCAATATCTAAGACAACCACTTTTATTTATTGATGCAGATATAAATAAAAATGTCGTTGATCATGATATAGCGTACATATATATAAAAGATGACAATTATACAGTATCAAAAAATTTTAACGATATTATAAATGCTGATTATAAGTTAGTATTATCAAATATAAATAAAGAATATGGAAAATTTCGCCATGCTGGTAAACTATACTATTATTATACATTAAAAACTGATAATGACTATAGAATTTCCATATCCACTAATAATTATATTATAGGTATTAGAAAAGAATTATTACTAACTATTTATCCAATTTTATTTATAACGCTACTATCTATATCTGCATTACTTGTTTTTTGGGCTAGCCATTTGGCACTTAAAATAGAGCATTTAAAAAACAAAATAGATAACTTAGATAATGATGATTATATTGACAATTATAAATATGACACTGATGACGAACTAAAAATTTTATCAGAAGCAATTGACAATATGAAATTGCATTTAAAAAGAGAAGAAGAATATAAAAATCAAATGTATCAAAATATATCACATGATTTTAAAACCCCTATAACAGTAATAAAGTCTTATATTGAAGCAGTTGAAGATGGTGTCGAAACCTCACAACAAGCTAACAAAATAATAAAAGAACAAATAAATAAATTAGAAATTAAAGTACACTCCTTACTATATTTAAATAAACTTAATTATATAAAAGACTTTACTGAATATAAAAATTCACAAGTAGATATATCGCAAATAATAAAATCTAGTGTAGATAAATTCAAAATTCAACGACCAGAATTAGAATTTAAAATAAATATAGCAGATAAAAAAACACTATTTAATGGTACATCTGATATGTGGGAAACCATTATTGATAATATTTTAAATAATTTTATGCGCTATGCCGAAAAGTTAATTAAAATTGATGTAAAAAATGGCAAAATAATCTTCTATAATGATGGACCAAATATTAATCCTAATGTTTTAGATGATATTTTTACTCCTTACACTAAAGGCATTAAAGGACAATTTGGTTTAGGTTTGTCAATTGTTAAAAAAACAATTAGCCTATTAGGTTATGATATTATTGTCAGAAATAATAAGAAGGGAGTTAGTTTTATGATTAAATAAAAGGCTGGATACAAAGTTATCCAACCTTTTTTAAATGCTTTTCCAAAATATTTAAGATAGAACTTTTTAAATCCTCATTAGAATTAGACCATAAAATTTCAAAAAAAACACCTAAACCTGGTAACGTTATCTCATCATTCTCAGCTATAGCTTCTTCAATTGACGATTTTATATCTTGAATATTACTGTTACTAAAATTATCACTAATGTTTTTTCTAATATCTATCTGCATAATTTACCTCCTATTATATTTTGTCTTTTAAAATAAATTATTATTCATAATCAAAAAAATTTTCAAAATAAAAAATATGCGATATAATTATACATAGAGGGTGATGTTTATGCCAGAATTACCAGAAGTTGAAACAGTTAGAAAAACATTAAAAACACAAGTATTAAATAAGACAATTAAAGATGTTAATATTTTTTATCCAAATATAATTGAATATCCAACTGCCGATGAATTTAAAGAAAAAATAAAAAATCAAACCATAAATGATATTCTAAGACGTGGAAAATGGTTAATGTTTGAATTAGATGATTACTTTTTATTAAGTCATCTTCGCATGGAAGGTAAATACTTAATTAGAAAAGTAGGCGATGAAGTAAAAAAACATGAACATATTTCCTTAATTTTTACTGATAATTCAGAACTTAGATATCAAGATGTAAGAAAATTTGGACGCATGCATCTAATTAAAAAAGAAGAAATTGAAAAACGAAAACCTATAAATGAATTAGGATTAGAACCTTGGGATAAAAAATTAACACTTAATTATTTAAAAGAAAAATACAAAACTAAAAAATTACCAATTAAAACTGTTATCTTAGATCAAAGTATCATTGTTGGAATTGGAAATATATACGCCGATGAAATATTGTTTTTAAGCCATATTAATCCTTTAAAACCAAGTAATACCTTAAATGATCGAGAATTACAAGACATTATTGATAATACTATAAAGATTTTAAATAGTGCGATTGAAAATGGTGGCACAACTATTCGTAGTTATACTTCAAGTGAAGGCGTTCATGGACGATTTCAACAACATCTTCTTGTCCATAACAAAGAAAATACACCATGTCCAAATTGCCATAACAATATAATAAAAATTAGAGTTGGAGGAAGAGGGACCTGCTATTGTGAAAAATGTCAAAAACTATAATCTAAAAAATAAAGTCATTTATATAATTACTATATTGCTTTCCATTATTTATATTATTACCTTTAATAAAATATTTACCAAAGATTTAGATTTATTTCAAAATAATGATGAATATTTAAAGGCTAAAGTCATTGAAATCATAGATACCGAAGAAAATGAATATGAATTAGGTTTAAACGACAAACACATTGAAACAACAATCTACTTTAAAGCGAAAATATTATCTGGAAGCGAAAAAGGAGAAATAATTAATGCTGCACAACAATTAAATGATATGTATGCAGGTAACCAAAAACAAATTGAAATAAATAAAAAAGTTCTTTTAATGAAAGTTAATTATTTTGAAGATGCAGATTATTTGATGACTGAATATCTAAAAAGTGATTACTTGTTTATTTTAGGAATTATACTACTAATATTTTTAATCATCTTTGGTCAAAAAAAAGGTATAAATACGATTATATCACTGATATTTACGTGCCTTGCTATTTTGTTAGTATTTATACCATCAATCTTAGCTAATCAAAATATTTATTTATGGTCAATTATTACATGTATATTTATTATCGTAATGACACTAATATTAATTAATGGTATAAGTAAAAAAACACTTTGCTCAATGATAGGTTGCTTCACAGGTGTTTTATTAACTGCTATATTAACACTAATAATGTCTAAAATAATGAATTTAACAGGTTTAGTAGATGAACAATCATATTATTTACAATTGTTAGATACAGAGCATCCATTAGATTTAAAAGCTATTATTTTTGGTGGAATAATTATTGGAGCAGTTGGTGCTATTATGGATGTCGCTGTATCATTGTCAGCCTCATTATTAGAAGTATATGAAAAAGCTACAACTGAAGAAAAAAACGTTAAATCACTTATTAAATCAGGATTTACTATCGGTAGAGATATGATGGGAACAATGTCTAATACACTTGTAATGGCTTACATAGGTAACTCCTTATCTACTACCATTTTAATGCTAGTGTATAGTGGATCAATTATCGAACTTCTTAACAAAGAAATGATTGTCGTTGAATTATTACAAATACTAGTAGGAAGTTTTGGCTTATTACTTACAATACCATTTACATCACTTGTCTGTTCATTTATTTATTGTAAAACAAACAATCTAAAAATAAGTACATAATCAGACTATCAAGAAAAAATTATTTAGGTATATAAACAAAAAAGTCAATTTTAATTAATTAATTGACTTTTTTATTATGTTTTTTTACATTTCTATGCTATAATTATATAGGATAGAGATAACAACTTTATTCAAAAAGGGTAGAGGTTATTGCTGGTACAAAGTAATATTTAATAAAATTAGTAATAATTTATTATTTCAATTTAATTAAAACTAATTTTATTATAGAAAAGAAGGGTGGTGAAATACATGAATGGATCATTAAAAATTGATTTTGAAAGACTAAATGAGGTTGCCAATAAAATTAATAATGAAGCTGATAATTTTGATACTCTATTAAAAGATATAAAAAATGCTAGTGATAATATTACTGGTTGGACTGGTTCAGCTGCAAAAAGCTACACAGAGGAAATCAATAAACAAAATGAAACAATGTCACAATTGACTAAAGCAATGCATGAAATTTCTTCTTACTTAACAAAAATTTCAGATGCATATAAATCAATTGAGGATAATTATACTATAAAATAAGGAAGGTGAAAATATGCAAAATGGAATAACTTCAGTTACTTATCAAACATTAACAAATACAGCTAATGAATTAAATTCAAAAGCTGGCCAAATGGAAACTTGCTTAAGTAACGTTAAAGCACAACTAAATCAAATAGGAAACGATGATGTTTGGGCAAGTGCCGAAGCTTCAGAAGTAAGAGCAACATTTGATGAATTATCAAATAGATTTAATGATTATAGTGAAGCAGTACGTAATTGTGCACAATTTTTAAATAACTATGTAGCTGATTTAGAAAAAGTAAACTCATCAATCAGAAGTGGTTTATAATTATTTCAAACTCTATTAAAAATAGAGTCTTTGATAGATAAGCAATATTAAAAAAATAGTGCTTATCTATGAGAGAAATAAACAAAATTATACTTTAAACCAAAGCATAAAACTAAAAAAATATAAAGTTTTGTTTAGAAAATACTTAACTTTATTATGAGAGGAATGAACATAATATGAAAGTAATTATAGATTATTCTGCTTTAACTAAACAGGGTAATACTATTATAGATTGCAGTAGTGATTTTAAAAATCAAACTAAATTATTACTAGATAAAATAGATGAATTAAAAAGTAATTGGTCTGGACAAGCTGCTAGTTCATATATGACAACTATGAAAGACAAAATCATCAAAGAATTAGATCAAATTTACCCATATATTGAAGATTATGGTGAATATGCTAAAAATGTTGCTACAGCTTATCAAATATTAGACAATAATTATTCCAATAAAAGAATAACAATTAAGTAATTAGACTAAAAAATTCATTACTATTTATGTTATGAAAAAAACGAAAGGAATGATTGGTTAAAATGAATAATGATTTAAAAGTAAATGCCTCAGCTATCAAAGATACAGCTCTAGATATAAAAAATATTTCAGACAATTTACAAGATATTGTTGATACTATAAGACAAGCTACAAAAAATATGGCAACAGGTGAAATATGGAAATCAGATTCCCAAGAAATTTATGCCAGTCAAATTAATTCATTAATAGATGAATTTGAAAATTTAAATACGGAAATCAAAAATAGTGTTAATTACTTAGAAAATTATGCTAATGCAATGAGATAGTTGGTGTCATATGGCTTACGAAAATGTTAATGTAACGCAATTAAAAAAATCTATTAATGATTGTAAAAATTCTATAAATTATAGAAAAGAACAAGAAATATTTACTGAAATAAGTAGAGGAAATGTCTGGGATTGCTCTGCTAAAACAACTTTGGAAGTAGCTATAAATAATTTGATAAATAAAAGATTAACTCAGATTAATAGCATTTTTGATACCATGCTAATTATGGCAGATAGAATTGCTGAATATCAAAATTATCAAAAATTAAAAAAAGAAACAGAAGATCAAATTACCGAACTAAACAAAAATTATCAACTCAATCTAATCGATCGAACTTACTATTTTTCAGAAAAAATGCGACTAACAAATCAAAAAAATCAGTACAGAAGTCAAATGCAAATGGCTAATACTTTAATAAATAATCAATATAATAGTTTTTACACAATTTTAACTAAAAATAATTTTATTTAATTATACTTGAATATAGTTGGAAGTGATATGATTGTCAAAAGATGAAATAAAAATAGATATAACCAATATTGAACGTTTATATAACGAATTTTTGTCTTGCTCAAATAATTTTTCTTCCAACGCTTTAGATACCTTAAATCAAAGTTATATGTCCAAATGTAGTGATAATCGTATTAAGGGCATGTATTCAAAAATTTTAAATTATTATAAAAAGATAGAAAAAAATTATTCTAATATATTAAATTGGTGGGAAGAATACTTAAACGATGCCAAAGGTTTAGAAAATTATTTAAAAGGAACTGGTTCCTCTATTGTTATAAAAAATACTACACTACGAAGTTTTATAAATAGAAATTTAAGAGAAATTGAAAAATACAAAAACCCTAACTCTAATATATTTCCTAAAGTAAATACTGATCTTTCCTTCGATTCTAGAAAATTTGAATCATTATCAGATGTCAATAATGCTATTGGTAAAGATGCATCAAATCTTCAAAATTATATAGATAATATTAATACTAATTTGGATGCTAATTTTAAAAATGTATCTAGTCGCAATTCGAATCCAAATGTAAATGGGTATAATGGTAATATAGAAAATTTATTTAACATTCAAAATAATGGAACTAATAACAATAAAAATGTTAATGTCTATAATGGAATAATAGGAAATAATTCTAATTTTCAAAATAACTATACTAATTCTAATTTAAATATTTTTTATAATAACCTTGATTCATCAAAAATAAATAATAATGAAATCAATGCCAAAGCATATAATGGCTTTTTTGGTAAAAATAATGTTAACGTATACAAAGGTATATCAATTGATACATCATTAAATCTTGATGTAAATGCTTTACCACAAAATTTACCTCTTAGTTCTTTTTTAACTTTAAATTCTGATGCTCAAAAGCAATACCTAAATAGCGGTAAAATATTTTTTAATGATATAAAAGCTAATGTTACCATGTTATCTCAAAGTGACTTTAATAAATTACCAGGAACAGAACAAAAAAAATTCAAAGAACAAGGTGGCGTTATAAGACAAGAGCTTACACAATCAGAATATGATAATTTAGATACAAAAGATAAACTAATTTTCCTAGCCATGGGTGGTTGCGTTGCTGGTCGTGGTGGTGATACCACAATAAGAGAAGAACAATTATATACTATGACAGAATCAGAACAATTTACTTATTTAGCCCTTGGTGGTAAAATTCGTGGTAATGTTTTAACCGATAATTATACACCTTCCATTGAAATATCAGAAATGCAAGATATTTTAAAACAAATTAATAATATAAAATATTATTTTAAGGACGGTAATATCATTTTTAATATAAATGATGAAGAATATAATATGCTAGATATTCCAGAACCAATTATTACCTATTTAACCATAAGTGACGAATCACTATTCGATACTTTATGCGATTACAGAAATAAACTAATAGAAAATACTGAAACTAATAGTAATGTATATACAACTGTTAATGATATTATTGAAACATCAAAATTATATGCAAACTATGTTACTGGTGATAAAAGCTACAAAGAATATTTAACTGATAAAGAATTTGCCACATTATATAAAACCTTTATGAACGAAGGATATTATGACGCTATAAATTATTTTAGTATTACAATTCCAACTCAAAGAATTGGGAAAATAGATTTAAACCATAAAGTTGATGAGGATTTATGTTCTCATTTCTCTCAAAATGCCAACTTAGACTATCTAAACAATAAAAAACAAGATGATTATGGTGAATTAAGCAGAATAAGAGCAGAAATAAGAACATCAGAAACAAGTGATGCACAACTAGAAATTATTAAAAATTTATGGCAAACTAGAGATAATATTTGTGAACAATTTGAAACAAACTTAAATGAAATATTACAATTATCTCAACTTAAAGAAAGTGGTAAATATTCAGATGACATTGTCATCAGCAATTATATTGATAATAAAATAGAAATTCTTAAAGCTGAAAACGACTCATTAAAACAACAATTATCTCAAGCTGAACAAAAGGCTAAACAAGATATATATAATTGTGTTAAAACTGACAATATACCTAATTTTAAAAATGCAAAATTATTAGATGATAAAATTGTTATTGATAATAAAGAATATAATTATAATGAAATACCACCATTAACATATGCTTATTTAATCCAAAAAAATCCAAATTTATTTTCAGTAGAAAACTTTGATAAAATCAATAATAGTGATAAAAGTACCTTTATCGCAAACGTAAGTAATTATCTACATGGAGTTGAAGGCTTTACAGCTGGCTACATGACTCAAGAAGAAGTTGATAGGTATTCGTATTTATATATGAATAATGGTGAAACCATCGCTAATGAATATATTGCGTCTATTAAAACAGACATAAATTCTAGACAAGGTTATGAAGAAGCTAAAAATTATTTATCAACATTGAGTGAACTTGATAATCAAGGAAAAATTATTAAGGGTCTAACTTTATTTGGTCAAGGAGAAATAAATGGCTTTAAAGGTTTCTTTACTAATTTCAGTAAAATATTTAACGAAGAGGGAGAATATAGTGCTGATGAATGGAAACAAATGTATATTATGCAAATGTTAGCCGGTCAATATATGGCGGCTTCTCCTGAAGAACAAGCTAAAATCGATGCCTTATATGATACAAATTCGTCATTTTTTTATCAAATTGGTCAGTCAATAGGTAACATGTTACCTATTATGCTTGCCACTGCAGCAACTGGTGGCATTGGCTCAACTTTAGGTATATCCGAAACTGGTGTAGTTGCAGCATCCGATATCGTTTCAACAGGTATGATGTTTGGATCATCATATGGTGCTACTAAAAATGAAGCTTTAATGAATGGTCGAAGTTTAAAAGATGCTCAAAAATTGGCTATTTGGCAAGCTACAAGTGAAGCAGCATCTGAAAAATTATTAGGTGCTGTTCCAGGAGTCGGCAAACTAAACGAAAATAGTATTTTTTTAAATGCTATAGAAGAAGGTTTCCAAGAAGGTACACAAGAAGCACTTTCCAATGTAATTAATAAGAATGTTGGCGGCGATTATATATCTAATACTGAATTTGTGTCTGGTGTTGGACAATCTGCTGTAATGGGAGCTGTATCAAGTGTTGGTTTAACTGGAATAGGAGAATTTATACAAAGTCCAAATTCATATTTTCAATTTAGTCAAAATAACAATCAAAACAATACAAATAATAATTCCAATACACAATTTCAAAATATTAATGATTCAATAGAAATATTAGAAGAAATTAATAAAAATCCTATATCATCTAAAACCAATAATTTATCTGATATAAATGTTGGTGAAATTAAATTGGAAGATATTAATGAAACGGTCGAAGTATTAGAAGAAAGCAATATAGATAAAATAGATAATGTAAATGTTGATGATATTCTACTAGAAGATATCAACGAACAAGTTGAATCATTAGAAGAAATTAGTGACATAAATGAAAAACTTTCAAATGATGGAACTATTAAGTCAGATACAAGATTTGATGAAATAGTTAATAATTTAAAAAACAAACTTCATATTAAAAATATTACTATGTTTGATGGTACTTTAGATTTTATTAATAAGAACGCTGCAACGATTTTATCACCATTGCTAACAATAACAACTATGGTTACAAGTTATGCAGATGTTCCAATTAAATGTAATCAAGACATATATAATACTTGTAAAAATGATGGTATATATCATTTTACAAGCATCGAAAATATAGATGCAATATTAGAATCTGGACATTTAAACAGAACAAAAAGTGCTTTTTATCTGTATGATAATAATAAAACTTATTTTTTTGCAGGTTTACCTAGTATAGAATCATTAGTCAGGAATATTGATAGTATGCCAAATGTTCTATCAGCAATAAAAATTAATCCAACAAATCAACAATTAGATAATTTAAATTTTAGATTTTTAGTTGATAATGCAGTTAGTTATAAAGGAAATTTCGAGTTTACTCCTGATCAAGTTGAAGCAGTATATTTTTGTTTAGTAAATGATAATGGAAATTACTATTATAAACCAATTTCTAAAGAAAGTATATCTGATTATCAAAATAATACTTTATCTAAAGTGAAACCAACTGATTTTCTTAAATTCAACTCATTAATAACTTTAGGCAGTATAGGTAGTATAAAAAACACTGTATCAGGTTTTGTTGAAAATATGACAGAATCTGCTAAAAGTTTATTTAGTAATCCATTAAATTTAAAAAGAAATTCTATTAATGATGACAATACTATATCATCTATAAACGATAATTTATCTGATACAAATTTCAATGAAATTAAATTAGAAGATATCAACGAACAAGTTAAATCATTAGAAGAAAGTGATAGTAAATTTACAAATACTAAAAATAATAATATTACTAATCATTTAAGTCAATTAAAACAACAAATTTTAGCGTATACAGAATTAATATCTGGTATGGGATTTTTATCATTGGGTCTTGCTAATATACTGTTATTACCAATGGGCGTTGTATTAGTTTTTGATGGAGGAATGAAAGCGGCTTCAACCATTGAAAAAGCCTCTGGTTCTAATTACAGTCTGTTTAAAGTAATCAAAGATGGAATGATTGTTATGTATCCTGATTCTTTAAAAAATTTAAACAGAAGTATTAAAATGGTAAAAGAACATAATGCTATGCCAACTTTCTTAGTACAATTGGCTAATACTTTTACAACTTTACCAAGATTTAATGAAGATGGAAGCATAAAACAATATAAAGGAACAACACATAAAATAACACTGCAATTATTACAGAAATTGCAAAAATTAGGCTTTATAGAAAATTTAAAAATGACTCCAGCCAAAGATCACTCATTAGCTATAACACAAATTATGTTAGGAAATTATCAAGAGGCAAAAAAGACTTTAAAAAATCATGAGAAAACCCCAATGTTTGACTTTACTTTTGAATTATCAAAACAGCAATTTACTATTGATGAAGCATTTAATTTGTTAAATAAAATGATTGGTACTAGAGGAAAAATAGAAATCGCAACAGATAAAAAAGGTGAAAGCTATTTAAAATTTAAAGATATAAACAAGCAGACAAATGAAAATAATATTCTTCTAGAAGATATAAGTGAAGAAAAAATAAAAATAACACCAGTAGAACAAACTACCTTATTAGAAAAGTCTATGGATAAATTAATTAATGCATTTAGTTTAAATTTCCTTAATGTCAATACTAAAGCCGTCAGTAATACTATAAATTCTGTATTAGATAAAGTATTACCTATTGGTATAGCAACAGGAATTCTAAATCTACCTGCTAGTATAACATCATTGTTAACAGTGATTGGCGTTGCTTCACCAGGGTTAGTCACAAGATTTTATGAAAAAGATATAAAATCAAACAACGAACTATATAATAAATGTAAACAAGAAGGAATTTACCATTTTACAAATGTAGATTCAGCCCAAAAAATTATTGATTCAGGATATATTAAACCGACTAAAGAACCTTTCTTACTACAATGGATGTATGATCATGGAAAAGCCTATATGTTTGCTGGTTTACCAAATTATAATGCACTGACAACTAATAAATTAGGAAAACTTGATACCGTCATTGCGGCTGTCCATGTAAATCCAACCGAGGAACAAATTGATAAATTCAATTACCGTGTATTAGACAATGCTGTTACATATAAAGGCGAATTTAACTTTACAACAGAAAATTCAGAAATTCTTTACTTTGGTTTAGCTTATGAAAATGGACATTTTATTTATAAACAAATATCAAAAGATCAAGTGCCATATTATTCTGTTCAGTTTGACAAATTCTTAAAAGATAACAACATAAAAATGGATAATATATTCAAAAGAGTCGTTGATGTCTTTAAATCTGAATATGGACGTTATCCAAACGTTGCTTTAAGCTTTTTAAACGATAAAATAGCAAATTTTAACAAAAAAACTAATCAAATAGAAAGCAATACACCTAATATAGAAATAACAGAGATAGAGGATTTTATCGATACTCTTACACCACAACAAGAAAATATTTTAGAAAGTATAACTGATCAAGAAAAAAATGAATTATATAGACAAAAATTTGAAAGACTAAACGAATTAGAAAAAATTAAAAATAGCAGTAATTATGAATATAACGAAGCAATAGAAAAAGAATATTTTAAATTGAAAAATTTTCTTGCTGTCAACACGGCTAATGAAAGTGTTTACTTGGATAATGAGCTTGCTAAACTATTAGAATTACAAAAAAATAATCCAAACGATTTAGACTTGCTACATGCCATAGCTCAACTTGAAATAGCTATAGCAGATATAGCTGAAGATAAAGAAGAATTAAGAAGAGATAGCGTCGTAAGTCTTCATGAACTTGCTAAAAATGATGCTAAACCACCTAATGTTAGTGATGAAATTAAAACAAAAGCCCTACAACATACTGAAGAAATTTTATCAAAATCTAAACAAGCAGAAAAAGATATAACTCATGATTTACAAATGTTAGAAGGTGTAAATTCTTGTTTAATAGGTGAAGAATACAAATTAAAAAGTATAGATAGCCTACAACGCAAGATAATCGATGATGCTATTAAACTAGCTAAAAAAAATAACCAAGAAGTAAATATTGATTATATTGATAAAGCCGCTTTAGAAATAGGCGATAGTTTAAGATATACATTACTTATTGAAGATAGTGAATATAAAACAAAAGTTAAAGAATCACTAGATGAAATAACAAATAAAGGGTATAAAATATTAAATTTTAAAAATTTATGGTATATGCCACATTACAAAGGCACAAATGTTTCTATTAGCGATCCAAATGGTAATATATTTGAAGTGCAATTCCATACTCCATCGTCATTTTTAACAAAAGAAACATTGACTCATGATTTCTATGAAATTAAAAGAAATAAAACAAATCAAGAGGACGTAAGAAGGCTTGCAAATGACATTCAAATAACTTATCAAGACTTAGTAAAAACACCAGATAGATATGATGGTTATAACTGGATGTTAGAAGAACAATTTGATAAATTAAAATTAACACCACCAGAAATTACTCTTGAAAGATTAAATTCTATTATTGAAAATGCGGAATATCGTTCAAAATTTAAAGATTTTGATAGAAATAAGGCTTTATTTGATGGAGATAATTTATCACAAAATATGTATATAACAGAATTAAAAAATTTGCAAAAACTTATTGAAGAACATAAGATAGAAATGCCTTCAAAATTTAAAAACAAATTAGACGAAGCTATTAAAGATATTGAAGATCATGCTAAATTAAGTGAAGAATTAAAAAGTCTTGATGATACAATGAATCAATTACCTATCTCTAAATTGATGGAAATTATTGAAAACGATGAAATATTTAAAAAATTCCAAAACTTTAATGAAAATATAGATTATTTTGGATATGATAAAATAGAATATTATAAAAATTTAAAAGACTTAAAACAAGAAATTTTAAACGGAAATATAGTATTTGAGAGTGACATATCTAAGGCTTTAGATAATTTAAATGAAATATTAGATAATTTTGAAATAGAATTATTTGATAAACAAATTACTTATCATGATATAAAAACATATAAAATTCCTGTTTCAGAATTATATAACATTGTAAATGATTATACTACTCAACAAAAATTTCTCAATTTTGAAAATAATAGTGATGAATTTAGCAAAAGTCGTTCATATCAAGACTATGTAAATGCATTATTAAATTTAAAAAAAGCAATTGATGATAAAGATATGTCCGTTGATGCTAAATTCAAAGAAAATTTAATGCATATTTTGAAAAATGTTGAGTTATCAAGAAGCCAACGATACTATGGATTAATCGACGAGGCATCACTTATTAAATATTTTAAAAAGAATTACAATATCGATTTACATAAAAATGATTCCAAAATAGTTAATTTAAAAGAAACAATTATAAATTCAATACCTAAAAATCTTAATATTTTAGAAAAAGCAAGATATATTTATAACAAATTAGGTGAACTGCTAGAATATAGTGATATTTACCCATATTTAGATAGTGAATCGCAAATACATTTCTATAATCAGACCGCAGATATTAATAATACCGATTTATCAAATATAATATGTAAAACTTGGGCAGAGTTGTATTATCAGTTATTGGTAGAAGCAGGAATAGATCCTAAAAATATAACAATAAGTGGCTCAAGTGATGTTTTAAAACATAGATGGATAAATATTAAAATCGCACCAAATATAAGTATTGTAGCGGATGCTACAAATTCTTCTGGAGCATATACTTATGATTTAAATAAAATAAAAAATCATTTAAAAACCGATGGCTTTGTAATTTACTATGGACAAGATGCCAAAATTATCAAAGATAAATTTGAATTGCCTAAGAGTAATAAAAACAAAGAATTGGCAGATGCTTCTAAAATATCCGATATGATTTTAAGACATATAGATAAAAAAATAGGCTATATTGATGATAAATATCAAGATGAAAAACTAAAAGATATAACCGACAATTTCAATACTTATCAACTAGAACAAGAAATTTTAAAAAATGATACCACTAATACCATTGATATATATGGCATAAAAGATATGGTTAAACCAGGTTATAATTTTTTAACCGCTAATGGCTATTTAAAAATTTTACTAGGAAATACATATGGAAGAAATTCCGATTATACTTATGATTTAAATCTTTATAAAAATAAAGAAAGAACAATAAAAATTTATAATAACGACTCCAATTTAGCAAATGGTTTATTAACTTTAAAAATCACTAGAAAAAGTGATAATAAAAGTGTATTATATATATATACTAGTCATAATGGTCTAGTAGAAATAACCGAAGATATTTTAAAAGATATAATGAAACGAATAAACGAATAATTAATAAAATATAAAGCATAATCAAATTAGGAGGTATGATAATGACAAATCAAGACATAGAAATCCTTTGCAATAAAAAAGAAAAATATATTATTGATAATTGTAAAGATAAAGAAAAAAAAGAAACATATTTATCAAAAATTCAAATGATAAGAAACATCATAAAAGTTAAAAATTGGGCATTAAAAGTATCTCCTAATGAATTATTAAATATTTTATACTATCTAGGAATACCAAAAGAAAAACTAAAAACTGCTTATTATGATTTAATTAGCATGAATAATTATCAAGACGATAATGAAGAAAAATTAAAAATTATTGGTTAAAAAGTAGGTGAAATTAAATGAAATTATATAAACAAAATAGTGAAATATATTCAAATGGTTCAAAAAAAGAAGTATATAAATTTGAAAATCTTCAAAATAATAATGATATAAAAAACTTTCTGAAATTATTACAAGAACAATTTGGTATCATATATGATATAAATGTCAAGAAATATAAAAGTGAAAGCGAAATATTACTTTATGATCATTATGATAATTTGAATGAATTTATAGCGAGATACAACAATCCAAATATGAAAGACTACAATGTATATGAATTTTTAGGTCAAAATATTCATTATAGAATTAATACTGATAATAACACTATAGAAATATATTTCAAGAAAAAAAGAATTAAAGATGAAATACAACCAGATTATGAATATTATAAATTTGCAAATGGATTAATTATAAGAATTGACAAAAATACTGCCCACTGTTTTTACTTAACTACATCTGGTCAATGGAAAAATGATGATGCTTATTTAAAATTTGTAGAGGATGCAGCCTATAAATATGAAATAATTGATGATCCTCTAGAAGAAAAAAAAAAGACACGATAAATTAGAAAACAATTTTGAAACAATAGCTACAAATTTACCATAAAATTTATATGGTAAAAGCTTAATAATAAAAGAAGTAAAGGGTGATACTATGCTTGTTTCTTTATTAAAAGGAAGAAGAATAAATAATTTAATTTTACCTAATAATGTCTATGGTAATTATTGGGTAACCACTTTTGATGATAATAATGTAGAACAAAATTTAATAAACATCGAAGCTAGTAATGGTAATTGGAAATTAAACAGTAATCAAGATGTCGTTATATTAGAACAAAACGTAGAAAAAGAATCGGTTATTCTTCAAAATTATGGTTTTTATCTATTAGAAATTAAAGCAACAAAACAACGCGTTTTATTACATTGTTGCCCTGTTTATGATCAAACCTATAGATATTATTATATTGTTAATAATACAGATATTACAATTGGCAATGATAATAAATGTGTTATCAATTATAAACATCCTCTAGCAAATAAACACCATGCTACCTTAATCTTTAAAAACAATACTTTTACTATCTGTGATAATAAAAGTAAAATTGGTGTTTTTGTCAATGATTTTAAAATAGATGGTCAAAAACAAATTGAATCAGGCGATATTATATTTATAGCTGGATTAAAAATAATTGTTTTAATTGAAAATGATAAGGCATTATTAGTTATTAATAATCCTTGCAATATAACTATTTTAAAACCAATGATTTTTCAAGAAAGAATCGCATCTGATTTACAAGTAAATAACACATTTACTAGTGAAGAAGACTTTGAAATGACATTATACACAGATGATGACTATTTTCATAAAAAACCTCGATTTAAATCAAATATAGAAACTCTAAATTTAAACATTGATCCACCACCTACAAAACAAGATCAAGAAGAAATGCCAATGTTTTTAACTGTTGGACCAATGATTACGATGGGAATGACTTCCATTGTAACTGGAATGACTACTTTAAATAATGTGGCAACAGGCAATATCACTTGGGATGCAGCCTTGCCTTCACTTATAATTTGTGGTGCCATGCTAGCTAGTATGTTATTGTGGCCACTATTGACAAAACTTTATCAAAAGATAAAAAAAGCCAGTCGTGAAAGATTACGCCAAAAAAAATATAGCAAATATATAGATGAAAAGCGAAAAGTTATTGCTGAAACAATAAAAAAACAAAAACAAATTATGTTTGAAAACTATTTTCCACTAGAAGAATGTCGTAATATTATTTTAGAACAAAAAATGAATTTATGGGAGAGAAAAATAACCGAAGATGATTTCTTAAATGTAAGTATTGGTACAGGTACCTTACCAATGTCTATTAAAATTAATTATCCAGAAGAACACTTCTCAATTGATTTTGATAAGATGAAAGATATTTTAAATAAATTAGTTAATGAACCAAAAGAACTAAGTGATGTACCTATTCCATATTCGTTTTATGACAAAAAGATTACCGCCGTTATTGGTGAATACACTATTAGTAAAAGACTTATGGATAATGTTATTCTCCAATTAATTGCGTTCCATAGTTATGATAATCTAAAAATAATTATTTTAACTAGTGAAGAACATGAAGATGATTGGGATTATTTAAAAGTTTCACCACATTGTTTTGACGATACAAGACAATTTAGATACTTCGGCTCAAATAACGATGAAATAAAAGAAATATGCTATAATCTAGAACGAATTTATTTAGATCGTAATAGTGAAGAAAACCAAACAAATAATAATAAATACAATCCTCATTATTTAATAATTACTGACTGCTATAAAGCTATTCGTAACTTCGATTTCATCAAACATATTCTTGAAAATGAAAAAAATGCTGGTTTTAGTTTAGTAATTATGAATAATAAAGTTTCAAATTTACCAAATGGTTGTGAAAGCTTTATAAATGTCACTAACAATGTTTGTGAAGTTTTTGAAAACATATTAAATTCCAATATTCAAAAATTTAAACTTGATTTTACTAGTCAATATGACTTATATAAATGCTGCCATATTGAAGCTAATATTCCTATTGAATTTGCTAACAATGTTGAAGGTAAATTACCTGATTCGATAGGCTTTTTAGAAATGTACGATGTTGGAAAAGTAGAACAATTAAACTCTTTAAATAGATGGCAAAAAAATAATCCTATTCTAACTTTACAAGCACCAATCGGAGTAGGAAAAAGTGGTGAAAAATTAAGTTTAGATTTACACGAAAAATTTCATGGACCACATGGTTTAATTGCTGGTATGACTGGTAGTGGTAAATCAGAATTTATAATTACTTATATTTTATCGATGGCAATTAATTACCACCCATATGAAGTTCAATTTATTTTAATTGACTATAAAGGTGGAGGATTGACAGGTGCTTTTATTGATTCTGAAACAGGTAGAAAACTACCTCATATAGTTGGAACTATAACTAACTTAGATGCTAGCGAAATTAATCGTTCTTTAGCCTCAATTGAAAGTGAATTAAAAAGAAGACAAAAAATATTTAATGAGGCTCGACAACTATCAAATGAAAGTACCATTGATATATATAAATATCAAGCCTTATACCGTCGTGGTGTCGTTAAAGAACCAGTTTCTCATCTATTTATCATATCAGATGAATTTGCTGAATTAAAAAGTCAACAACCTGATTTTATGCAACAGCTAATCAGTACCGCTCGTATAGGTAGATCACTTGGTGTACACCTTATTTTAGCTACTCAAAAACCAGCAGGTGTTGTTGACAATCAAATTTGGAGTAATACTAGATTTAGAGTTTGTTTACGTGTTCAAGAAAAATCCGATAGTTCAGATGTAATTAAATGTCCAGATGCTGCTTTTTTAAAGCAAACAGGTCGTTTTTATTTACAAGTTGGCTATAACGAAATCTTTGTCCTAGGACAGGCTGCCTGGGCAGGTAAAAAATATATAAAATCAGAAAAAATAAAGAAAAATGTTGATACTTCACTACAATTTGTCAACAATATAGGCTTTATTATTAAGAATATTGAAACTGAGAAAAAAGAAATAGTTCAAGCAAATGGTGAAGAACTATCTAACATCGTTGATTACTTAATTCAAATTGGTATTGATCAAAATATTCAAACAAGACAATTATGGCTAGAACGTATTCCCGCTTATATTAATACTGATATGCTAATGCGCAAATACAATTATCAAAAGCCAGAATTTGGTATTTGTCCTATTATTGGCGAATATGATCTACCAAGTTCCCAAGAACAAAAATTATTAACCTTATCTTTTAAAGATGGAAATAGTTTAGTCTATGGAATTGCTGGCAGTGGTAAAGAAAACTTTATTACAACGCTTCTATATTCATCAATGACTTTATATACACCTGAAGAAGTAAATTATTATATAATTGATTTTGGCTCAGAATCATTAAAAATGTTTGAAAGTTCACCACTTGTTGGCGATATGATATACATAAGTGATACTGAGAAAATGGAAAATTTATACAAAACACTTCTAAGTACCATTGAAACTAGAAAAGATTTATTCGCAAATTATAATGGTGATTTTGAATACTATTGCAAAAATAGTGGTCAAAAAGTTCCAAGTATTATTGTAATTATAAATAATTATGAGGCCTATCAAGAAACTTATGAAAATTATGAAGATACATTACAACAATTAACTCGTGAGGGATTAAGATATGGTATCTATTTCCTACTTACAATTATTAATCCTAATGGAATTAGATATAAGTTAAAAAGTAACTTTATTCAAAACTTTGTCTTACAACAAAATAACGAAACAGACTATAGTTCTATCTTAGGCAATACACGTAAAATTTATCCATCAAAAATATTTGGTCGTGGATTAATCAAACTAGATGATACTTATGAATTCCAAACATCACTAGTTAGCCAAAAAGATAATATTACAAATTTTATAAGAGAAAAATGTCAATATTATTCATCACTTTATCAATTTAAAGCAAAATCAATTCCTACTTTACCAAGAATTGTAACTTATAATGACGTTAAAGAAAAATTAGATAAAAATAAATTAACCGTTGGAATTTCAAAAGAAGATTTAAGTATTGTCCATTTTTCAATTTACAAAAATTTTATGAATTTGATTTCTGCCTTAGATATAACTACTATTGATAACTTTTTAAATAATATGATCAAACAACTAGAATATTTTAATAATAATTTAATTGTTATTAACTGTGAAGATATTAATATTAAAATAAATAACAGTAACACTAAATATTATACCGATAACTTTGATCAAATATTTAACAATTTAAATAATTATTTACAAGATAAAATAAATACCTTTAAACAACAAAATAATAAAAATATTTTTAAAGATTTACCTAAAATAACATGTATTATAATTGGTATTGATACTTTAAAAAATAAACTATCAGATTCTAATTTAAAAATTGAAAATATTTTTGATAATGTTAAAGAATTAAATCTAATAAATTATATTATAGTTGATAGCGTTGATAAATTAAAGAAAACCGAATATGAAACATGGTATAAAAATTATATTAATAACAAACAAGGAATCTGGATTGGAAATGGAATATCAGAACAATATAGTATCAAAATAAATAATGTAACTAAAGAATTAAGACAAGAAATTCCTGATAATTTCTGTTATGTAGTAAAACGTGGTAAACCAGAACTTGTAAAATATATTGAAGACTTTAATATTTAAATAAAGTAGGTGAAACAATGAATGAAAAAATATTAATTTATGTATATGTACCACTAATTGGGCAAAAATATAATATTTTTGTACCTATTAATCGAAAAATTGGAACTATAAAAAATTATATAGAAAAAACCGTTAATGAATTATCAGATGGTAATCTAAAAATAAGTGCTAATCTATTACTGAGAAATAAAATTACCAATGTAATCTATGATCTAAATAGTTATGTCAAAGATACTGACATTAGAAATGGCAGTAAATTACTTTTATTATAAAAAATTTGTTTATTTATAATAAAATATTTAAAATATAAAACTTATTTTCAAAAAAATATAAAAAGTCTAAAATTTTATTTATATACAATAAACTATTCCAAAATTAATTTATTAAAAGACTTAGATTCAGTAGTAACCATTAAATAAAAAAATAACAAAACAAGTTTTGTTATCCGTCCCCTTTGGGGACCTTTTATTTTGATATAATTTATTATATAATTATACTAGTGATATTAATGAAACATGTGAAATATAAACAATTTAATAATTGGGCTAAAGATCATATCTTTGATGAAAATAAATTTGACAATGATGGTAACATAATTATGGAAAATGAAACGACTTACAAAACTACTGGCATTATTTCTAAAATCTTTCATGATTGGTGGGATACTTTTTATACTAAATATAAATTTGATGTTCCGTTTTCAAATAACTTAAGTGAAAGGAGTTTAAGAAGCAGTAAGACAAAAATGAAAGTATCAGGTCAATTTGCTAATATAAGTAATGCAGAATATTATGCTAGAATAAAATCTTATATGGAAACATGCAAAAGAAATGGGTATAATTCACATACTGCTATAGAAAAATTATTATCTGATACTCCTTATACAATTGAAGACATGAAAAAAGACTAAAAATTTTAGTCTATTTCGTGATGTTCTAAACTATTAACTGTGAATAGTAACCAATTAATGTAAAAAAGCGTAAAAAACCTTGAAAAATAATAAAAAAAATAGTACAATCAAAGTGTTAAAATTCATAACAGAAAAATAAACCATGGACATATAAAGAAATATTAGAATTCTTTTAATTATTTTTTAAGTAATATTTTAGAATTTGGCAATTAGTACTTGCAAATTAAATATTTACTAATTTATTACTAAAACTATTAGTTAAATTTTAAAATATAATGTTAATAATAAAAAAGTAGGAAAAGAAAATGAATTATTCAAAAATATCGTATGATCAATTAGAAACACTAGTAAACGAATTAAATCAAGCCTCAAGAAATATGGAAAACATCTTAAACGAAGTAAAAGGATTACTAGATAGAGTAGGAAATACCGAAGCATGGCAAGGAACAAGTGCCCAAACAGCTCAAACAAAATTTAATCAAT
>CANQIS010000012.1 GCA_947624115.1 uncultured Bacilli bacterium
ATGTAAATATTTGATTATAATAAACATATATTTTTTGTATGACTTATATTTAGTTAAATTTAGTAATAATTCTTTGAGAACAAAATTCAAAACAAGTTTTGAATATTTAGGTTCACACTTATCTGCTTTAAAGAATCGTTACCTAACTGCTAAAGCAGACTTAAAATCCGATAGTCGCTACCGTACTTGATAATTTTTATTATTTTTTTATTTTACTTTATTCATAGTTTCCTTGTTTTGAATTGCAGTTCGTCCATATTTTGACTTCTTTCATATATTGTTTTAAACCTTCAAACATGATATTTTCACTAGCATTATAATCTCTATCTAACTCATTATGACATTTCGGACATTCGTAATGTCTTATATTTAAATTTTTTATTTTCTCATTTTTATATCCACATTTACTACAGATTTGACTACTTGGATAATATGTATCTATTTTATATATTTTTTTCCCTTTCCATTTGGATTTATATATAAGTTGTCTTATTATCTCTTGTAATGATGCATCTGATAGTGATTTGGCTAGTTTATGATTTTTGAGCATGTTCTTGATTTTTAAATTTTCTATTACAATTATATAATTTTCATCGGTTATTTGCTTTGTTATAGTATTAATTATATATTTTCTTGCATTTCTTATCTTTTGATATAGTTGTATTTATTATTCTTCCTTTTATTTCTTTTAATTTTCGATATTCCCTTATTTTTACTTTTTTTAATTTTGGTAATGTTATCTCTTTATTGATTAAATCTAATTTTGTATTTTCATATATTTTATTTTTATAACTATTTTTAAATATGGTCTTTCTTCATACAAATTCTTTATATCTTTAATACAATTATAAATATTTAGATTTTTATGTTCACTTTTATATAGTTCTTGTTTTTTATTTAAATAATAATTATATATAAATCTCGTACAACCAAATGTTTTATTTATTAATATTTTTTTGTTCACAATTAGGATATAATCTAAACTTATATGCTTTATTTATTACCATGTTATCACCAACAAATATGTATTAACATAATAGCATACGAAGTTAGTTCATCAATACATAATTAACATTTTTTAGAAGAAAATTCCTAATATATAAAAAAAATAACAAAACAAGTTTTGTTATTTTTTATTTAATATAATCACAGTTGCTACATTTGATTTTATCTTTTTTAATTGTGAGCATACTATTACATTTTGGACATAATTCACCAGTTGGTTGATCCCAGTATGCTGTTTGACATTTTGGATAATTATTGCAACCATAAAATATTTTTCCACGTTTACTTTTCTTTTCAATAATTTTGCCATCACAATTTGGACAATTGCAAATTTCTTTTATTTCTTTTGGCTCATTTTTGATGTATTTACATTCAGGATAGTTACTACATGCGACAAAAGAACCATATTTTCCTTTGCGAATTACTAAAGGATTACTACAATTTGGACAGAGTTCGCCAGTTTGCTCAGGTGGTTTTTTTACCATGTTTTTAAATGCTTCTTTGACTGATGGTTCAAATTCGTTATAAAATTCTTTTAATACTTTTATCCAATTAATATCGCCTTCAGCAATTTTATCTAAGTCTGCTTCCATATTAGCTGTATATTTAACATTGATAATATGATTAAAGAATTCTTGTAATTTATCAGTGATTTCAATGCCTGTTTCGGTTGGAATAAATCTTTTATCCTCTAATTTAACATAGCCACGTGTTTTTATAGTATCCATAATTGTCGCATACGTACTTGGACGACCTATTCCTAATTCTTCTAATTCTTTAATCAATTTAGCTTCACTATATCTAGCAGGTGGTTTAGTAAAGTGTTGTTCTTTTTCTATTTGATTAGTATTAATTAAATCATTTTCTTTTAAGGTTGGCAATTGTTCATCAGTTGTATCCTCATAGTCTTTATATACTTTTAAATATCCATCAAAAGTTAGTATTTGACCTGTAGCTTTAAATTCATAATTATTATTATTTAGAAGAATGGTAGTGTTGGCTGTCTTGGCATCTTTCATAAGTGATGCTAAAGCTCGGTAATAAATCATACGATAAAGTTTATATTCATCGGCAGTTAAATATGGTTTGACTTTTAATGGTGTACGTTCAATACTAGATGGTCTAATAGCTTCATGAGCATCTTGAACATTTTCAGTTTTTTTATTAACTTTAACACTTCCTACATATTCAGAACCATATTCTTTTTTTATAAAGTTTTGGGTAGTAGATATAAATTCATTTGAAAGTCGAATTGAATCGGTACGCATGTATGTGATTAAACCAACAGTTTCATCAGCTAACTCTATTCCTTCATATAATTTTTGTGCAACAGACATTGTTTTTTTAGCATTCATATTTAATTTAGTTGATGCGGTTTGTTGCAAAGTACTTGTAATAAATGGAGCTGGAGATTTTTTAGCTTTATTTTTTGTTTCAATTGAATTAACTTTAAATTCATTTGTCAAATTGTTTAATACGGCATTTGTTTCTGTTTCATTTTTTAATTCAATTTCTTTATTTTTGTATTTATATAAATCGGCTTTAAATTCTTTAAAATTAGCAGTAATTGTCCAATATTCTTCTGGTTTAAATTTTTCTATTTTTCTTTCACGATCAACAATTAATTTTAAAGCAACACTTTGAACACGTCCAGCTGAAGTACCAGAAGTTTTAGCTTGCATTAATTTACTTAAACGAAAGCCAATAATACGATCTAACATTCTTCGAGTTTCTTGGGAATTTACTAAATTTTGATCTATTTTTCTAGCATGATTAAATGAATCTAAAACGGCATTTTTAGTTATTTCATGAAAGACAATTCGCTGATAGTTTTGATCAGTTAGACCTAAACAGTCATATAAATGCCATGAAATTGCTTCCCCTTCTCGGTCAGGGTCGGTAGCTAGATATACGAAATCAGATTCTTGAACATCTTTTTTTAAACTGTTAATGATATTTTTCTTACCTTTGATTGTTATATAATCTGGTTTAAAATCATTTTCAACATCGATTCCTAATCCGTATTTGCCTTTAGTGGATAGATCTCTAATATGTCCTTTACTTGATACAACTTTATAATCTTTTCCTAGATATTTTTCGATTGTTTTTGATTTACTAGGTGATTCTACAATTACAAGATTTTTCTGCATAAGTCACGTCCTTTTTTTCAATATCATTTATACACTAAAGTTTTTATAAAGTCAACATTTTTTATGATTTAATTGCACCCTTTGGACATTTATTGCCAAATGCATCAATTAATTTATTATCACGATAAATCTTTAAAATTTCGCAATTATTTGAACAACCATTACATTCACTTCCAATTGTTTCAAATTTTATATCAGCAATATTTAAATCGTAAATTTTATTAGTTTTATTTTCTCGAGCAAGAATAGCAATCCCAATAGCACCCATTAGATGACTATTAGGATCTACGATAACGTCTTCTTTTAATATTTCTTTAAAGTATTTTAATACACCTTTATTTTTACTAACCCCACCTTGAAAAACAATTGGACTATATATTTTTTTGCCTTTACCAACATTATTTAAATAGTTAAGAACAATACTTTTACATAAACCAGCAATTATATCTTTTTTATCATAACCAACTTGAGCTTTATGGATTAAATCTGATTCAGCAAAAACTGTACATCGAGCTGCAATTTTGACAGGGTTGGTAGAAGTAATGGCAATTTCTCCAAATTCTTCTACATCTACCCCTAGTCTTTTAGCCTGACTAGATAAAAAAGAGCCTGTGCCGGCTGCACATAAAGTATTCATAGAATAATCTGTAATAATACCGTTGTCTAATAAAATAATTTTTGAATCTTGACCACCAATTTCTAAAATAGTTCGAACATTTGGATAAAATGTTAATGTTCCAATTGCATGAGCGGTTATTTCATTTTTAATTATGTTGGCATCTAACATTAAGCCAATTAATTTTCGAGCACTACCAGTAGTACCAATTCCTTTTATGATGATATTTTTATCTAAGTTTTCTTTTAAATTGTTGATTAATTTTTTTACTGCTTTAATTGGACTCCCTTCAGTCCAAATATAGCGTGATTTTATTATGTTATTTTGTGAATCAATAATTACACCTTTAGTAGAAATTGAACCAATATCAATTCCTAAGTAGCATTCTTTCATTTTTTTCGCCTCATTTCAATCATGTCATAAAATGCTTCTAATCTTGTTTTTATTCCTATTTCTGAGGTGTTAGCGTCAAAACTAAAGTATATTATGGGAACGTTATATTGTTTACATATTTTATTAATAATTGGCATAGCACCAATTTCAGGAGTACAAAAGGAGGATTTGATATGAATTATTCCATCAAAGTTATGTGTACATAAGTATTTGCATCTAGCAATATTATCGTGAGCATCAGCTCCCATACGATATTTAATATATTCTTGGGCATATTTTAAATATTTTTTTACTGTTTTCCCTTTTTCAAATAATAAGTAATGAGCATTAGTATATCTTTTTATTTGAATATTATAGCTTGCTAATTCTTGTTCAAGATAGTAATTAGCAAATGGTTCCATAATTGTATATAATTCTCCAATAATTCCTACTTTTAAGCAATTGTTAGGTTTATGAATTTTTAAATTTTTAAATTTTTTATTGTAATTTTTATATATTTTTCTTAATTGATGATAGGTTTTGACTCTACTAAATTCTTTTAACATTTTATTATTTAGTTTAATAAAACTGCCCTTTTCATCTTCAAAACCAATATTTTCTCTAATATAATTATCAATTTTATCCATATATTTAACCATTTTTGAAGCTATAAAAAGATAGTATAAGGCTTTAATTTTTTTATAGTGTGGATCTATTTTTTTTATTTCATTAGAAATATATTTTAGATTTCGATTACCAGCTGTTACTAAATTTACAAAAGTAAAATCGTAGCCTAAATCTTTTAAGATTTGTTCTTGTAATTCGCTATAGTAACCATAACGGCACCCACCACCAGCTTGAATTAAGATATTAGCGTTTCTTTCTAATGATTCAATGAAGGTCCCTAACGTATATTTAAATGGAGTACAAACAAAGTCTGGACTATATTTGCTTCCTATTTCAATCGTATTTGTTGTAATAGGAAGTGGTGTCATTATCTCACAATTACAAACATGGCGAAAAAAGAATTTAACAGGAATATAGTAATTTCCCATTTGGGGAAAAGTTAGTATTTTTTTATTGGTTTGACTTGTGTTTTTCATGTAAAATATCGGCAAAACTTTCTATTCTTGTTTCTATTCCTGTTAAAGAATCAATATCATCAATAATTATATTTAAATATGGTAATTTGAGTTTTCGCATAACTAATTCGTTGACAAGTGAATCTGGACCACATGGAAAAGAAGATATAAAAATCACCCCATCTATTTTATCTTTAACTAATTCAATTGCCCCTATTTCTTCACGATTATATTTCCAATATAATGTTTTTGATAGTTTATTTGCTAAAGCATTAGTTTGTTTATTATCAAATTTGTCGGCATAGATTATTTCTAAGTTATTGTCATTTAACATTTTAATAATTGGTACTCCAAAATATTGATCATAAATAATATATGGGTGACTGACAATTAAAATTTTTATTTTATTACTATCTAGTTTTTTGGTATTAATTCTGATATCTTTATCTATAATTTGTTCACAATAATAAATTGCTTTATTGTAAGCTCTAATTCCTTCTGTAATGGTATACCCCAGTGACTGCCCTATTTCTACTAATCCAACATAATCGTTTTCTTTTTTAGGAACATTGATATTATAATTTAAAATATTCATGTCAAATAGATTATTCACTATATCATAAATTGCTAAATAGTTGGTGCATGTTTGATTATTTACATCATAGCGATCAATTCTAGGGACTAAAATGTAATCACATTTATTTTTTAGATATGCTACATGTCCTAAATATATTTTTAATGCTAGACACATTTCATCAACAGCATATTTTGTTCCTTGTTCAATAATTTCACGATTAGTTGGTGGACTTATTACAACTTCACAGCCTAGATTTTCAAAAAAGTTCTTCCATAATCGACCATTATAATAGAAATGTAATGCTCTAGGAATGCCAATTTTTATCTTGTCCATTCTATCACCTATGTAATTTTATTAATGAAAAATCATTTTATGAATAAAAATCAATTTAGTTTAATACTTTTTTTAATTTTTTGAGCAAGATAATTCATATTACTGATGTGAAACTTTATGTATGTGATAATAATAATTGTTAGAGGAATAGATATTATCATACCAACAATTCCACCTAGTTTACTACCAGCTATAACTGAAAAAATAATAATTAAAGGTGGAATTTTATTGCTTTTATTATAAATCAACGGATTAATTATGTAGCCATCGATAATTGATAAAATCATAAAGGATATGAGAGTTTTGATGAATAAGTTAGGACCAATACTAAAAGCTGTTATACCGGCAATAATATTAGTAATAATACCACCAATATAGGGAATAATGCCAAAAATAGCGACTAAGATACCTAAAATAATAGCATTTGGATGTCCAATAATTTTATATATAATAGTGTATTCAAAAAAACTAATAATCATTATCTGAAAAAAAGCTAAAAAATATTTATTCATTTCTTGATCTATAGCTTTAACACAATTGATGGTTCGATAACTACCAATATGGTCTTTTATAAATGTTCTAATTTTATCCATATCATTTAAAAAATAAATACTAAGAGTTGTTATAATTAAGGTTTGAATTATATAATTAATAGAATAATTTATAATATTAATCGCACTATTGGAAACATATTCTCCTAAATACTTAATAATATCATATAAATATTTTTCTAAATCTAAAATATTAAAATTATATTTGCTTGTAATATGATTTATGAAAGTAATAATATAGCTAATCAGTGAAGTAATTTGTGAAAAAAGTTGTGGGAAAATTATAATTGAAATTAAAAATATAATTAATATTAGAGTTAATAAAATGATTATTATACCAACAGCTTTTGGTATTCTTTTTTTTATTAAGTATTTTAAAATAGGATAAAAAATATACGCAATAAAAAAAGCAGTTAAAAATGGTATAAATATTTTATATAGTGTTTTTAATACTATTAACCATAAATTTCTGCTTGTATATATTAAATATATTATTACGCATATTAATGCAAGGTTTACTAAGAAAAAGTTTAATTTATTTTTAAACGTTTTAATCACCTACTAACAAGTAATTATTTAATACTTCTTTCTACTTTAATAATATGCGGTATTGTTCTTATTTCATTCATAAAATTTTCAAGAACATCAGTATTTTCTAATTTAACTTTAATTTCGTACATAAAACATTCTTTTGAATTTAAACTATCGATACTTTGAACTTTTATTGTTGTATTGGTTGTTTTAGCTATAATATTCAGTAAAAGATTGGAGTCATTATCGGCACTAACTAGAATATTAGTAGTATATTGATTTTGTATTTCTGTATTCCATGTTACATCAATTAAACGCTCATGCAAATCAAAAACGTTTGGACAGATACTTCGATGAATGTTTATACCATAACCTTTTGTAATATAACCTACAATTTTATCACCAGGGATTGGTGTGCAACATGCGGCAACATTTACTTTTATATCAGCTGCTCCTTTGACAATAATATCATTTTTATTAATTTGTTGTTTAATTGGATGGTTAGCTTGAGCTTTTTTTAAAATGATTTCCTGTTTAGTAGAAGCATCATTATAAAGTAAATTCATGATTTGACCAATCGCAATTTTATTGCTACCTAATAATATATATAATTCATTAATATTAGGTAGTTTAAATTCATTTAAAATTTTATCAATATTATCTTGAACATAAAAATCGTTAATAACTATTTTTCGCTTGCGAAGTTCTTTAGTCAAAATTTCTTGTCCATGTTTTAAATGTTCGTTTTTATCTAATTTATTAAAAAATGCTTTAATTTTACTTTTGGCTTGAGTTGTATAGGCAATATTTAGCCATTCACGACTTGGACCGACAGAATTTTTGTTAGTGTTTATTTTTATAACATCATTATTTTGTAACTTGTAATCAATTGGAACAATATTACCATTAGCAAGGGCACCGACCATTTTATCACCAACATCACTGTGAATTTTATAGGCAAAATCAATTGGTGTTGAGCCGTTTGGTAATTCAATTACATCACCACCTGGTGTAAAAACATAAATGGTATGATTGAAAATTTCTTCTTTAACAGTATCGACGAATTGTTTGTCGCTTTCTTCAGTTTCTCCTAATTCAATAATTGAACGAAAAAATTGTAATTTTTGTTCCATAGTATTTTGCATACTGGCTGAAACATTACTACCTTTTTCTTTATATGACCAGTGAGCCGCTATTCCTTTTTCAGCAATTTTATCCATTTCATAGGTTCTAATTTGAATTTCAAAAAAGTATCCATCTAGTCCAATGACAGTCGTATGTAGTGATTGGTACATGTTTGTTTTTGGCATAGCAATATAGTCTTTAAAACGTTTTGGAAGTGGATGATAAATAGAATGAATCAAGCCCAAAGTTTGATAACATTCACTAACTGTATTTACTAAAATTCTTAAAGCTAGCAAATCATATATATCGCTGAATTTTTTGCCTTTATCTAGTTTTTTATAAATACTATAGATACTTTTAGAACGGCCTTTTATCTCATATTGAATATTTTGACTATCTAATAGTTCAGATACTTTTTTTACCATTGCCTCGACTATAGAATCTCTTTCAACCTTTGTTTGATTTAATTGTTCGACAATTGAAAAATAGACGTCTGGTTTATAGTATCTAAGCGATAAATCTTCTAATTCACTTTTTATTTTAAACATACCTAAACGGTGGGCAATTGGTGTTAAAATATCTAAAGTTTCTTTAGCCTTCTCTTTTTGTTTAGCTTCGGAATGCACCCAAAGAGTTCGCATATTATGTAAGCGATCAGCTAATTTGATAATAATAACACGAACATCTTTAGATAACCCAACTAAAATTTTTCGATGATTGGCAACAGTAACTTCAGTATCACCAGAAAAATTTAATTTATTTATTTTGGTAACTCCATCTACTAAAAGGTGAATTTCGGGGCCAAAATTTTTGATAAATTCTTCATCAGTTACCCCACAATCTTCAATAACATCATGTAGTAAGGCAGCACATATTGTTTGATAATCAGCATTTATTTCGGTTAGAATATAGGCAACATTTAGTGGATGCTCGATATAGTCTTCTCCTGTTAAACGTTTTTGACCAAAATGTTTTTCGGCAGCATAATTATATGCTTTTTTTATTTGTTCAATTTCTTGTTCATCAGTAATATAACTGCTAACTGCTCCGATTATATCATCAATTGTCAATGAAAAGTTTTTCTTGGTCATGTTTTACCTTCTTTCTTATGAAATTAATTTTATTTTGTTAGAACTTTTGATTTTGAATTTGCTTTTAATATATATTCAATCAAGTTAATATTTGTTATGATGTCGCTAATTATTTCTAAAGGTATTTCTTTATTTTTTAATAGTCTTGTGTATAGATATTCTAAATAAAATTTATAATTCACATTTTTTTCTTCAATTGAATATATTAGTGCATTTTGAATGTTTAAACAATTTATTTTTTGAATAGCCATATTTATATTTGGATAATTATTATTTGTTATTAAATAATGATTTAAGTTTTTTTCTAAGTTTTGTGACTTTAGATAATCCAGATACGAATGATATTTATTAATGTATAAACTAATTTTTTCTTCTAGTAAATTGATTTTATTTTGATTTAAGACTGTTAAATATTCATTTTCTAAAATAAATCTATTTATAACATCGTGTTCTATAATTGATCGTAATAAGGCATCTTTAATTTTTAGTTTAAAATTATCGTTTAAATTATTTGTTCTGATTTCATCGGTCGAGGTATCACAATTTGCAAATTTGATCACTTTAACAATTAACTCCTTTTACTTTTTTTTCTTTAGGTTCGTTTTCTTCTTCATACCATTTTTTCTTTGGAGGTTTTCCAACATTTCTTTTTTCTAGTAAATATAAAATTTGCGTTGCAACAAAAATTGAAGAATAAACACCAGATACTAGACCAAATAGTAAAGCAAGATTAAAATTGAAGATTTCACTTGAACCAAACAATATTAAACAAATAACAGGAATTAAAGTTGTAATTGTGGTAATTAAACTACGCATAAATGTTTGCCTTAAACTTAAATTAATAATATTAGTTAATTCTTCTTTTTTATTAATTCTTCCATTATGGTAAGCATTAATATTTTCTCTTACACGGTCAAATGTAACGATTGTATCATTGATTGAATAACCAATAATTGATAGAATGGCAGCAATAAAGATGCTACTAACTTCTAATTTTAAGAAACTAAATAGTGCAATAATGAAGAATACATCCCAAACTAAAGCCATAATAGCTCCAATAGCATAGTTAAATCTAAAACGAATTGAGATATAAATAATGATACCAATAACCGCTAAAATTAGGGAGATAAAAGCATTTTTTACAAGTTCACGTTTTACAACGTTAGTTACAACACCAATTGATGCTTCGGCATTATATTTGTCTTTAAAATAAGTTTTAATTATTTCTTTTTCATTGTTATCAGTGCTTTGATCATTTAATTCATCTGAAACTGTTATAACTATGCTTTTATCAGCAAGCTCTTCAATATTTGTTAAATTATAATTTAATTCTTCAATATCTTTTTTTAATTCATCGGTTGATAGGTCATTTTCGCTTACTAAAGTTATGGAAGAACCACCTTTAAAGTCAATACCTAAATTTAATTTATTAGTACATAATGATGTAATACCGATAGCAATAAACAATACAGTAAATACTAAAACAATTTTGTAACTTTTAATGAAATTAAATTTACTAAAGTTTTCTTTTTTCTTTTTTTCATTTTTTTCTAATTGAGGTATATCTGATTTTTTAACACCGATAAAAGTTGTTAATTTATTATCAAAGAAACCAGTTTTTACAAAGCAACTTAATAACCAACGCATTAAGAATACCATGATAGCCATTGTGACTAAGGTACTAATAATTAACATAGTTGCAAAGCCTTTAACACTACTTTCTCCAAAAATAAATAGGATAATAGCAACTAAAAGGGTCGTTAAATTGGAGTCAATAATACTACTAAAAGAATTTTTGTTTCCATTTTTGAAGGCCATTTGGAGTTTTGTTCCTTCATATAATTCGTCTTTAATTCTTGAAAAATTAATTACGTTGGCATCAATAGCCATACCTATTCCAATTACCATAGCAGCAATACCAGGCAAGGTTAAAACACCACCAATTAGCCAGAAAACGAATAATGTAGTACAAGTATAAATTAATATACCAACCCCAGCGACAAAGCCAGAGAAACGATAAATAATAATCATAAAGATAATGATTAAAGCAACACCAATTAAACCGGCTGTAACTGTTTTGTTAAGGGAATCTTCACCAAATGAAGCAGTTACAACTGTCGATGAAATTTCTTCTAATTTTGTTGTTAAACTACCTGAATTAATTAATTCAACTAAATTTTCCACTTCTTGTTTTTCAAAATCACCTTGAATTATAACGTCATCGGCAAAGCCTTCACGAACAGTTGCACTAGATAGACATTTAATACTTGCGATAGCGTCTTCTGTGTCAACTTTACCACAATTGTATTGATAGGTTTGATAACTATCAGTTGTTGGATCAAAGTCTAACCAAATAACAATTCGGTTATCTTCTCTTTGACTTATTTCTTTAGTAACTTTATAAAATTCTTCTTTATCGGCAATACTCAAACCAATAACATAATTGCCATATTCATCCTGTGAAACTTTCGCACCACCAGTTGTTAGGACATCGCTAGTCATAAGTAAATTATCGCTAGTATCGCGGAATGTTAAGCTAGCAGCACGGTTTAACATAGCAACAGCACTATCTTGGTCGTATACACCCGCTAATTTAACACGAATACGATCACCTTCGATTGATAATTCTGGTTCAGATACACCTAAACCATCAATTCTTCGCAATAAGGTTTTATAAGTACTTTTGACCATATCATCGGTAACTTTACTATCGTCAATACTTTTTACTTGATATAGAATTTCAAAACCACCTTGTAAGTCTAAACCAAATTTCATATCTTTAAATAAACTAATTGAAAAAAAACATACTAAAAAAGCCGCAATTGTTACAAATATTAAATTTTTTATAAATTTATTCTTCATGTACATCATCCTCACTAATTTCATTATTAAAATATAAAGTACGATTTTGTTGATTTAATTTATTTTTTAAATAATCATCTATCAATACCTCATCGACATTAAATACGTCACTTACCATTTCATGTAAATTTAAATTGGTAGCATTTTTCCATTTATTTTCTTTAAAGTAGTTCCAAATATCCTCTTCTGTTATATAAGATAGCCCTTTTCTATTTAATTCACTTTTACGAGCAGATAAAGCAGGTTTTATTCTTAAGTATAATTCTTGTAGGGAATTAAATACTATATCTTGATTATCGTCCATAGTTTACCTCCAATAAATAATTTTATAAATACTTACATATTATATTATATATTAAAAATATTCTTTTTTAAAGGAGAAATTATGAAAAAAAATAAATTTATTAAGTCAACAATTATTTTAATAATAGGAGGCTTTATTACTAAGGTACTTGGAATGTTAATAAAGATTGTGATGACAAGGCTAGTCGGAACTGAAGGAATCGGATTATATATGATGATTTCCCCTACTTTTATGTTACTTATTACTATTGCTCAATTAGGATTTCCGATTGCTATTAGTAAATTGGTAGCTGAGGATAAAGGTAATAATAAAAATATTGTTTTTTCAATAATTCCGGTTTCAATTTTTATTAATATTATAATTATTATTTTACTTATATTTTTTAGTAGTTTTTTAGCAACTAATTTATTAAAAGATCCAAATTTAAAGATACCATTGTTATGTGTGGGGTTGGTGCTTCCATTTATCAGTATTTCTAGTATTTTAAGAAGTTATTTTTTTGGTAAACAAAAAATGATACCACATGTTATATCTAATATTACTGAGGATATCATTCGTTTAATTTCTTTAATAATAGGTATTCCAATTTTTATTAAGCAAGGACTTTATAGCGCTGTTAGTTTTATTATTTTATCAAATATTTTTAGTGAAATTACTTCAATAATTGTTTTATTTATTTTTCTTCCAAAAAGTTTTACTATTTCAAAACAAGATATTGTTCCAAATAAGACAAATATTAAAAATGTTTTCAGCATAAGTCTGCCATCAACAGGTAGTAGATTAATGGGAAACGTGGCTTATTTTTTTGAGCCAATTATTATTACTAATATTTTGTTACATTTAGGATATACTAATAACTATATTATTACAGAGTATGGAGTTATTAATGGTTATGTTATGCCACTAGTTTCGCTTCCCTCTTTTTTTACAGCTGCTATTTCGCAAGCATTATTACCAGTTGTTAGTAATTGCTATAGTCGCGGTGAATATAAAAATACACGAAAAAGAATTAAACAAGCTCTATTTTTTTCATTACTAATTGGCATTCCTTCAACTTTGGTTTTTTTAATTTTTCCTGAGTCTTTATTAAAATTAATCTATAATACAACCGAGGGTGTTACTTATATCAAAGTATTAGCTCCTTTGTTTATTTTGCATTATATTCAAGCACCTCTTACAAGTAGTTTACAAGCGATGGGAAAAGCAAAATGTGCGATGTTTGGAACATTGGTTGGAATAATCATTAAAACAAGCTCTTTAATTATTTTATTAAATTTAAAAATCGGATTATGGGGATTAGTTTTTGCAACGGTATTAAGTACAATTTATATAACTTTACATCATATTTATTATACAAAAAAATATCTTAACATTAATTAAGATACTACTTTTGTAGCTTTACTACAGGTTGTTTTAACAGAATTGTATTCAGTTGAATCCTCGTAATATATTTTAGCATAAGTTTCATTAGCATCACAATACACATTGACATATTGTTTATATTCACTATCGTATTTGATAGCAACATAACCATTCATTTCTTTTGAACCATCAATTGGATTTTTAATTTTTTCATTTTTTAAATTTCCAGATTTTTTTAAAGTTTCTATCTCTAATCTAATAGGCGTTGATGTGCTAGATGCATCTGGTAATTTGCTATCATTGGCAGCGGCCCACCCTTCGGCTGCATCTAGAATTTGATTTACTTGTTCAACGTATAAATCTCTTTTTGATTCATTAATTGAATCGATTATAGTTGGTATAGCAATTAGACCAAGAACAGCTAAAATAACGATTACTGCTAACAATTCTATCAATGTAAAACCATTTTTCTTATTCATATAGGTACCTCTTTTTCTATTTTTTTTATTTTATCATGATTATTAGAAAAATTCAATATTTTTTCTATACTAATTGTATAGTAAATGTCTAATTTTAATCAATTAAATCTTCTTTTTTAATAATGAAAGTTTTTTCTTTGGTGTGAAAAGCATAGAAAACATCTTCTAATTGAATTTTTTTATTATTTAAAATTTTATAAACCCAATTTTTTGTTTTTTTCATATCTTTTAATACATCTTCATTAATTACACCATCCATTATAATTGGCATTGGGTAATCAATTGTATTTTGAAAGACTGATAATTTTCCATCGTTTTCTAAAACGGCATAACTTACTTCTTCGATACTTTTTATACCTTGCTCTCTTAATTGAGTAATTAAATCATCTAAACTGTAACGTAATTTGGACATTTCATTAAATTTTATTTTTCCTTGTTTAATGATAACAGTTGGATGACCATCAACTGATTTTCGAAAATTTTCACTTTTTAGGGAAATATAGCTTAATGCGATTTGAATAATCACCAAAACAGAAATTGGGACAATTGATTTAAAAATTGATACTTCAACATCTTCAATGCTAATAGCGGCTAACTCCGCAATTAATAAAGTAACAATTAAATCAATAATACTAAGTTGACCTAATTCTTTTTTTCCCATAATACGATAAGCAAGAATAATTATAAAATATAAAAACATTGTTTTTAAAATAATTGTAATGTACATAAAATCACCTATTTTATTATGAAACATGGTATATTTTTTTATTCAATTAATAGAATTTATTAGGTGAAAATTATGATGATTTTTTTAAAAAATAGTGGTAAGGCATTATTATATATTATTAGTATTACTTTAATTTCTACTTTTATTATAACAATTCTTAGTTATTTTAATATAATTGGTCCAAAATTTTTATCTATTTTAAAATTAATTATAATTTTAATTTCAATGTTTATAGGTGGATTTATAATTGGTAAAAATAGTAAAGAAAAAGGTTGGCTTGAGGGTATTAAATTAGGATTTATTTGTACAGCAATTTTATTACTATTTAATTATTTAGGTTTACAACAAAAATTTGTTATAACTAATTTAATTTATTATTTAATTATAAATATAAGTTGTGTATTAGGTGGTATGATTGGAATTAATAAGAAAAAAGCATGAAATTAATATTCTTCATGCTTTTTATAATTCTAAATCAGATTTATTAAAAGTATAATTATATCTAAATGTTTCTGAGTCGATTGCAATTATTTTAATTATTCTTATAGCAATTGTTGTAAATCATTATCATTACGCAATTTTTTTAATATTTTTTCTTCTTTTAATCTTATTGTTTCTATTTTATATACATGATCGGATAATCCTAGTTTGTAAATTATTTCTGCGGTTTCTTTTAAGGTTATTGCTTTTTGATTATTTAATCCAAAACGATAAGTAATAATTGCTCTTTCAACTGGGTTTAACTTGTTTATTACTTTAATAATTTCTTCATTTTTAATTTTTTCTTCAACAAAAAGTGATGGATTTTGTGCTGTTTCATCGGCAATTAAATCAATAAATTCAGTTTCTTGATCTAAAACAGGCGTATTTAATTCAATTTTTTTTTGAGATAATAATTCATATTCATATATTTCCTGTAGATTAAAATTTGATTGTTGTTCAATTTCGGAATATGTTATATTTTTTAAATATTTTTGTTGCAAATTATATACTTCTTTACGATATTTTCTTAAATCTATAGTTTTTTTATATGGTAATCTTAAAGAGTTTGCTTTCGCATCTATACCACGCATAAGACTTTGATTAATCCAAATTGAAGCATAAGTAGAAAATTTATAACCTAAAGTAATATCAAATTTTTCTATTGCTTTAATTAAGCCAATATTGCCTTCATGAATTAAATCTAAAAAAGAAAAATCTCTATACAAATAATTTTTAGCTATTTTTATTACTAGTCTTTGATTAGCTAATAATATTTTATCTCTAATTACTTTTTCTTTATTTTTTTGATATAAGGTAAATAGTTTATATTCTTCTTCCGCAGACAATTTTGGGTATTTTTTGATACTTGATAAATATTGTTCGGTAGCACTGTCAGCATTTATTGTGATGTTATCAAATTCATCTAAGTCATCATTTTCATAATCTTTTAATTCATTTAATAATTTATCTAAATTATTCATTTACACAACCTCCACATAGAAATTTGATTACATGGTATTTTAACACTTTATATGTTTTTAAGCAATATTTTTGATTTGTTTTTCAATCCATTTAATAATAAAATTAACAATATAATTTTTTTCTACTTGTGATAATTCCTTATTAGGCTTAATTTTATGCCATTTATAAAGACAACTTCGACAACAAGTTGCAGTTGCATGTTGTGCGATAAAAACTGGGTGCCCTTTCATTGGTGTTTGTTTACCATCATTTGAAGGATGGGCACTAGCTAACCTATCTTCAACAAATTTATAGGCATGTTCTTTAATTTTATCTAAACCTTTTTCTTTTATATATATTAAATCTTTATTTTTTAGTTTGAAACTGCTTCTAAATTTTGAAAGAGATAATGCATTAAAAATTTTTTCTATATCATTATTCATTTGTCACTCCATATTATTTTCTTATTTTTATTATATCACCATTTTCAATATGACCGATTAATAATGATGAATTTTCGTCGTGATTTGCATAGTTTTCTTTGACTTTTTTTTCATCAAAATTAGCGTAACAATATTTACAAAAATGGCGACAAGAATTATAGACACCAATGTCTATCATTTCAACACATTCACATGGTCTTTCTTTCCATTTTTTTAATTTTGTTTTTTTAGTTAAATTATATGCCAAATTTAAATCGACACAATCTCTTTTAATAAAACCATATTCAACAAGGTTATGCTCTTCACAACAGGTCTGAACAGTCATATTATTTTCTTTAGCACTTTTACTGAAATTTAAACCTATTTGACGATAGTCATTTTCAGTTAATTCTTTTATTTTTAAGATGTTTTTATTTTTTTGAACGTTTTTATAGTTATCAATAAATGAGATAATAATATGTTTTACATAACCATTTAATATTTTACATAATTTATCAAAAGATTTTAGATGATAATTCAAATTATATTTTTCGTTTAAAAAAATAGGATCGTATCTTATATAAATATTTTCGATACCAACAATCTTTGATATTTTTTTAATAGCTTCAATAATTTTTCCTTTTGGAATAACGTTTGGCTCAACATCTTTTTTATATGGCGTTAGCGTTATATGGAATAAAATTGGCTTTTTTATGTTTGGCAAAAAGTTAATAATTGGTAAGGGATTTTTAGTACAAAATACGATCGCATCCACATCTTTTACGTAAATTCGACTGATTAGTTTAGGATTAAAAGGGTTTCTAACATCGAAATATCCTTCGTTATAATGTTTAATAAACCAATTACAATAAAAAGCAACGATATCGGTTCTACCACTAACGTTTAAAATCATGATTAACCTTTTATTTTTTCTAATACATCGGACAATTTGGCATAGTTTTTAATGATGCCATCATTTAAATCAATTTTAATATTTTGATTAGCAAGATGGGAGATCTTTTCTTGATAGGCATTTATTTCTTTTAATTTATTGGTAATATCGATTTGCTTTTTTTGATTTTCTTGTTTAAGGACTATATTTTGATTATTTGCTATTTTAGAGCAAAGATTATTTAAAATATTTTCGTATAATGTTTGTTTTTTAGATAAATAATCAAGTCTAATTTTAGTTATAGTTGTTTCATTATAACGATGAATATAAATTAAACATTGGAAGGCATTTTTTTTACCACTTTTAAATAACCAATAAATTGGACGATTATTGTACATTTTTAAATGATCTATATAAAATTCAGTATTAAAGTATCTTCTAATTGTTTCAATTGCAGTTTCAGTTCCTTTTTTACCTAGTGTATCGGCAATAAATTCTAAATTAGAATAAAGGGTATTTTTACCGAAAACGATTTCGATAAAATTTTTAAATTTATTAGTAATATCATCTGGAAAGTAATCATCTTCAGTTATTAATATTATATTATCATTTGTGATTTGATAACTTTGATATTTGTCATATTTGATATCACCACCTGTAAAGATTAAACCTTGGCAATCTAATGAGTAACGTCCAAACATACAACCAACAGCATAACTTATTAATTCTTTTATAGTTGTTATTTTATCAATTTTTTTCATAGTTATATCTTTATTTTCTAATTTATTTGAAATTTCATTGTTGAGTTTATATATATCAATAAAGATTTGATTTAATTTTTCTTCATTTTCTTGCATTTTTAAAAAATTATTATGACATTGTTTTTCCCATATTTGATAAATATCACTAATTAAAGTTTGAGTTTGGTTGTTTTTATATTTTACTAAAGGATTGATTAAAAAATCCCAACTTGTTTCAGAAATATCCCAATCATCTTTAGCTAAAATTAAGTTTTCGGTTACTAATTTATCGATTTGTTCTTTTTTGGTGTAATCGATAATGATTGGTAGTTTTAAAATGTCGCCAATTTGAAAAGCCATTGTTGGATTTATAATATTTAAGAAGGCAATATTGATTTTAGAAGCCATAAAACCTAGTAAGTAGTATTTTAGATTTTCATCATTTGGAAACAGAGTCATACCATTAACATCAAAAATAAAGCCAGGATTTGAATAACGAACACCAAAGTAACTACTACTTAATAGTGTCCAAGTAATACCTGATTTAAAATAGTAATCGGTATTTTGTGGCCTAGAACGTAATTTACCTTTTTCATCGAAATTATTTTTTATGTCGTGGCCATTATTATACCAATTGACAATGTATTCATTATTTCCATACCATTTGCGATAGTCACCACCTTTATTATAAGGATACCATCTAATTGAATTGTCTATTGTTTCAAGGGTTGATTTTGTATTAAAAGAAATATCTTGTTTATCGATTTCGAACCAGTATCGGAGAAATTTATTGTTGTCGGCTGTCGCTAGTCCTTGTTTAGCAGTTGCATAATAACTCATTGGTTTATAATTTTGAAAAATATCAAAAATTCTATTAGACACCCAATACGCAATAGGAGATGTTGGTAGTTTTAAAAATTCGTGACTATCAATTTCGTAGTAATCAGTAAAACGATATTTTTTTATTTCAAGAAATTTTTGTTCTTGTATGTCCATACCACCTTTATAATTTTCTAATCGGAAGTATTTACCTATTTGTTTTAGATTGTTATTTTTTAAAATAAAGGTACAAATATCGACGGTTGCTTCTTTAAAAAATGAACCTTTAGCTAATTGAATTAAAGAATCGATGTTTAAATTTTCAATAATAAATTTTCTTAGTTTTTCATAAGAGGTAATAAACATCCAAACGTTAGGAGTCATAAAGCCAAGATAGGCATTTTTTTTACCAAAAAGGGAATTTCTTTTTATGAAAACTGCAAATAAATCAGTTTTAAACGCTTGATAATTATCGATTATATATTGTTTTAGAACAGGTGACATGACACGATTATTAAGATATGGTGGATTTGTTACAACTATATCGTATTTTTTTGATAATAGTTTCGCTTGCTTAACTATTCTTAACAATTTATCTATTAAGTTATCATCTAATTGAAGATGGTTAATTTTATTAATTAATTCTTGATAATTGTAATCTTCAATTAATAGCAATGAACCAATTTCTTTAATATCTTTGAAATTATCTATTAAGTTAATGATATCTAAATCTGATATTTTATCTATTATATTTTGAGAATCGATAGTTTCCATATTCATAATATTTAAATTTTTGATAATGTTATTATTAAAGATATTTTTATCGTATTCTCTTGCTTTTAAAATAATCGATAAAATAGATAATTGACCAGCCCTTTCATCAATATCTAAGCCATATAAATTGTTTTTTAAAATTAAAGTTGGAATTTCTTTTGGATTATAGCCAAGTGATTCATAAATTTGGTAAAATATTTCAAAAGCATAAACAAGTATATGGCCACTACCACAACAAGGATCAATAAAGGTAATCGTAGTAGGATCAAGATAGTTATTAGTTATGTTAATGTTGGAATTAATATAATATTGCCAGTTATTTTTAATATCTTGATTATCAGTATTTTCTAACCAAAATTTTCCTAGGGAATTTTCAACCATATATTTAACAATCCAATTAGGAGTAAATATTTGAGTAGCATAAGGAATTTCGTTTTTTTGATATGGTCTATTAGAAGCAATGACTCTATCTTTTTCACTTTGATTATAATATTGGTATAACCAGCCTATTATTTCAACTTGTTGATAATTGTCTATACTTATTTCAGTTAAAAGTTTAGTGATAAAGCCTGTACTACTTAGTAAGTTATCAGGTATTAAAATATTTATATAATCAGTTTTATTACCAAAAATTTGAGGAATTATCTGACCTATTTTTTTACAAATTAAAATTAAAATGTAGTTAAATTTTTCATTATCGTTTGTTATTTGATTATAAGTATTTTCATCAAAATTAAGATCCAATTCTGGATTAATTAGATTAGTATATTTTAATATTTCAGGATCTGGCTTATTATCATTAGAAGATAATACATGAATTGATAATGAGTTGTTATCTTTAGTTAGAGGTAAAATATCATTTACTTCCATATATCTTAATGCGATTAAACGATTGAACCAGGTATAACTTGCTTCTTCAATTGTTTCATAAAGATTTGTTTCTTTAATTTTTTTTATTAATTTTTTTCTATTTTCATAATCTTCTGCCGATAAGAATAGACAATGGTTATCATTTGATAAAATATAGACATTATCTTTTATTTGACAATTAAATTCTTCATCAATAAAAAGTAAGTTTATTTTTTGTTCTATTTTATCCATTAATATTTTTCGTGATTCACTTGCAAATTTTTTTAGTATTGTTTTATCCATATTGTTACTCCTATCTTAATGTTATTTTTTTTCTAAATTTTTTAATAATTTATTTTTTACATACGCTAAATATTTTTCAATATCTTCTTTAGTTGTGATTGGATAATTAGTTTCTATTAAATTATCTAATTGAATTATATTTTTTTGTTTTAATTTATCATTAAATTCTTCTTTTATTTCAGTTAATTTAGCTTGAGATGCATATATATCTTTTATTTGCTCAAGATTAGTTAATTTTTCAATAATAGTTTGAGATTTAGTAATATATTTTTGCCATATTTTATCTTTTAATTGATATATTTTAATTTCATTTTTAATACATTTAATATTTTGTTTTCCTTGATTAATTACTTTTTTTAATTTTTTTTCATTTAATTTTGCTAAGTAAGTATTTAATTTATTTCTTAAACTTGGTAATTTATAGATTTCATTATATGGTTGTTTATTAGTCATAATTTTAATTAATTCATTAACTGTTTTTAATATTTTTTGATCATCTAGATATTGTTGATTATCTTCATAAATTAATAGAATGGTTCTTGTTTGATCAAATTGTGTTTTTTGGACACCATTAAAGAAATTTTGCAAATTCTCAATATTTTTTAATAGAAAAATTATTTTATTTTGCTGATTAGTTATTTCACTAATAAAATCATAATCTTCTTTTTCAATTAAAGTTTGTAGTAAGATAAGAATTTGATCTAAAATTTCTTCATCTGGATAAGGATATTTTGCGTTAGAATCGTAATTATTTTTAATTTTTAATAATTGTTCTTTCATAGGTATTAAGCATTTAGTTTTGAAATCGGTTATTATTTCATTTTCGTTAGTTGTTAAGTCTTTTACATTAAAATAATGATGCGCTAAAGTATTTAAATTATTTATAATTTCAATCGATATTTTATTATTTAATTTTATGATGATGTTATTTTGTAAATTTGAATTTAAAATTTTAGTTAAGGTTTCTTCTTTAGTTATATCTAGTATTTTATTATTATAGGTAAGCATAATATTGTTATCTTTTAGTAATTTGATAATAAGATATATGATATCATCTTTTAAAAAACCATATGGAATAGTTTCAAAATTTTGAATAATATTTTTAATATTAATTAAATTATTTTGATTAGTTTGTTTAATACAATATTCCTTTATAGCATCATAGGCTTTTTGATTTGGATTTTCATTATTGATAGTTGAACTATAAAATAATTCATTAATATCTTTTTTAGTAAAATTATGATTAATATAGTAAAACTTGCTATAAAGATTATCGATTAAAATTTCAAGTGCTTCATGAATTTTTGTTATAATATCCTTGTTATTGGATGTTATTGTATCACCAGAAATAATTATATCTGATGTATTCAATGATTGCGTAATATTATCAATAATTACTAGTTCATTATTCTCTATTTGTTGTTGTTTGTTTTTTAGAATATTATTTAATTTTTCAATATTATTATTTTTGCAGTATTCAGTTACTTTTAAGTATTTAATTATATCATCATAGGTGGTCTCAGAAATTGGCAATTTAATAAAGGCATATTGTTTTTCATTAATGGATTTTAATTTTATTTCTTTTTCAGTATAATTTGATAAATTAGTTATAATTTTTATACCTATTTCAGATTCTTTAGAATATTTTTGATTATCGATATATTTGGTAAATGAAAATGTTTTATTTTTATATTTAAATTTATTTTCAGTTATAATATTTTCAAAGATAATTTTTTTTAAATAATCGTTTATTTTATTGGCATCTAAATTAATATTTTTAATTTCGCGATTAATTTTTTGTTCACTTTCGTCTAAAAATATATATTCATCATTTATATGCTCAATTAATGTTTGTTCTTCTAGTTTTTTTAAGGATTTTGTTATTTCGTTTTTTATTTGTTGTTTATCAGTTTGAATATTAGAAATATATAAAGTTGATAAATTATCAATGTTTGTAGAAAATTCAGTTATATTTTTTAACATAAAAAGCATTTTTAAAAGATTTAAATCTATTTCTTCTAGTTTGTTATTAATTACTAATTTTTTCGCATTATCAATAATGTTTTTTATCTGATAAGATAATAATGATTCAATTACGTCGTAAAAAGCATAAAAAGGAATTAAAGTATTTATTTCATAATTTGAGTATTTTTTAGCCACTTCTTGAAAAGTACTTAATAGTGAACGCTCACCTGTTGAAAGATGTTTACCAATATAACCTTCTTTACGAATATTATTGAATGTTTCTTGAACTAATTGAAATTGATATGGGATAAAAGGATAGGTTTGGATAAATGATGTAACTGTTTCATAATTATTTGAAAGTTTATGATTAGTAAAAGTTAATAAATTTTTAATGATTGATTGATTTTTTTTATAAATTAATTCCAATTTTTTATTATATTTTACGTTTTTTTCTAAAAGACGTAGTTTAATTATTTCCGCTATATCAGACGATGATAATGATAATTTAGTGTCGAAACGTCCTTGAATTTTAGAAAAATCATAACTTTTTAAGGTATTATCAATTGTGTCTTGACTTGTCACAATAACCCACGCTTTACCTTGACATCTGCTACCTAAATTTTCAACCATTGTTTGTAAATTAAGCATTAATTTTTGATTATTCGCAATATATTGCCCTATTTCATCAACTAAGAAAACAATATGATGCTCGCTATTTGTAGATGTCAGATATTCATTTATTTGGGTTGCTAATTTTTCAATCGACATATCATATTGTTTTTCAACTTTATCAAATAGTGTTGTTACTTCTTTGGTTGACTTATTTATTGCTTTGGCATAGGCTTTTATTATTTCAGTTTGGTGAAAATAGAAATCATTTCGAATATTTGCCCAATTTTTATTATAATCATTTTTTAAGATTTCTTGAAATTGTTGATATTTGTTTTCCTTAATAAGAAATCTTTCGAGTTCAGCAATATGAGGAATTGATGAAAAACCGATTTTTTCATTAAATACTTTGGTAAAAACAGTTAATATTTTATCTTTTTCATTATTATTTAATGATGATTTAGAATCGATATTAAATAGAATAACATCAGTTGAAATAGTATTGGCTTGGTTAATTAATTCTAATAAATGTTTATCTTTAATTTTATTTTGAAAGTATTCAATTACATGTTTATTATTGATTTTTTTATTTTCTAGTAAATAAGAAATTATTTTTAAAAAATGTGATTTTCCACTTCCAAAAAAACCTGATATCCAAACGCCTATTTTTTTCGTATTATTATTTATACTATTATTATATACTTCAAAAAAATTTAATAGGTTTCTTTGTAATTCTTCGGTCAAAACGTATTCTTCTAATTCTTGAATAATACTTGTTTCATCTTCAACTTTGATTATACCTTGTATTTCTCTTTTGATATCTTTTTTATAAATATCTTTTAAAATATCCATCATAATACCTACTTTCTACTTCTAATTGAATAATTATATATGTTTGTTTGATTAGGTTATATCTGTTTAGATAATTATATCATATCAAAAAGGTAATTTGGATAGAAAAATAGTTATTTATATTAATTCAAAATAAATTTAGAAGTTTTCTTTATAATTAGTATTTTTGTTTTATATCATTGTATCTTATAACCGGACAGTTTTTCAAAAGAAAAAAGTTAGAGGTATTATACCCCTAAACTTTTTCTTTGATTATACGGCATTTTTTGCTAC
>CANQIS010000013.1 GCA_947624115.1 uncultured Bacilli bacterium
ATTACCAAAATCAATTTTTCCTATATAATACAAGCCTTAAATTAAATTTTTTATTTTTTTCGTGTTTTTAACCTGCACCTCAAATCTAATACACAGCAAAAAATAATATTAATTTTTAATAATGAATACGAAAAAATATATAGATAAAATTTAAATTAGATGTGATGATTTACAAAGTAATAATTTTATGATATATTATTAGTGTAAATTATTTAAAGAAAGGAGCGTGATTAAGATGAAAAATTTACAAGTTATAAATAATGCAGAATTAATCACGACTCCTAATTTATTAAACTGTTAGGAATATTATTTTGGTTGTAAAATTAATTCTGCATTAAGCAGAATTTTTTGTTAGGATTATTTAAATTGATATAATTAGAAATAGTAACAATAAAAGACATAGATATGTTATATAATTTACTATAGTTTGTTTTGTATGATGGAAGTTTTTATATATATAATAAATGTTTATTTGATTATAGTTGATCATGATTTTGTAAAAAAATATAAAAAAGTATAATAAAATATTAGGTTTTGTTATGACAAATTAAAATTTAAAATATGAAAGATTTGTTTTAGAATGGAGAAATAGTCTGAAAACAAATTTAAGTTTTCAAAACTATGTGTACTTTGAACAAAGTGAAAGGAATGAGTATTTAAAATGAAAATTGAAAATATTAAAACACCTAATGATGTATTAGAATTTATGAAAGAAAATATTAAATATGGTTGGTTGGATATTAATAATAATGAACATATAGGAAATATGAAAGGTTTTAGAAAACTATATAGAACATCTAGTATTGAAGAAATATTACAACATAAAATAGGTACTTGCATAGAACAAGTTTATTTAATGAAAAATTTGTTAGATATATTAAATATCAAAAATAAAATGTATTGTACAAGAATATATGAATCTAATGATTTTAATAAATTAGATGAAGACGAGCATATGCATTGCTTTATACTTTATTATCAAAATGATAAAGTATATCAAATAGAACATCCAAATTGGGAAAGAATTGGAATATACGAATTTGAATCAGAAGAAGAAGCAATTAATAATATAAATAATTATTATATTAACATGTCTGGTGGCATATCTAGACCAGTAACTGAGTTTTATGAAGTAGAGCCTAATATATCATTTAAAGAATTTAATAATTATATAAATAGTTTGGATAATGATAGGAAATATGTTAAAAATATATGATTTAAAGGAAAAACAAGAATATTTAAAAGAAGTTTTGATGTTAGAAATTAAAGAATGGTCAATTGATAAAAAAATAACTGAAGAAAGAATAAATAAAAAATAGATAAAGTTAAATTATTATTAAATAATGAAAAATTAATTGGGTTTATATTAATTTTTTCAGAAGATATGGGAGAAAGAAAAGACTTAAAACCATGGTATATAACTATGTATGTAAAAGAAGAATATAGAGGTTTAGGGTACTCGAAGATATTAAATGATGCTATTTTAGATGAAGCATATAAAAGAGTTTTTGATAAAATATATTTAAAATTTAAATTAGAAAATTACTATGAAAAATTTGGTGCGATATTTATGGAAAAAATAAATGATAAAAAATTATATTATATAAAGACAAGGAGATATTAAAGCGATAATGAAATTAAATATTAATGATAGAGCAGCTCTGGCTATTAAAAATAATACTAAAAGAGTAGAAATAAGGGTAAATAAAGAAAATAGTGGGCATGATTACAGCAAATTAAAACAAAGTGATATTATAGAATTTACTAGTAATAATTTAAGAAAATTTTATGTTAAAGTTAAAGAAGTAAATCATTATAATTCTTTAGATGAACTATTTACTTTAGAAGGAACAAGATATACGACTTCTTCTACTAACGATAGAGAAGAAGCCATTAAAAATGTAAATAAACTTGATGGATATGTTGATGCCATTAAAAAAAATGGTGTATATGCTATTCATATTGAATATTTGTATAGTGAAAATACTGTTTGGGAAGAATTATATAAAAAGGCTAAAAATATAAGAAATCCAAGAAAAATATCAGGTATGATTAGTGCTGGAGGAGTAGGAGCAGCAATACTTACAAAAAAGCATAATATTTATACTGGAGTTTGTATCGATACTGTATCAACATTAGGTATGTGTGGAGAAAGAAATGCTATTGCTAATATGATTATAAACGGTGAAAATGAGATTGTAAAATTAGTATGTGTTGATTCTAAAGGTAATGTATGTTCACCTTGTGGAGCCTGTAGAGAATATCTTATGCAACTTTCTAAAAATAGTAAGAATATTGAAATATTAAAAGATATTAATATAAATGAAATAGTAAAATTAGAAGAATTAATTCCTGATTGGTGGGGTTACGATAGATTATAATTAAAAATAAAGAAGGAATGTATGATACATCGGTTGATAAAGAAAAAGTGTTAAATAAGATAATAATTTCATTAAAATAGTGAGGTGATTTAGAATGAATTTGATTGGTAGTAAAACAATGGAAACCGAAAGATTAACTTTAAGAAGTTCTAAGTTGGGAGAACAAAAAAGATTATGGGAAATATTAATGATACCAGAAGTAAATAAATGGTATTTAGTTGGTGCTAAAAGGCATGCAAATAATCCTAATCATTGGACTTGGGAAATACAAGAAAAATTTTATAATTCTAAAGTTGATAAATCAGATAATAATGATATATTTGTATGGAGTGTATTTTTAAAACCGGAATATACAAATAGTGGATATGAAGAAGTAATAGGACAAGTATCAGCTCAAGAAAAAGGTGAAGATATTAATATTTGTGATGTTGGTTGGTATATGGATCCAAATTATCAAGGAAAAGGCTATGCAACAGAAGCTGCTAAAGCAATGATAGATTATATGTTTAAAGAGGTAGAGATAAATGGTATTTCTTCTGGAGCTGTAAAATATAATATAGCATCTTGTAAATTATTTGAAAAATTAGGCTTTAATAAAATTGGTGAAATAGAAAAAGAATCACCTTATACATTTTATGATGGATTGTTAACTTTTTCTAAATATGTATTAACTAAGGAGTATTATTTTAATAATGAAAATAATAGAATACGAAGATAAATATTTAGAAGATGTAAAAGATTTATTAGTAGAACTAGAAGAATATGTTGTATCAATAGATAAAGATAATTTAGATCAAGTTCATTCTGAGTATAGGAATAAAATGGCAATTTTAGATTTAGAAGAAGTTAAAAATAATAATGGTAAATGTTATATAGCCGTTGAAAACGATAAGGCAGTAGGGTTAATTATGGGTTGCATATTTCCATATAATGAATATGATTACTTAGATTATAAATGTCCTAAAAGAGGAGAAATAACTGAATTAATAGTTTCTAAAAATATAAGAAGTAAGGGAATAGGCAATATGCTTATTTCGAAAATAGAAGAATATTTTAAATCGATAGGTTGTGAATATATAATAGTTGATGTGTTTGCATATAATGAAAATGCTATTAAATTTTATGATAAAAATGGATATCATTCAAGAATGTATACGAATATAAAAAAGATTTGAAATTAATATTATTTTTAAAGAATTTTATATTGAGGAACAAAATAATAAATTAATTGTGTAATTAAAAGTATATGTAAGATTTTAAATAATAAAAATAGGGTTAGAATTATTACAGATATAATGTCTTATGGTCCTAGGGAAGAGTGGGTAGACAAAGTACAAACTACAAAAGCAAAAAGAAAGATTAAATAATTTAATTAAAAATAATAATTAACATTATGTTTTACTAAGATAGTTAATGGTATTTTTCTTTAATATATTTTTTAAATAAATCATATATTGACATATTTTTCATAATCTTTATTAGAGGTGGAATATGAAAAAAGTATTAAGTATTATTTTAAGTATATGTATGATTTTGCCATTTAATATTAAAGCAGAGGAAATCGATTTAGCCCCTAATGCAGGAAGCGCTATTTTAATAGAATTTGAAACTGGGGAAATTATTTTTGAAAAGAATGCTCACGAGAAATTGCACCCAGCTTCTATGACGAAAATAATGTCGATGTTAATTATTATTGAACATATAGATAAAGGATTAATTAGTTGGGATGATGTGGTAACTGCTAGCGAAAATGCTTCAAGTATGGGTGGTTCTCAAATTTTACTAGAAACAAATGAAAAAATGACTGTTCGTGATTTATTTAAAGGAATTGCTGTTGCAAGTGGTAATGATGCAGTTGTAGCGATGGCCGAATATGTTGCCGGCACAGAAGAAGCATTTGTTAATATGATGAATGAAAAAGTCAAAGAATTGGGTTTAAAAGATACTAATTTTAAAAATGTTCATGGACTTGATGATGCTAATCATTATTCTAGTGCTTATGATATGGCCTTTATGGCTAGGGAATTAATAAAGCATAAAAGTGTTTTAGAGTATACATCGATTTATGAAGATTATTTGCGAAAAGGCACTGATAAAGAATTTTGGCTTGTTAATACAAATAAATTAGTTAGATTTTATGATGGAGCCGATGGTTTAAAAACTGGTTATACTTCTGAGGCAGGGTATTGCCTAACTGCTACAGCGAATAAAAATGACATGCGTCTTATTGCTGTAGCTATGAATGAGCCTGATAGTAAAACTAGAAATGCGGAAGTTACTTCTATGTTAGATTATGGTTTTGCTCAATATTCAACTGAAAAAGTTTTATCAACAGATAGTATTTTAGATAAAATTACTATTGATAAAGCTAAAAATGAATATGTTGAAATTGTTCCAACTGAAAATATTACTTTTTTAAATAAAAAAACGGCTAGTCCTAAGAATGCATCTTATGAAATAAAATTAAATGAATTAAAAGCTCCTATTAAAAAAGGTGATATAGTAGGAAAATTGATTTTAAAACTAGATGATAATATTGAAAAAGAAGTATCGATTACTGTTAAAGAAGATGTAGAAAAATGTAATATTTTTGAATTATTTGTTAGATATTTATGTGATATTTTAGGTGGTGATATTTAGTAATACTATTAATTATAGTATTGCTTTTTCTGTTTTATTATGTAAAATATAGTATTAAAGGAAGTTTTATTATGGAAAATTATGTAGAAAAAATGAATAATTTATATAAAGTTTATCAGAAGTTTGAAGAAGAAGAAAAGAAAGTTAATTGGAATTTAGCTATAGGTTTAAATAGTGTTGATGGCTTAAAACCTTCTACTTATTTAGAAAATTTGATAACTAAATATATTAGTGGTGAAATAACTATTATTGAATTGGAAAAGATTTTAGCGGATTATTATCAAAATATTGCTAATATTAATCATAAGGAAAAAGAATGTGATATTGTTAGTAGCCATATAATTGAAATATTAAATGATAATAATTTTAGTTTTTCTGTTGAAATGTTAAATGATATTCATAAAAAATTATTTACAGATGTATATGATTTTGCCGGTGTTTATCGCAAATGCAATTTAAAAAAATGTGAGAAAGTTTTGAATAATGATACAGTCATATATGCAAATTATAATGAAATAAGTCGATTATTGGAATATGATTTTGATTTACAAAGAAAAAAGAATTTATATGATTTATCGCAGTCTAATAGAATAAAAATATTTGCTAAATTTACTTCTGATATTTGGCAGGTTCATCCTTATCGTGAGGGGAATACGCGTGCAGTGGTAATCTTTATGATAAAGTATTTGAGAAGTTTAGGCTATGACGTCAATAATAATATCTTTAAAGAAAATTCAATTTATTTTAGGAATTGTTTGGTTTTAAGTAATTATTATAATCGTCAAAAAAATATTGTTCCTAATTTGGAGCCACTTGAAAATTTTTATTCTAATTTAATTGATAATAATACATATCAAAATAAAGGAAAAATATTATCATTAAAGTAACATAAAAATTAATATAAAGGGTTAATATTATTATTTAATTTTATATTTTAAATTGATTTCATGTTATTATCTTGGATTGATTTACATCTAAAAATATACATGTTATAATAAACGGCATAAGTGGGTGATATAATGGAAAACAGCGAAAAAACATATCTTAATTTACCTATGGATAATGATAAAAAACTTTTTTACTATAAAGATGATATTCAAAAATTAAAAATGGAACTTGAAAATTTAGTTAAAAGTTTAGATTATACACATAATCGTAAATTTGTTACAAAAGTATTATTTCCATACGAAGTTAAATTTAATAATTCAATAGAGGAATATAAAGATGATATTACTGTTATAAATGAAATAATAACTAAAAAAGGTATAATAAAATCTGAACAAGAAAAAGTAATTTTAAATTTATATAATGGTTATAAACATATTTTACGTAATAATATAGTTATTAATAAAGAGAACTTGAAAAATTTGTATAGTATTTTATCTAAAGATTTATTAAAAAATGAAGATTTAAAGAGAATGGGAAAATATTATCGTCAAGATAAAGTATTTATTTCATCTGGCTATTTAGATAAACCTTATCATGAATGTCCAAATTGTGTTGATATACCAAGATATATGGATCATTTATTTAATTATATAAATACAAATAATAATTTTGATACACTTACCGATTATTATATAAAGTCACAAATAATTCATTTATATATGGTATATATTCACCCTTTTTTTGATGTAAATGGGCGAACTAGTCGAACAGTAAGTATGTGGTATTTACTTAACAATAATGCTTATCCATTTATAATTTTTAACCGTGGTATTACACCAAATCGACGATATTATTGTAATATGATTGATTATACAGAAAAATATAACAATTGTACTTATTTTATTAATTTTATGTTAAGTACAGTTATTAAAGAATTAGAAAAAGATTATTTTTTTAACATTATAAATCAATCGACTAATAATAAATTAACAGCAAGTGATATACAAGCATTACAATATATTTTACTTACTAATGATTTACTTAGTGTCAATAGTTTTTCAGAAACATATAATAAATTTAATCCAAAAAAAAATAAAAAAAATATTTTAGAAGAAATGATCGAACCTTTAATTGATAAAGAAGTAATTAAGGTAATAAGAGAAACAAAAAGTCATATATATGGAACTAAAAGTAATTTTATATTTAATTTTAATTATGATAAATTAGACATAGATAAAGAAAAAGTTAAGCATTTGAAATTAAAAAATATAAAATAAAAATTTTAATGGACAAAATAAATATAATTTTTTTAGTCATATACTTAATTGGGATGTGATTTTATGTTTAAAAAATTAATTAAAATTTTGTTCAAAGACTTTTATATTTTTACTGCAGCATATTCAAATAATGTATTTCCAGATCCGCTTTCAAAAGAAGAAGAAGATTATTATGTGGAACAATGTCGTTTAGGTAATGAAGAAGCTAGAAATAAATTGATTGAGCATAATTTAAGATTAGTAGCTCATATTGTAAAAAAATACGAGCATCGAAAAGAAGATATGGACGATTTAATTAGTATTGGTACTATTGGATTAATTAAGGGAATTGATAGTTTTTCTTATAAACATGGAACAAGAATTACAACATATTGTGCTAGATGTATTGAAAATGAAATACTAATGTATTTTAGAAGTGATAAAAAAAATAGTAAAAATATAAGTATTAACGAATCAGTTGGTTTTGATAAAGATGGTAATGAAATAACTTTCTTAGATATTTTAAAAACTCCTAAACCAGATTTTGCACTTGATTTACACAATCAACAGAATTTAGATTTATTAAATAATTATTTAGAAGTTTTAAACGAACGTGAAAAAGAAGTTATTATTAAACGTTATGGTTTATTTGATACCGATGAAGTTACTCAAAAAGAGATTGCTAAAGAATTAGGAATTTCAAGAAGTTATGTATCAAGAATAGAAAAAAGAGCACTTACAAAAATGCTCCGTGAGTTTATTAAGAATAAAAATCATACTTTTTAATTAGCAATAAAATAGGCATAATATTCATCATAAGTAATATCTAATTCATGGATCTTTGTTGCTACTTCAACTCCAACATAACGATAATGCCATGGTTCATAAGCATAACCAGTAATGTCTTCTTTGTCTTTAGGATATCTTAAAATAAAACCATATTTATATGAATTATTTTTTAACCATGTAAATTCCTCTGTACTTTCAAATGTATCTTTAGTAGCATTACCGGTTGTAATATCTAAAGTAAGTCCAGTTTCATGTTCTGAATATCCAGGTCGAGCAGCTAATGCATCGGCTTTTTTTACACCATATCTACTAACGTAACTATCATAAGTATCTTTTTGTTCATCATAAGTTCTATAACCAGAGGAAATAATGATTTTTTTGCCATCTTCTTTAGCTGCATCAAACATTTCAATAAATTTTTGATATACCTCATTTTTTATTTTATTTTCACCATAACAATACCAATTTTTTATATCAACGATATCAGTAGGATTATAATCCTCTGGTAAATAATTGTATTTATTTACTAACATTAAATTATTATCATCAATATTTGTTTCCTTAGTATTATCATAATAATCAGAATCAGCACCTACGTTGACAAGACTAACAATTTTATTTAAATCTGTAGAATTATTTTTTTGATAATATTCTAAATAAGATTCCAAATTATCTAAAATAAAATATTTTTGCTTTAAAAAATCAACTATTTTTTCATTATAATCTATATCTAATAATTTATCTTTAATTTTATCATCTTGTTCTAATAAATAATTTAATTCTTCTTCATTATAACCAACATTAGTTAGTTTATATTCATAACTAGCAATATATTTTTTATGATCTTGATACTTTTTAACTCCGATAATTATTCCAATAATTACAATAATAACACTTGCTATAATTCCTAAACCAATTTTTACACTTTTTTTTAGTCTTCGTTTTGCCATATAATCCCTACTTTCTTCTAATGTAATAATAGCATTATAATTTTTAGATGTCAATATGTGTCAATTAATTATCAAAGATAAACATATATATTAAAAAATGTGTTTGTTTTAATGTAAATAAAATAAAAAGGTATTGTAATTATCAGTTAAAAATATTATAATTTAAATATCATAATAAAAGGGAGATGTTTAAATTATGATGAGAATTAATAATAAAAAAAGAGGATTTACATTAATAGAATTACTAGCGGTAATTGTAATACTAGCCGTAATTGCATTAATAGCCGTACCACAAATATTAAATATCTTAAATAGAGCAAGATTAAGTGCTGCTGAAGATACAACAAGTGGTATTATAAAATCGGCTGAGAATTATGTAACAAGTTTTATGTTACAAAATAATGGAGGCTTTCCAGATGAAACACTTACTTTTGAATGTACGACAGATGGTTGTCAATTACAAACAGAATTAGATGATTATAATAAAGAAAATTTAACAGAATTAGATTTTAAAGGAACAAAACCAACAAGTGGAACAATAACAATCAGTAATAGTGGAAAAAATATTAATACAACTAATTTAAATATTAATAATTTTGTTTGTGCTTATTTAGATGGTCAAAGTATTTGTACTGATAAAAGAGAAGTAAAAGAAGATGGAACCGTCGTTTATTTTAATCCCATAACAGGAAAAGAATGTAGTGCAAGTGAATATACAAATACTCAGAGTGTAGCTGGTATAAAAGAAGGCTGTATGAAATGGTATATCTTTTTAGATAGTGAAGAATCAGCAGTTTATAATTTACTTTTAGATCATAATACGTCTTATGGTGATGGAGATAATGTTATAAAATGGAATTCGAGTGGTCTTAATACAACTGGTCCTAATGATGTTATAAAAAAGCTAAGAGATGATACGTTGAATTGGAATGGTGTACCAATGCGAAATGACAGTTATACTGTAAGTTGGTATGATATCGGAGAGGAAAATAAATACACTATTTTTTATAATAATTTTCGAGCAAGATTAATTAGTATAGAAGAAATAGTAAATATGCTGGATATAAGTGATTTTGACATGGTTAATAGTAGTAATTTTAATATACCTGATGCTTTTTTGTGGTTGGTTGAACCTTCAGGTGGGTATTATTGGACATCATCACCTGGTCATAATTCTGCTTGGGGTGTATGGAATAAAGTTGATGGCATCGGTCGTCGTTCTGTTGATGTTTCAATTGAATCAGAAAATGGTAGAGGTGTAAGACCAGTTATCACAATTTCTAAATCAGTAATTAATAATTGAAAAATCTAAGTATAAATTAATTATTATTAAATTGTTTGATTATGAAATATCTATTTTTTTATTTTTTTGAAATAAAAAAAAGGATTTTTCATATTTTTTTTATATATTTATATTAGAGGTGAAAAAAATATGAAAATATTTTTATTATTAAATTTATTATTTAACTTAAATAGAAATATAATAAATGACTTTATTTCTAATAGGCCAATTTATAAATATAAAGAAATGAAAGAGATTCGATATATTTATTTTTATAATTTCGATAATTTTAATATTGATGAAATTGAAATATATGCAGCTGATAAAAAAATTTCTTTTAATTATGAATTAATTGATTATTATACAGTTGATTTAAATAATTATTATCCACTGTCATGTATAACAATTGTTAATAATCAATTAAATTCTTTATTTTCCATTAAGTATAATAATATAAATGATTTTAATGAAGATGCATTTGCATATATAGAAATTAGCAATAATAAAAAATTGATAAAATTTGAAGATTTGTTAATATCAAATCCTAAATGGTCTATTATATCTTCTAATAAAAAGTTAAAAGAATCAGAATCTTTAATATTGATAGAATGAAAAATGTCGAATGAAAATAAATTCTATTTTTGTCGAATTGATATTAAAAATAATATATATATGTTAAATTAAATAGGCGAGGTGATATATGTTAGATATAGAAACTGAATTTAGAAAAGGCATTTTTTTTATTAGGTTGAATGGAGTTCTAAGCAAAAAAACGGTTTATTTATTAAATGAGAAAGTAACAAAGATAATTGAAACTAATGGCTTTAAAAATATAGTATTCAATGTTGAAAACTTGGTTTATATTGATATAAAAGGTATAAGTACTTTGTTTTATAATTATGAAATTTCTAGAAATAATCAAGGTAAAATTGTTTTTTGTGGTTTAAAAAATGAAAGTGTTCGAAAAAAAATTAAAAATAGTAGATTATTAAACTATATAAAAGAAATAAATGATGAATTAGTTGCTTTACAAACATTAAATGTATAAAAAGGAGGATCATGGATAAATCATTAGAGGAAGTAATTAATGAAAATAAAAATTTAGTTTATTCTATTTCTCATTATTTTGAAAATTATCCTAATAAAGATGATTTATTTCAAGCTGGTATAATTGGTTTAATAACTGCCTATAATCATTATGATATTAAATACAATACTAAGTTTACTACTTATGCATATTCATATATATTAGGTGAAATGAAAAGATTTGTAAGAGAAGATAAGGGTATAAAAATAAGCCGCGAAATTACCAAATTAAATTTACAAATTGAAAAAGCTTCTATTGTACTAGCCCAAAAATTAATGAGACAGCCAACTACTTTAGAACTTGCAAATTTTCTAGAAATTGATGAATATTTTGTAATAGAAGCTATGAAATCAGTTAATGTGTTACAAAGCTTAGATGAACCTATTAATAATGATGGAAAATCAATCACCTTGTATGATACGATTGGTGATAAAAAAGAAAATCACCTTGATGATTTAATTGCACTTAGAAATGAACTTGCTTCATTACCTGATATAGAAAGGAATTTGATTGAACAAAGATATATTAATGATATGACGCAATCAGAAACTGCTAAAATTTTAGGAATGACTCAAGTTCAAGTATCAAGACGTGAACAAAAAGTATTGACTAAATTAAAAGACAAACTAACTGCATAGTTTGTCTTTTAATTTATGTAAGTAATAGATAGAAAAATTATGAACATAATTATTATTAGTTAAATATATTTGTTATAAATGTAGGTGATATTTTAAATTAAAATTATTTTTTTGTATATATTTAAAAAATTTTTTCATAATAAGCCTAGGAGGAATTTTATGGAAAAAAATAAATATAAACAGTTGGTTGATAAACATACACCGAAAGAAAATAGGCTTTATAACGGTATGATAGCGTTTTTATCTGGTGGTTTGATGGGGGTTTTAGGACAATTTATTTTGCAACTTTATTCATATTATTTGGATATACCGACTAAAGAAGCAGGAACTTATATGATAATTACTTTAATTTTTATTGGTTGTTTACTTACATGTTTTGGGTTTTTTGATAAATGGGTGCATTTTTGCCGAGCTGGATTGTTTGTACCTATTACTGGTTTTGCGCATGCGATGATGAGTGCCGCTTTGGATTATAAAAAAGAGGGATTAGTAACTGGTATTGGTGCTAGTATGTTTAAATTAAGTGGTGCTGTAATTATTTTTGGGGTTGTAAGTGCATATGTTTTTGGACTTTTGCGACTTATAATTTTTGGAGGTTAATATGACTATAAAATTTGATAATGTTTATATAAATGATACTGGAACTGTTACTGGACCATATGAAAAAAATGGACCTTTACAAAGCTATTTTGATAAAAGTTATAATGATTTTTATTTTGGATTGAAAACTTGGGAACAGGCCGAATCAAAATTAATAGAAGATTCTATTGATATTTTATTAAATAAATTAGGAAGAACTCGTTTTGATATTGATTTGCATATTTCTGGTGATTTAGCGAATCAATTAACTTCATCAAATTATGCAGCAAGTAAATTAGGTATACCTTATTTAGGAGTTTATAATGCTTGTGCTACTAGTACGGAAGGTTTAATTATAGGATCATCACTAGTCGATAAAAAAATTATAAGAAATTGTATATGTTCAGTTTCTTCTCATAATAATGCGGCTGAAAAACAATTTCGCTATCCAGTAGAATATGGCGGACCAAAAAGAAAAACGACAACTTTTACGACTACAGGCGGTGCAAGTGCATATCTATCAACTGAAAAACGTGGAATTAGGATTGAAAGTGGAACAATAGGTAGTGTAATTGATATGGGTATAAAAGACGTTTATCATATGGGAGCTGTCATGGCACCGGCTGCAGCTCAAACAATTTATAATCATCTATGTGACACTAGAAGAGAAATTGATTATTATGATTTGATTTTAACAGGTGACTTAGGAATTTATGGTAAAAAAATTTTGAAAGAGTTTATGCAAACGGAATATAATATAAAATTAAATAATTATGATGATACAGCTACAATGATTTTTGATTTAGAAAATCAGCCTGTTTATGCTGGAGCAAGTGGTCCTGCTTGTGCTCCATTAGTTACTTATGGATATATTTTTAGTAAAATGCAAAAGAAAGAAATAAGAAGGGTTTTATTGGTTGCAACTGGTGCTTTGATGTCACCGACAATGGTTAATGAGAAGATGACTATTCCAAGTGTTGCTCATGCAATTAGTTTGGAGGTAATAGAATGATTTATGTAAATGCTTTTATTTTTGCAGGTGTTGTTTGTTTAATTGGTCAAATTATTTTAGATAATACCAAATTAACACCAGGTCATATTACAGCCTTATTTGTTGTTCTTGGCGCTTTCTTAGATTTATTTAATATTTATGATAATTTTGTATTATGGGCTGGTGGTGGAGCTTTAGTACCGATTACTAGTTTTGGACATTTATTAATTCATGGGGCTTTAGAAAAGGCTAGTGAATTTGGTTTTATGGGACTTGCGATGGGAATGTTTGATTTAACTTCATCAGGAATTATTTCAGCTATTGTTATTTCTTTCTTCTTATCATTAATTTTCAATCCTAAAGATTAAGATGAAATATTTAAAAATTATATTAATATTAGTTATTAGTAGTTTAGTAGTTATAAATTATTCTAAAAATATTGTTTTATTGGAAGTTAATAATGAAAGTAATTTAATAGAAATTAAAAATCCATCAATTGTTACTAATGATAATAGATCAGATTTTAAAGCTTTACTTATAAATAATTCTAATAAAGAAATTTATGTTGATAATGTTGAAATAATTATTAAAGATAGTGAACAAAATATTATTTGTAATTTTAATATAAGATTAAATAAATTAATTGAAATTGGTGATAAAATTGATATTAAAAAAAATGTTAATTATGATTTGTCTGATGCAATATCATTCGATTATGTTATAAACAGTTAAAAACTGTTTTTTTTGACAAATAATCAAAAATATTATAATATAGTTCAACAAAGGACATGTAAATATTATAGATTTTTAGTAATAAATATAATAATTACATATTCGAAAACAAAAAATAATTCTTTTATTTTCTCTTATAATACTGTATAATAATGAATGAAAGTGTTGTGTTGTTATGGAACTACTAGATAAAATTAATAATCCAAGTGATATAAAAAAATTATCTTTAAATGAATTGGAACAATTGTCAATAGAAATAAGGGAATTTTTAATAAATAATATTGCCCAAACAGGCGGTCATTTAGCGCCTAATTTAGGGGTTGTTGAATTAACAATTTCTTTATTAAAAACTTTTGATTTTTCAAAAGATAAAATTGTTTTTGATGTTGGACATCAAAGTTATATTTATAAGATTTTGACTGATCGTAAACAAAAGTTTAATACTTTAAGGCAATATAAGGGAATAAGTGGGTTTCCTAAAAGGGAAGAAAGTAAATATGATTTTTTTGATACAGGTCATAGTAGTAATTCTATATCTGCTTGTCTTGGTATGGCAAGAGCGAGAGATTTAAAAGGTGATAATTATAATATTATCTCGGTTATTGGCGATGGTGCTTTTACTGGTGGTATGGTATATGAAGCTTTGAATGATTTAGGTTTTAATCATACTAAAATGTTGATTATTTTAAATGACAATCAAATGAGTATATCTGCTAATGTTGGCGGATTATCAAAATATTTGAATAAAGTAAGGCTTACACCTTCTTATAATAAATTAAAACAGAAAGTTCATTATCAATTGGATAAAAAAAATAGTAATAGATTGGTAAGAACGGTAAGAAAGATAAAAAATAGTATAAAAAATTTGTTTTTTAATCCGATGTTTTTTGAAAATTTAGGAGTTAGGTATATTGGTCCTATCGATGGTAATAATATTAAGGATTTAAATAAGATTTTAAATAAGGTAAAAGAAATAAATGATCCTGTAGTTTTGCATGTTATTACAACTAAAGGATTAGGATATTTACCTGCTTTACAAAATCCTGATAAATATCATGCGATTTCAAAGTTTGATATTAAAACAGGAAATACTATTTCAAAAAATACTGATACATATTCTAAAGCTTTTGGTGATAGTTTAGTAAAATTGGCTGCAAATAATAAAAATATTGTGGCAATTACTGCCGCTATGGCAAGTGGTACTGGTTTAAAAGAGTTTTCTGAGATTTATCCAAATCGTTTTTTTGATGTTGGCATTACCGAGGAACATGCAGTTACTCTAACAGCTGGTATGGCAACTAGTGGTTTGAAACCAATTTTTGCTGTATATTCGACTTTTTTGCAAAGAGGTTTTGATCAATTGTTAATTGATGTATGCATGCAAAAAATACCAGCTATTTTTGCAATTGATAGAGCTGGTTTGGTCGGTAATGATGGCAAAACTCATCAAGGAGTTTTTGATCTTTCATATCTTAATATAATGCCAAATATTGAAATAATCGCACCAAAATGTACAGAGGAAATGGAAACTATTTTAAGTTATGCGGTTAATGCTAGTAATCCAGTTGCGATTAGATATCCAAGAGGTGGTGATTTAATTAAATTATCACCAATGAAAAGAATTGAAAGTGGTAAATGGGAGAAAGTTGAAAATGGTGAAAAAACGATAATTTTAGCGACTGGAAAAATGGTAGGTTATGCTATTTTAGCTAAGAGTCAATTAGAAGATAAATATAATCCAATAATTATTAACGCTTTATTTATAAAACCATTAGATAAAGATTTACTTAAAAAAATTGTAAAAAATCAATATAATGTATTAACTATTGAAGATAATAATATTATTGGAGGATTCGGTCAACAAGTTTTATATGAGTTAAATAATTTAGGATTCAATAAAAAAATAAAAATCATGGGTTATAAAGATCACTTTATTGATCATGGTAATGTTGATGAATTATTAGTTCAAGAAAAAATGGATATAAATTCTATTAAACAAGAAATAAGAAATTTATATAATGCTTAAGATATGAATTATTACTAATTTGTAATCTCAAAAAATAATTTTTGTAGTATAATGAATATGGTGATTATATGAGAAAGATTATTTTTTTTGTTGTACTGTTTATTATGCCTTTTTTTACGACTATAGCATCAAGTAAAGATAGAAATTTGGATCTTCGTGATTTTGATGTTGATTTAACTGATATTAATAAAATTATGATTGTGGCACATCCAGATGATGAAATGATTTGGGGTGGCTCTCATCTGATTGATGACAATTATTTAGTTGTTTGTATTACTTGTGGAGCTGATAATAGACGAGTAGAGGAATTTAAAAATGTAATGCGAGCTACTAATGATAAATATATTATGTTAAACTATCCGGATAAAACTAATGGGGAACGTGATAATTGGGATATGGTTTATGATGATATTTCTTTTGATATTGAAAGAATTTTGAGTTTTAAGAATTGGGAAGAAATTGTTACTCATAATAAAAAGGGAGAATATGGTCATATTCATCATAAAATGACTAATGCGATTGTGACAGAAATTTATGAAAAAAATTATAAAGGTAGTAATAATTTGTATTTTTTTGGTAAATATTACAAAGCGGATAAAATTGATGATGTAAAAGATGATTTAGAGGAAATTTCAGATGAAAATTATAACAAAAAAAATAATATTATATATAAATATTATGTAAGTCAAAGATCGGTTGCAGATGGATTAAATCATATGTTTAAATATGAAAATTGGACAAAATATGAATAAATTGTTTTAAAATAAAGGAAAGGAAATGAAACATAAAATGAATAAATTTAAGAAAAAGGATTATTTTAATTTATTGATTATTTCTTTTTTTGTTGTATTTATGTATTTTTTCCTAACTAAGCAAGAATATATATATGGTTCAACTACAGATTGGAAAGATCAACATTTTTTGTTTCCAGAATATTTTCGCAATTTATTTTATAGTACTGGTAAGTTTATACCTGAATTTGCTTTAAATATTGGTGGTGGACAAAATATTTTTTATTTTGCTTATTATGGTTTGTTATCACCGATTATTTTATTATCATATATGTTTCCATTTATTGATATGATGCATTATATTATTTTAATGTCTATTATTTTGCTTATTGTTAGTTCAATTTTATTTTATAAATTTTTAAAGTGTAATAATTTAAATGAAAATATTTGTTTTTTTACGACTTTTATTTTTGTTACAGCATCACCATTAATTTTACATAGTCATCGACATATTATGTTTGTAAATTATATGCCTTTTTTAATATTAGGTCTTATGGGGATTGATAATTATTTTAAGAATAAAAGTTTTTGGCTTATTACAATATCGACTTTTTTATTGATTATGACGAGTTATTATTATAGTGTTTCTAGTTTAGCAGTTTTATCAATTTATTTTATTTATAAATACTTGTTATTAAATAAGAAATTTGATTTTAAAAATTTTTTAGTTGAATTATGTAAATACTGTTATTTTATATTGTTAGGTATTTTAATGGCAGCTATATTATTATTACCGGTTTTGTATACTGTGACAAATGGTCGTAATATGGGTTCAAATTTAAATATTTTTAAATTATTAATACCTCATATTGATGTTGGATATATTTTATATGATAGTTATGGTATAGGTTTGACTTGTATTGGTTTAATTAGTTTGCTTTCACTTAATTTTAATTCTGATAAAGCTAAAAAGTTTTTATTCATTGTTTTAATTTGTTTATTATGTATACCAATTTTCTTATATATATTGAATGGAACATTATATATAAATGCTAAAGCATTAATTCCATTTGTTCCACTTATTTCATATATTATTGGATTAACTATTGATGAAATATTAAATGCTAATTTTAAAATAAGAATCATTACTGTTATTATGGTTATTTTAATTGGAATTTGTTATTTTACTAATAGAAATATATTTTATGTATTTTTGATTGATAGTTTAGTTACTTTAGTTGTAATTCAATTGTATTTAAAATTTAGGAAAAAGTTTATTATATTTTTACCAATGATTATGATTGTTTGTATTAATTGTGTGGTTGCTAATGTTGTTGATGAATTGTATTCAATTGAAGATTATAAAAAAGATTTTGATGATAAAATTGAATTAGATATTAAAAAAATAATTGAGAATGATAATTCATTTTATCGTATTAATAATAATTTATCTATTTTATCGACAAGTAATAAAATATATGATTCAAAATATTATCAGTCAAGTTTATATTCATCTACTTATAATAAAAACTATAATCATTTTTATTTAGATGTATTTAGAAATGAAGTACCATATAGGAATTCAAGTATTAATGGTGAAACTAATAATTTGTTATATCAAATTTATATGGGTGAAAAATATATTATAACGAATAAGAAAGCTAAATTAGGTTATAAATTATTAAAAACTCGAGATAATTATAATATTTATGAAAATATGAATACGCTTCCAATTGGTTATGCAACTGATAAGATAATGAGTAAAGCTCAATTTAATAAGTTAGAATATCCTTATACAGTTGATGCTTTATTAAATTATATTATCGTTGATGAGAGTGAAGATTTGAAATTTAATACAATAATAAATGAAGTTGATATTCCTATTATTAGTAAATATATTAAGGATAATAGTAATAAGTATGATAATAATAAATATTATTTATCTTTTAGTGATAAATCAAAGATTAAGATTCCACTTGAAGAACAGCTTGAAAATAAAGTTTTAATTATTACTTTTGATATGGATTTATCTCAAAGTTGTGATTTAGGTGATACTTATATAATAATTAATAGTGTAAAAAATAAATTAACATGTAAGAATTGGAAATATCATAATAATAATTATTCGTTTGAATATGTAATTGCAACTGATAAATTAAATAGTTTAGATTTTACATTTAGTAAAGGTAATTTTATTATTAATAATTTAAAAACTTATATAATTGATTATGAAAATATTGAGAAAATAAATGATAATATTGATGAGTTTTATCCAATTATTGATAGTAGTAAAGATAATCAAATAAAAGGTAAAATTTCTGTAAAAAAAGATGGTTATTTCATTTTGAAAGTTCCTTTTGATAATGGCTTTGAAATATATATTGATGGTGACAAAGCTGAAGTGTTAAATGTTAATGATGGTTTTATTGGTACAAAAATATCTAAGGGTAATCATGAAATAAAAATAATTTATAATGCTCCTTTTTTAAAGGTGGGTAAGATAGTTTCTGTAATTGGATTAATATTGTTTCTTATTTCTTTATATGTTAACGCTAAATTTAATTTAATGAAACAAAAAATAGTTAGTAATTTTATGGTTAAGAAAATAATAAGTTTGTATAAAAAATATGAAGAAATTATTAATTATTTGTTTATTGGCGGTTGCACTACGATTGTAAGTATAGTAACTTATGCTTTATGTACAAGTATTTTTCATATTTATTATCAGTTTAGTAATGTTATTTCTTGGATCTTTTCGGTAATTTTTGCTTTTATAACTAATAAATTATTTGTTTTTAAAGTAAAGAATAATGAAAAGTTATTATTAGAAATTTACCAATTTATAAAATTTAGACTTTTATCATTAGTTATTGATATGTTGACTATGTATATTTTAGTAGATTTATTTCAAATTAATGATATTATATCGAAGATTTTGGTTCAGTTTATTGTAGTTGTTTTAAATTATGTTTTTAGTAAATTATTTATTTTTAAAAAATAATTTGTTGAAAAGTGTTGACAAATACGCAAAAGATTGTTATAATACAAACCACTATTTAAGAAAAAGGGGGATTTTTAAATGAAAAAAGAAGATTTATTAAAATTAAAAAGAGCTTTAGCAGTTTTAGGTGCTGGTGCGATTATGACAGGGTGTGGTGCTAAGGTTGAAGAAAATGAAACTAGAAATGAAGTGTATACTACATCTAATAGTATGTATGAAGAATTAAATTCAACTGAACCTAAACAGGTAGGTACAATTGTTAAACAAGAAAAAAATAGCTCTGAAAGTGTAGAAGTACCAGTTTATTTATCTTATAATCATAAATATTTTGTGGAATTAAGAGAATATGCTCTTAATGGTTTAGATATTTATTTTACTAATCCTACACAAATTGATGGTTATTTATGTATTCCAGATGGATATAAGTTGGTTGGTGATACTGCTTATAAAGCTGTTATTTATTCAGATGAAATTCAAAGTATTGATTTGCAGAAAACAAATAAAGTACCAGTTATAAATTCTAAGGGTGATAGTGTTTTAAAATATGAAACACCACGTGATTATGAGTTACTTGATGATGGTGAGTATTGTATGAAAATAAATTGGGAAAAAGAGAAAGTTAATCAAAAAGTAAAATAATTTTACGAGACTGCCTGGAAATTAAGTAATTAATTTCTAGACAGTTTTTTCTATTGTAAAGTTTTGTCTATAAAAAATAGTTTTTTTCATGTATAATATATTAAAGAATGGGGTGATTATATGTTTATAGATGAAGTAACGGTTGAATTAATGGCTGGAAATGGTGGAAACGGATGTATGGCTTTTCGACGTGAAAAATATATTGAAATGGGTGGACCGTACGGTGGTAATGGTGGTCGAGGAAGTAATATTATTTTTAAAGTTGATGAAGGCTTGAATACTTTACTTGATTTACGTTATCGTAGAGTTATTAAAGGTAAAAAGGGTGAAAATGGTTTAGGTAAAGGAAAAAATGGTGAATCAGCTGAGGATATAATTGTAAAAGTTCCTCAAGGTACTGTTATAACAGATATAGAATCTGGTTTAGTTATTGCTGATTTGACAAGAAAAGATGAGGAAGTTATTGTTGCCTATGGTGGTCGAGGTGGTCGAGGTAATATTTCGTTAGCGACTAGAGCTAATCCGGCTCCTAGTTTTTGTGAAAATGGTGAACCTGGTGAAATAAGAAAAATTAAAGTTGAATTAAAGTTATTGGCTGATGTTGGATTAGTGGGTATGCCAAGTGTTGGAAAATCAACTTTTATATCAAAGATCTCAGCATGTAAACCTAAAATTGCAGCTTATCATTTTACGACTTTATCACCAAATTTAGGTGTTGTTAAAGCTAATAATAATCGTTCATTTGTGGTAGCAGATTTACCTGGTTTAATTGAAGGTGCTTCACTTGGTGAAGGATTAGGTGATCAATTTTTAAAACATATTGAACGTACTCGTGTAATTGCGCATATTATCGATATGAGTGCTTTTGAGGGTCGTGATCCATATCAAGATTATTTAGTAATTAATAAGGAATTGGAGAATTTTAATTCTAAAATATTGGATAAACCACAAATTATTATAGCTAATAAGATGGATATGCCTAATGCAGTTGAAAATTTAGAAAAATTTAAGGACAAGATTAAAGATATTGAGATTTATCCAATTTCAGGATTGACAGGTGAGGGAATAGATGCGGTTATTAATAGATTAGCTGATATGTTAGATAATATTGCTAAACAGCCTCTTTTTGAAGAAGAGAAATTTGAAAGTCATATTTTATATAAATTTGAACATGAGCAACCTTTTACTATTACGAGAGAAAATAATATTTGGGTTATAAAAGGAAAGGAAGTAGAACGAATACTTAGAATGACTAAATTTCAAACTGATGAATCTGTTATGCGTTTTGCGAATAAATTAAGAAAATTGGGAATTGATGATAAATTGAGAGAATTGGGTGCTAGTGACGGAGATACGGTAAGAATTTTGGACTTTGAATTTGAATATAAGTTATAAGTTTTTATTGTTAAAGGTATATTTTAATTTTGGTATTAAAAAAGATTATGGTATGCATAATGAAACTGCTGAAAAAGTATACAAAGATTATTGTAAACTATATCAGTAGTCTTTTTATTTTGGTATAATGTATATAA
>CANQIS010000014.1 GCA_947624115.1 uncultured Bacilli bacterium
GATTTTATACCTTCAACCTTTGTACAGTTTATAGGTTCCCTTCTTCTTATGGTGTCCACTCCTATGGGTACATTATATAAATTATGATGAGAATTAATAATAAAAATTTGATATATAGTGTGTAAATAAATTTTATTCACTATTTTTAATTTTATTTAGATTTTATATATAATAAATGTATCACAAAAATTTCAATAAATTTCTAAAGACATATAATTAATTTTGTAGTATAATATATGTGCGGAGGTTATTATGGAAGAAACTTTTAAGCATTTAACAAAATTAATAAAGAATAGTCAAAAAATTATATTTATGACTCATCAAAAAATGGATTTAGATGGTTTTGCGTCTATTTTAGCCTTATCGGAAGTAGTTAGTTCTTTTAAAAAGAATAGTTATATATTAATAGATAGTAAGCAGACAAATACATCTATTATTAAGTCATTTAATCAATTAAAAAAGGATAATTTGAATTTTAATTTTGTATATAAGAATACTGTTAATAAAGTTATTGATGAAAATACTTTATTAATTGTTTTGGATATACATAAACCTACAATGGTTGAAATGCCAAATTTGCTTACTAAGACTAATAATATAGTTGTAATTGATCATCATTTAAAATGTAAGCAATATATTCAAAATACTATTTTAAGTTATATAAATTCGAATATGTCTAGTACGATTGAAATAGTTACATCTTATCTTAAATATTTAAATAAAGTTGTTCATCCTACAATTGCGACTATGATGTTAGCTGGTATGGAAATTGATACAAATTCATTTAATGTAAAGACGACATCTTCTACTTTTGAAGCAGCTGCTTTTTTACTTAAAATAGGTGCTGATAATATTTTAAAACAGGAATTGTTAAAAGAAGATCGTGATGAATATATTGAGCGTCAAAAATATATTGAAAATAGTTATATGTTAAATGATAATATGGCTATTTGTACTTTGGATAATAAAGTAGTTGATAATAATGTATTAGCACAAATAGCTGAAGATTTATTACAATTTGATAATGTTGAGGTAGCTTTTTGTATAGGTTATATTAGTAAAAATAAGGTTGGAATTAGTGCAAGATCGATTGGTAAATATGATGTTGAGAGAATTATGAAGAATTTAGGTGGTGGTGGGCATTTAACAGAGGCTGCTACACAAATAAAAAATATTAATATCGAATCGGCTATTAATGTTTTAATGAATGAAATCGAAAATGAATAAGAGGTGTATAGAATGAAAGTAATTTTTATAAAAGATGTGAAAGGTCAAGGTAAGAAAAATGAAATCAAAGAAGTAAGTGATGGTTATGGTAAAAATTTTTTGATTAATAAAGGTTATGCAGTACTTGCTACGCCTACTAGTATTAAAAAATTAAATGAAGAAAAGCAACAGAATGAAGAGAGAGAGTTGCAAAATAAAAAAAATGCGATGATAATTAAGGAAAAATTAGAAAAAATTAAATTGCAGTTTAAAGTTAAAACTGGTGAACATGATAAAGTGTTTGGAAGTGTTTCACCAAAACAGATTGTTATGGAATTAAAAAATAAAGGTTTTGAGATTGATAAGAAAATGTTAAAATTGAATGATAATTTAGCATATATAGGTTTTCATAATGTTGAAATTGAATTATATAAAGGAATTATAGGGGTTTTAAAAGTAGAATTAATAAAAGATAAGTAGGTGATATTATGGCTGAAAAAATTATGCCACATAATATTGATGCCGAAAAAGCTGTTTTAGGTTCTATGATTTTGTCAAAATATGCGATGCAACGTGGTATGGAGAGTTTATCTGAAGAATTATTTTATTTAGATGCTCATCAAAAAATATTTGTTGCTTTAACAGAAATGGCTGAAAGTAATCACGCGATTGATATTACTACTTTGACTAATTATTTGGCTGACAAAAATTGGTTAAAACAAGTAGGTGATATTGAGTATTTGACAGAATTATTTAATTCAGTACCAACTGCTTATAACATCGATGATTATATTGAAATTGTTAATGAAAAGGCTATACGAAGAAGATTAATAGATGCTGGGACGGTTATTGTTGATTCGGCTTATCAAGTTGGTGATGATATTGTTGATACACTTGATAATGCAGAAAAGAAAATTTTAAGTGTAGTTAAAACACGGCAAGGTACTGAATTTAGAACGATTCAAGATGTTGTTTTAAAGGCTCAATCAGATTTGGAAAAATTATCACAAACTAAAGGTGAAGTTACAGGGATTGCTACTAATTTTACTGAAATTGATAAAATAACTTCAGGATTACATCCTAATGAGCTCATTATTATTGCAGCTCGTCCGGCTATGGGTAAAACAGCTTTTGCTTTAAATTTAGCAACTAATATTGCAGTTACTAATAAAAAAACAGTTGCTTTATTTAATTTGGAAATGGGTGCTGAACAATTAGTTATGCGTATGTTTTCGTCACTTGGGCAAGTTGAAGGTAGTAAAATTAGTCATGGTTATTTGGAACATAATGATTGGAAAAGAATTGATGAGGCTGTAAGTAAATTAGCAAGCTCAAATATTTTTATTGATGATACACCTGGTTTAAGTATTGGTGAAATTAGAGCAAAATGTCGAAGATTGGCTAGTTCGGAGAAAGGTTTAGATATTGTGATAATTGATTATTTGCAGTTGATTTCTGGTTCAGCTAAATATGCTGGTAATCGTCAACAAGAAATTGCTGAGATTTCTAGATCACTTAAAACTTTAGCAATGGAGCTTGGAATACCAATTATTGCTTTGGCTCAATTATCACGTGATGTTGAAAAGCGTCAAGGTGATAAAAGACCAATTTTGAGTGATTTAAGGGAATCTGGTTCTATTGAACAAGATGCGGATATTGTTTCATTTTTATATCGTGATGACTATTATAATAAGCCAGGTACTATTGTTGAGGATGATAATGGTGATGAAAAAATCAGTATGCCATCACTTGATGAAGAAACAAGTATTAGTGAATTTATTATCGCAAAGCATCGTAATGGACCAACTTGTACAATAAAATTATTATTTAAAAGAAATACAAGTACATTTATAGATATTGAAAATTAGGAAGTGGAGCTAATGAAAAAAATAGGATTAGGTTTAATTATTGTTATATTAAGTTTGATGACTTTTATTTTAGGTTTTGATTATCGTGAAAATGAAATTCCTAACGAGTTTTATCAAGTATATTTAGATGATGAATTATTGGGGACAATAAAATCTAAAGATGAGTTATTAAATTATATTGAAAATCAAGGAGAAAAAATAAAGAATAAGGTTCAAGATTATCAATTTTTATTAGATAATAATTGTAAAACTAATTTAAATAGTGAAGATAATAAAAAGTTTAATGAAATTTTATCCTTATTTAGACAAGAATATGCTAGTGAATTAAAATTATTGGAAAAACAAAGTATTCTTGATGTTAACAATTCTGATACAGTTGATTGTATTGATGGTGTTTTAACGGAAAATGAAAAATATTTAATTAATAATTATATATTAAAAAATCAGATTTATTTATATGTTGATAGGATAAATGAACCAAATGGTTTGGAAATAAGAAAGTTTACTACTTATAGTAATAAGATTGAAACTGTTGAAAATATTTATAAAATAATATCTGAAAAAAAGCCATTTACTGTTAAAGGTTATCAAATTTCAATTAAGTCACAAGATGTTGATGAAAAAAATAAGATTAAAACAATTTATGTTTTAGAGGAAGAAACATTTAAAAAAGCTGTACAATCTATGATTAAAACTTTTTTAGGTGAAGCTGATTATAATGCTTATTATAATAATACACAAATACCAATTCAAACAGTTGGATATTATATTAATAATGTTTATGTTGATGAAAATATTACAATTAAAGAAATGCAGATACCTGTTAATGAAATAATTTATATTGATGATGCAACTTTAGCTCAATATTTATTGTTTGGAACAACTGATCAACAACAAAGATATATTGTACAAGAAGGCGATACAATTAGTTCTGTTGCAATGAATAATAAGATTAGTACTTCAGAATTTTTGATTTCTAATCGTCAGTTTACAAGTGAAGAAAGTCTTTTGTTTCCAGGTCAAGAAGTTGTAATTGGTGTAACTGATCCTCAAATTAAAGTTGTTGTTGAAAAAGAAGTTAAAGAAGATGTTGAGAGTCAATATACCACTACTGAAAAAATTGACCCTAATAAAATTAAGGGTGATGATAGAGTTATTCAAAAAGGTGAGAATGGTTTACTTCGTGTTAGTCGTTTAACTAAGAGTGTTAATGGTGATGTTATTAGTGTTGAACCTCTTGGTGAAAATGAAGTATTAAAATATCCTATTGAAGAGGTTATTGAACGTGGTGGCAAAGAAGTTCCAAATGTTGGTACTTATGATAATTGGCAATGGCCAACAAATCCTGGTTATATGATTACTTCATATTTTCAATGGAGAATTAGTCCAATTACTGGTAAACGTGAATTCCATACTGGTCTTGATATTGCTGGAACAGGTTATCGTTCACCAATTTATGCTGCAAATAATGGAACTGTTATAACTGCCGGTTGGAGTTCAGGTGGTTGGGGTAATTATGTTGTTATAAATCATAATAATGGTTATTATACAATGTATGCTCACATGGATCAACAAATTATGACTGTAGGTCAGACAGTCGCTAAAGGAACAGTAATAGGTTATATGGGTCATACTGGTTGGGCAACTGGTGATCATGTCCATTTTGAAGTATGGCAAGGTGGAGAGTGGCAACGTATTAATCCACTGAATGTTTATTAAAATGAAAGTTTGTGTTTTAGCAAGTGGAAGTTCAGGAAATTGTACCTATGTTGAGAGTAATTCGACAAGAATTCTTATTGATTTAGGTACTTCTTCTTTGTATGTCGAGAAAAAATTAAAAGAAATAAATGTTGATCCAACAACTATAGATGGTATATTTATTACCCATACTCATATTGACCATATAAAAGGGTTGAAAGTTTTTTTAAAAAAGTATCATACTAAAATATTTTTAAGTGAAGAAATTTTAAAAGAAATAAAGCAAGATATTAATCCTTCTAATTATGAAATAATTGATAAGCAAGTTGTTTTAAATGATTTCACAGTTACGATGTTTAAAATTTCTCATGATGCTCCAGATGCTAATGGTTATGTATTTGCTAGTGGTAATAAGAGTGTTGTATATGTGACTGATACTGGTTATATAAATCAAAAAAATCATAAACTATTAACTAATCATAATGTTTATGTTTTTGAAAGTAATCATGATATTGAAATGTTAATGAATGGTAAATATCCATATCATTTGAAACAAAGAATTTTAGGGGATAAAGGACATTTATCTAATAAGGATTCGGCTTATTATTTATCAAAATTTGTAGGGGATAATACGAAGTGTATAATTTTAGCGCATATTAGTCAAGATAATAATACTAAAGAGTTAGCTTTATCTACACTTGAAAATACATTAAAAGAAAATAACAAATGTGTTGATAATTTAATTGTTGCTACACAAGATGAACGTACTGAGTTGGTAGAAGTATGATAAGAATTTTATGTGTAGGAAAGATAAAGGAAAGTTTTTTTAGATCTGCTATTGATGAATATATGAAAAGGTTATCAAAATATACTAAAATAGATGTAGTTGAAATTGATGATGTTTTTGATAATAATATAGAGATTATTAAGAAAAAAGAAGCAGAGAAGTTATTCAAATATATATCTGAGAAAGATTATTTAATAACTTTAGAAATAGATGGTAAACAACTTAATTCAGTTGAATTAGCTGATAAAATTGCTGATACATTGATAATTAATTCTAATTTAGTTTTTCTAATTGGAGGTTCTTATGGAATTTCTGATGAATTGAAAAGAAGAAGTAATTTTTTACTTTCTTTTTCTAAATTAACTTTTCCACATCAATTATTTAGAATAATTTTGTTAGAGCAGATATATCGTTCATATAAGATTATGAATAATGAAAGTTATCACAAATAAAAAATAATTTACTATATTTGGTAAATTATTTTTTTGAACAAATATGTTCAAAAAATGTGCAAAACTCATATTATAAATTTATTATTTTTTTCTTTTTCAACAGAAACTGTGCAAAACTATGTCTAAAAATAAAAAGTCAATTTTTGACTTTTCTCTTATTAATTTATTGATAATAAAGTAATTCTTGCATAACCATTTCCACTATTACCTGTCATTGTAGTTGTTGGATTGTTATAATCTGGCATACCAACTACTGTTTCTCCTACTACATCAGTCCATTGATAACCTTTACCATCTATCATTTTAGTATCAGTAAAATATAAGCCACTATAATGAATACTTTGGTTAGTGTGTGTAATATTTTTTTCAGTTGAACTTTCTTCTATAGCATCACAACCATTGTGACCAGAAATAAATGATGAACCGCCGGCTCCAGCTGATGGAGCAAATCCTTGATCTATGCCACTACCACCACCATAGTAACCACCGCCACCACCAGTAACACGAGAGTGTATTTGGGAATATGAATAACCAAAAAATCCTGTCAATTCATTTTTATTGTTAAGTCCACCAGATGTTTGAGTTCCACCAGTTGCTGGTGCTTTTATAACTGTATCAGAAGCTTCAAGTGCTGTTTTTTGTTCTCCTTCATAACCAATTAGTCCTCCAGCCGCTCCTGCTTGCATATTTCCGACATTTATCCAATATTCTTGTCCACCACCACCAGCAGCAACCATTATTCTTGATTTCAAACTTTCAAATTTGTTCCATTCTCCACCAATTAATCTTACATCTGTAGCGCCGCCACCAGATCCTACTGATATATATTGATGACTATCGCTTGTTTCGCCACCGTTATAACCACCTAGAGAAGTAGTTGGATTAGTATATTCGATATCTGTTATTCCAGCACCACCAACGTAAATATATAAATCTGTGTATTTTGTTAATTTAATATTTCCACTTGTATAGGCTCCATCACCAGCTGCTTCTCTTTTATTGTTGCTTCCGCCTCCACCGGCTCCCCATAATTCTATTTTATATGTTCCATCACATGGTAATATTATTTCTTCGCCTTGTCCTTTATATTCAAAATTCCATTCTTTACCTATTAAAGTTGAACAACTTGAATTTAAAATTGATGCTTCATATCGTAATTGTTCTTTTTGTTCAAATTCACAATTTTCGATATCATCTATGTAGGGAGTATCTTCATCAAAATGTTTTTTTACACAAAAATTATTTAAATTTAATGATAAACTAGTATCTCCGTTATTGTCGATTATAACAGTACCACTAGTTGGTTTAGTGCCTTTGAAACTTAATTCTGTTAAATTGTCAATATTATAATTTTCTAAATTATTTTTAATACTACATTTCCCATTTTCACAATTAAATATAAAACCTTCTTGTGGATATGCTCCTGTATTTTGTAACATAAAAGTAGTAACATAATTTTCAGCAGATTTTATAATTCCATTTGCTGAATCAATTGCAGCATTTTTTCTAACATTATTTAAAATATTTAAGATTTGAGGTACAGCAATTAAAGCAATAATGGCTAGGATTACGATTACGGCTAGTAATTCTATTAAAGTGAAACCTTTATTTTTATTTTTAAAATTTTTATTCATATCTTTACTCCTATTCTTTTATTACAAGAATAGTATAACATTTTATATTTTTATTTGTCAATATATTTTTATATATAATACATAAAAAAATACTGATTTTTTCAGTATTAATTTTCTAAAGCATTTAAAATAACTGGTACTACTTGTTTTTTTCTTGATACGACACCAGGTAAGTAGGTTCCTTGTTCGAGGTTAGTAATTTTAAAGCTTTTAGCAATAATATCCTTTGCTGATTTGTTATAGAAAACATAGGATCCATTTTCAATAACATCAGTTACAAAGAATGCAACTAGGTAATATTCTTCTCTGGTACAAATTTGTTCTATTGCTTGAATGTATTTATCTTTATTTTCTAATATTTCATCAGCACTTACTGTTGAAAATTGTCCTAGTCCTAATTTTAAATTGTTGAAAGGATAGTTTTTAAAGTCAGTATAGATAACATCTTCTTCGGTTTTTCCTTTTAATGATGCACCGGCTTTTATCATTTCTTTTCCATAGGTTTTGTAGTCTACTTCTGCAATTTTAGCTAATTTAGGTACAACTTCTTTATCTATATTAGTAGTTGTTGGTGAGGTTAAAATTAATGTATCTGATAAAATTCCTGATAGCATTAATCCTGCAATATTTTTAGGTATTTCGATATTGTTTTCTTTATATATTAAATAAAGAATTGTACATGTACTACCAACAGGCATATTTCTAAAGTTAATTGGGATTGTTGTTCCAATTCCACCAATATTGTGATGATCGATTACTTCGATAATTTCAGCTTCTTCAATTCCAACGGCACTTTGTAATGATGTGTTATGATCAACTAAAATACATTGTTTGCGTTTATGATCTGTAACATCACTAAGTCTTAGCATTCCTAGGCATTTGTTATGTTTATCAACAATAGGATAATTTGTATATTTTACTTTATTTGCAATATCTAGGCTTGCATTAAGTTCATCGCTTTCATTAAATGTAATGATTTCGTCTGTCATCATGATTGTTTTTAGGTAATTGCAAAGACTAATCATATTAGCTGTTCTAAAGGTATCATATTTAGTAGAAATAACATTTATTTTATTTTTTTGCGCTTGTTTTAAACATTCTTCGTTTAAATCAAAACCACCTGTTAGGATAACTAATTTTATTTTGTTGTTTAAAATATGATTTAAAATATCTGTTCTGTTACCAACAATTACAATTGTATTTTCATCTAAATTAATATTTTTTATAAATGTATCTGTTTCGTATGAAGCAACTATAACATTTCCAACAAGGTCATCATTATATTTACAGATATTTTTACCATCAAGAGCGTCTATGATATTTTCGTATGATGAATCTAAGTGTTTATCGCTATTGAAGATTTCTTCTTTGGCAATATTTTTCATTCCTACCATACCAACTAATGTTTGATTTTTATCAACAATTGGTAACATAGTTACACCTAATTCGCACATTTTTAAGTAACATTTGTAAACCGAATTATGTTCATTAATAAAGTAATTTTTGTTATAATTTACATCTTTTATTTCAACTTTAACATCATTTAAGTATTTAGGTTCTTCTACTTTAAAATAATCAAGTACAAATTTACTTTCTGGATTTGTATCACTTAATATTCTTGGTTCGGTATTAAAACCTAGTTTATTTTTTAGATATGACAAAGAAATAGCAGCGGCTACACTATCGGTATCTGGTTTTCGATGTCCAAATATAAATATTTTGTCTTTTTCCATATATTTCCTCCATTACTAAGGTATTATAGCATTTTTTTTGTTTATAAACAATAATGTGGATTGATTTTTAAATTTTTTATTTAAAATGATGTTGTTAAAGATAAAAGTATTATGAAATTTTAGTATAAATTAGTTTTAATTATACAAAATAACACTAGAAAGTGAGGAATATATGAAGTCAACTGGTGTTATTAGAAGAATAGATGAGTTAGGAAGAATAGTTATTCCAAAGGAAATAAGAAAAACATTGAGAATTCATGATGGCGATAGTCTAGAAATATTTACTGATAATAATGATAATATAATTTTATCAAAGTATTCTAGTATTAGTGTTTTGAATGAATTAGCAAATAATATTGTTCAAGCTATAAATAAAGTTATTAATGGTGAAATATTGATTACTGATAATGATAAAGTAATTGCGGTATCAAATAATTTAAAAAGTAAATTTATTAATAATGAAATAAGTTTAGAATTATTGAATTATATAAAAAGACGTGAATTATATAAAAGTGATGAACAACTTAATTTGAAAATTACGGAAAATGAGGAATTAAATGGTTATTTTTTAATTAGTCCAATTATTGTTAATAGTGATTCATTAGGTTTAATTATAATATATTCTGAAGATAAAATTACGGAATTGGATTATAAAATAATTCAGTTTATTACATGTTTTTTTATAAAATATCTTGATGAGTAATTAAAAAAATGTTATAATACAAGGGATTTATGAAAAACGGTGAGGGAAAGAAAAATAATTGTTCGTCGATAGAGAGCTTGGGTTGGTGGAAAACAAGTGATAGAAATTATTTTAAATGGTTCCATAGAGTTGCTTAATCGATATTTAGATTAAGACGTATTAATTGCGTTAAAATAATAAGAAATAGTAAGATACTATAAAATAAGGTGGTACCACGTAAATTGACGTCCTTATATTTATTAGTATCTTTTGGTTTTTGAGGTGGTAGTATGCGTTATTTTGAAAAAATTAGTTTTGAACAATTTAAAAAAGATGTATTTGATGATAAAAATTTATATAATGAATATAATTTACCAAAAAGACATACTAAAAACAGTGCTGGGTATGATTTTGAAACAATCTATGATTTTATTTTAAGACCAGGTGAGGTAAAAAAAATACCACTTGGTGTTAAAGTAAAAATGAATAGTGATGAAATGTTGATGATTATTGTAAGAAGTAGTGTTGGTTGTAAATATAATGTACGAATGTGTAATCAAGTTGGTATTATTGAAAGTGATTATTATAATAATATTGAAAATGAAGGTCATTTATTTGTTCAGTTAAAGAATGAGTCTGATAGTGATTTTATAGTTAAAAAAGGTGATCGTTTATGTCAAGGTATTTTTACTAAGTTTTTAACTGTTGATAATGAGAAAGAAATAGATAAAATAAGAACCAATGGTTTTGGTTCAACGAATTAAGGTGATATTATGGAGAAAGAAAAGTTTTATATAGCAACGGCTATTGCATATACATCTGCTAAGCCTCATTTAGGAAATACTTATGAAATAGTTTTAGCGGATTCAATTGCACGTTATAAAAGATTAACTGGTTATGATGTTTATTTTCAAACTGGTACTGATGAACATGGTCAAAAAATTGAATTGAAGGCTCAAGAAGTTAATAAGGAGCCTCAAGAATTTGTTGATGAGATGTCATTAGAGGTGAGAAGAGTTTGGGATTCAATGAATACTAGTTATGATAAATTTGTTCGTACGACTAATCCTGGACATGAGAAAGTAGTGGCTAAAGTATTTAAAAAATTATATGATCAAGGTGATATATATAAAGGTTTTTATGAGGGAATGTATTGTACTCCTTGTGAATCATTTTTTACGGAATCACAGTTGATAGATGGAAAGTGTCCTGATTGTGGTCGTGAAGTACATAAAGAAAAAGAAGAAGCATATTTTTTTAAGTTAAGTAATTATAGTGATCGTTTAATTAAATATTTAGATGAACATCCTGATTTTATCGAGCCAATTGCTCGTAAAAATGAAATTGTTAATAATTTTATTAAACCAGGTATTCAAGATTTATGTGTTTCAAGAACAACTTTTAAATGGGGAATTCCTGTTGAATTTGATTCTAAACATGTGGTTTATGTTTGGTTAGATGCTCTTTTAAATTATATTACTTTTTTAGGTTATGATTTAGATAGTCAATCTGATGAATTTAAAAAATATTGGCCTTGTGATATTCATTTGATTGGTAAGGATATATTGCGTTTTCATACAATTTATTGGCCAATAATTTTAATGGCACTTGATTTGCCATTACCTAAAAAAATTTTTGGTCATCCATGGCTTTTATTTGGTAATGATAAGATGAGTAAGTCGAAAGGTAATATTGTTTATGCTGATGAGTTAGCAAGTATTTTTGGAACTGATGCGGTTAGATATTATTTATTACATGAAATACCTTTTGCTAGTGATGGAAATTATACTAATGAATTGTTGATTGAAAGATTTAATTCTGATTTGGCAAATGTTTTAGGAAATTTAGTTAATCGTACTATAAGTATGTGTCATAAGTATTTTAATGGCGAGGTAATGGAGCCAACATGTAAAGAAGATATTGATAATGATTTAATTAATTTAGTTTTAAGAACAAATGATATAGTTGAAGAAAAAATGAATAATTATCGAATTTCTGAGGCTATTGATGCGATATTTGAAATTTTTAGACGTTCTAATAAATATATAGATGAAACAACACCTTGGATATTAGCTAAAGATGAAACTAAAAAAGAACGTTTAGCAACTGTTCTTTATAATTTACTAGAAGCAATAAGACATGGTGCTGTATTATTACAGGCTTATTTACCAGATACAGCTAAAGAAATATTTCATCAATTGAATACTGAAAATAATCAATATGATTCGATTGCTTGTTTTACTGGTATGGATATAGGTATTCACTTAAATGAACCTAAACCATTATTTGAAAGAATTAATAAAGATGAGGTCTTGAATAGTCTTTCGACAAAATAAAACATATAATTTATGTAAAATGCTGTAAATTGTCGATAACAAAATGCTAATTATATTTGAAAACTCTAATAAAAACTGGTATAGTAAATATGTTGCGATAAAAAAGAATAGAAATTAGAGGGATTTTAAATGATAGAGAAATGGAAAAATTGTTTAGTTTTGTTATTGCCGTTTACGGTGTTATTTTTATTAATATTAGGGAGTGTATTAGTTGAATTTCAATTAGTGGATATTCTTTATTTAATAGCATTAATTGTGTTTTTTATAAAGTATTTTTGTATAAAAAGAAAACAAATAAGTTAGGTAGATCTTATTTGTTTTTAGTTTATAATTTTAAATATTAATGTAATACTAATAGTATAGAGTAGTAGTACTAAGAATACGGGAACAATAGTAGTGCCACCATTTTTGTTTAGTATTTCTTTTTCTTTTGAATTTATTTTTTTTATTCTATTTTTAGCAATGTATATGTAAATTGAATTTGTATAGCAACAATAAAATAACATAAAAAATAATTCTATTGTTAATAAAATTAGTGGGTTTAAGCTTTTTAATATTGTAAAAATTATAATTTGTAAATAGCCAAGTAATATTCCTATTAAATAACATTTACGATATACTAAATATAATGGTCCTAAAAATGTTGCAGTCCAATTATTTTTTTTTAATATTTTTTGGTAATCTTCTCCTATGAAGTATTCTAGTGAATTGTCTTGTGGTTTATCTTTTAAAGATATAATTTCATTATTTTTAATCATTATTCCACATCTAGTACAATAGTTTTCTAGTTTTATTTCATGGTGACATTTAGGGCATTTCATAAATCATTCTCCTTTGATTATATAATAATTATATCATTGATTTTTTAAATTACAATCTATATTTGTTTAGTTTTTATTTTTTCACTGTTTTTAATAATGAATATTTTTTGATATAAAAAATTTTATTTAATTTTTCTGATATTTTAGGCTATTTTCTATTTACTTTTTAGTATTTTATGTGATAAAATATTTCAGTCAAAAAGGGAAGTGTATTTATGGAAGTAAGAAATATTGCAATTATTGCGCATGTTGACCACGGTAAAACAACTTTGGTTGATAAATTGTTGCAAATGTCTGGAACTTTTCGTAAGAATGAGGAAGTTCAAGAGAGGGTAATGGATTCTAATGATATTGAACGTGAACGTGGGATTACAATTTTAGCTAAAACGACGTCAGTTGATTATAAGGGTGTTCGCATTAATATATTGGATACACCAGGTCATGCTGATTTTGGTGGCGAAGTTGAACGTATTATGAATATGGTTGATGGTGTTTTATTAATTGTTGATGCTTATGAGGGAACAATGCCTCAAACACGTTTTGTATTAAAGAAAGCTTTAGAAGCTGGTGTTATTCCTATTTTAGTAGTTAATAAAATTGATAAACCAACTGCTCGTCCAAAGGAAGTTGTCGAAGAAGTTTATGATTTATTTATTGAATTAGGAGCTGATATTGAACAATTAGAATTTCCAATTATTTATGCATCAGGATTAGCAGGTACATCTAGTCTAGATTCAGATATTTCTACTCAAAAACCTACTATGGAGCCAATTTTAGATACAGTAATTAATTATATACCAGCTCCAAAAGTAAGTTCTGGTTCGTTACAATTTCAACCAGCATTATTAGATTATAATGATTTTGTTGGAAGAATTGGTATTGGTTTAGTTAAAAGAGGTACAATGAAGGTTAATTCTTCAGTTGCTTGTGTTCGTTTAGATGGCTCAATAAAACAGTTTAGAATTCAAAAAATGTTTGGGTTTGTTGGCCTTAAACGTGTTGAAATTGAAGAGGCAAATGCTGGTGATATAGTTGCAATTGCAGGTTTACCTGATATATCAGTAGGTGAGACTGTTTGTGAAATAGGTCATGAAGAAGCTTTACCTATTCTTAGAATAGATGAACCAACTTTGCAGATGAAGTTTGGTGTTAATTCAAGTCCTTTCAATGGTCGTGATGGAAAATTTTTAACTGCCCGTAAAATTGAAGAACGTTTATTTAAAGAAACGGAACGTGATGTTAGTTTGAAAGTTAAACCTAGTGATAATGAATCATGGATAGTATCGGGTCGTGGTGAGTTGCATTTAGGAATTTTAATTGAAAATATGCGTCGTGAAGGTTTTGAGTTACAAGTTTCTAAACCAGAGGTAATAATTAAAGAGATTGATGGTGTCAAATGTGAACCATTTGAGGAATTACAGATTGAATGTCCTGAGGAAAGTGTTGGAAATGTAATTGAAAAATTAGGTGTTCGTGGTGCTATCATGGAAAATATGGTTAATTATAATGGTTTAGTAAGACTTATTTATACTATTCCTTCACGTGGCTTAATTGGTTTTACAACTGATTTTATGACAATGACTAAAGGTTATGGTATAATTAATCATTCTTTTAAGGATTATCGTCCTTATGAGTCTGTGGATATTGGTGAGCGTGAACTTGGGGTTTTAGTGTCAATGGAAAATGGAAAATCAACAGCTTATGCTTTAGGTCAATTGGAAGACCGTGGCGTTATGTTTATTGAACCTGGTGAAGAAATTTATGAGGGTATGATTGTTGGTGAGCATACGAGGGGAAATGATTTAGCTGTTAATGTTGTTAAAGGTAAAAATTTAACAAATACTCGTAGTTCTAGTAAGGATCATACGGTTGTTTTAAAAAGACCACGATTAATAACTTTGGAGTATGCACTTGATTATATTAATTCTGATGAATTAGTTGAAATTACACCAAATCATATAAGATTACGTAAAAAGATATTGAATACAAATGAGCGTAAGAAATTTGATAGTAAGAAAAATATCTAGATATTTAAAAAGAAAAGTACTTTTTTGTTTACTTTTCTTTTTTTTAGTTTTATAATATTAGATAAATTTATGGGGTGGGTTTTATGAATAATGATGTTGCTTTAATTAATTATTTGGACGCTATAGTTGATGATATTTTAAATGATTTACTTGCGAGTGGCTATGATGATGTAATGTTACCTGAAACTTTTTATTCGATGATTGTTAATAATGTAATTGATTATTCAAAGTTTGAGAAAAATTATATCAATTGTCAGCAATATAGTGGATTGGATATAAATCAATTAATAAAAAAATATATGTATGCAGTATATTATTCAATGAATTATAAGAATGATATGGAAAAGGTTGTTGAAAATATTTTGTGTGAGTTATTGGTAACTTTTGATGTAAATGATCCAATTGTAGATGAGTGTTTTGAAATCGAAGAAGTTGGTGTTGATGTTGTTGATTTTTTTATGAATTATAAATATTTTACTAATGCTCGAAAAAAAAGAATGTTTTCTTTTTTGAAAAATGATGACAATTTTAGTGATGCTTTGGATTGTAATGATATGTTAGATATTTTATATAGTGTTAATAGTAATTTAGAGGTAACAGAAGAAGAATATTTAATTGATGATGTGTTAGAAATATATGATTTGTTGGAATTAAAAAATATTGAAAATAATTTTAATTATAGTGTTGATAGGCTTGAAGAATTGGCTCCTAAAGTAAAAAATTTTTTATTATTGGATAATTTGGTTAGAAATTATGGTGATAATAATAATTTAAGTTTAAAGCATGAATTTAGTATTTTATTAAAGAATGTTTATACAGAAATATATTATTCCAAAATAAATAAATTAAGAAAGTTTAATGGAATTGAAAAAAAATATTTTAATTTAATTACTTCTAATAGATTATCTTTTGAGGAAATGTTTCAGAAATTTATTTGTGATGAAGATTTTTATAAATTTTTAGTCAAAAGTTTTTATTTAGCTAATGTTTCATCTGATAGTTTTGAATTGGAAGAGAGAAATAGTGTTTTAGAGAATAGTAAAATGGGCGAAAAAATAAAAAAATACAAGATATAGTCTTGTTTATAAGGTGGGTTTGATATGAATTTAGAAAAATTGATAAAGGCAGTTAAAATTCAAGAAGATATAAATATGGCAACTTCTGTTATAGTAAATAATCAATATTATGGTTTGAGAATGATTAATTATATAAAGAATTGCGATTTTTTTAATAATGATGTTATTGATTTTTATTATGCAGTATATTATTTAAATAATAAAAATAATATCAATAATCAAGTTAATGGAGTAGTCAATTTTATTGAAGATTACATGGATAATAAAGAAATGCTTCATAATTGTTTTATGAAAAATGATGGTTTAGCTATTACGTTGGTTCAAAATTATATTTTGAATGAATTAAATGAAGTTTCAAGAAGTGATTTAATAAAAAAATGTGATAAGGAAATGCGTACTAAAATTCTTGATTTATCTTTTGTGTGTGGATATGTTGATTTGAAGTATATTACGGATTATGCTAGATATACATCTGTATTTTTAGCTGAAAAATATTTAGATGAGAGTTCAAAAACTAAATTGCGTGGTAATATTTTTTTGGTTGATGATGTTAGGGTCTTAATGCCCGTTATGATTGGGGACGCTTATACTTATATGAATTTGAATAATGATAGTGGTTTTTTTAATAGTTTTATTAAGAAAATTGAAAATAAGTCGTCTAATATGAATAATTTATTGAAATATGTGATTGCTGATAGGGATTTATTTAAAAGTTTTTTGATATATCAAGTTAATTTATTTTTGGAGTATGATTATTATAATGATGCTTATAAACAAGCTGAAAATCAAAATAGAAATTTTAGTAAAGTATTAAAAAAAGTTAATCCTTTTGTTATAATGGATTATGTTGATTATGGAAACCGTGAAAAGTATAGAAAGTAGAGTTGTTTATGAGGGGTGTTTCGCTTAATTTAAGTTTTGGTTTGAATGTAATATATAATAATGCCGAATTTTTATTGAATGAAAATGATAAAGTTGGAATAGTTGGAGTTAATGGAGCTGGTAAGTCAACTCTTTTTCATGTTATTTTAGGTGATATAAAGTTAGATAGTGGTAAAATAATTTTACCTAAAAATTTAAGTATAGGTTATTTGCCACAGGAAATAGTTATTTTACAAGATGTTTCTGTTTTAGATTATTTGATGAGTGGACGACCAATCGATAAATTGCAAAAGAAATTAAGTCTTTTGTATGAGAAAGTGGCAAATAATAATAATCCGGATAAAATTTTAAAAGAAATTTCTAAAACTCAAGATTTACTTGAATATTATGATTGTTATAATGCAGAGGATATTTTATTTGATATTATGGAGAATATGAAAATAGATAGTGATTTGCTTGATGTAAAAATGTCAAGTTTGTCTGGTGGTCAAAAGTCAAAAGTTGCTTTCGCAAGATTGTTATATTCTAATTCTTCGTTGTTACTTTTAGATGAACCAACTAATCATTTAGATGTTGAAACACGTGCTTATGTTATTAATTATTTAAAGCATTATAAAGGTATGGTATTAGTTATATCACATGATGTTGATTTTTTAAATAGTATTGTTAATAAAATTATGTATATTGATAAGGCTAATAAAAATATTTTGGTATTTAATGGTAATTATACTGATTATTTAAAAAAGTATGAGTTATTAAAAGTTAATAAAGAAAAGTTAATTGAGAAACAAGAAAAAGAGCAAGATAAATTACGTAGTATTGTTTTACAATATAGTAATTCTTCTGGTAAAAGGAAAAGAATGGCACAAAGTAGAGAAAAGTTATTAAATAAAAAAATGAAGAATAATTTAGTAAGGGATAAAGAATATAAATCAGTTAAGATAAAATTGAAACCAAAAAGGGAAGGCTCTAAGATACCATTATCAGTAGATAGAATTTCGTTTGGATATGATAAACTGTTATTTAAGAATTTATCTTTTGTAATTAATAGTAAAGAGAGGTTTTTAATAGTTGGTGAAAACGGTGTTGGTAAAACAACATTACTTAAATTGATAATGGGATTATTAGATGTACAAAATGGTGTGATTAGTTTTGGTAGTAAAACTGATATTGCATATTATGCTCAAGAACAGGAAGAGCTTGATTTAGATAAAACTGTATTAGAAAATGTTGATAACGAAGAGTATAGTTTTAAGGAATTAAGAACAATGTTGGGTAGTTTTTTGTTTTTTGGAGATGATGTTTTTAAAAAAGTGAGCGTATTATCACCAGGTGAGAAAGCAAGATTATGTTTATTAAAAATAATGTTAAAAAAAGCAAATTTATTGTTATTAGATGAACCTACAAATCATCTTGATCCGGAAACACAAAAAATAATCGGTCAAAATTTTGCCGATTATGAAGGTACGATAATTTTGGTAAGTCATAATAAAAATTTTGCCAGAGAAATTGGAATTGATAGAATGTTAATATTGCCTAGTGGAAAGATAACTAATTATAGTGATGAATTATTAGATTATTATTATAATATAAATATAGATTAAGCATTATTAATTAATTTGGTTATGAGTTTTTTATATGTTATATTTTCATTTTGGATAAGTTGTGGATACATACTTATTGGTGTAAAACCAGGTAGTGTATTTATTTCATTGAAGAAAATTTCATTGGTGTCTTCTTTGTAAAAAAAGTCAATTCGAGCTAAATTCTTGCAATCTAGTGTTTGAAAAATATTTTTAGCATAATTTTTTAATTTTTTTATGGTTTCTTTTGTTAAATTATTGGGTATAATAGTTTTTGAATGATTATTAAAATATTTTGCGTCATAATCATACCATTCATTACCTGGTATTATTTCACCAGGCTCGGATATAATTATTTTTTTATCTTCTAAAATAGCAATTTCTAATTCTCTTGCTTTTATAAATTGTTCAATAATAATTTTTTTATCGTATTTTTTGGCATTTTCAATGGCTATTTCTAATTCTTTTTTATTAGTTACTTTAGTTATTCCAATTGATGATCCTCCATTGGCTGGTTTTATAATCATTGGATAGTTTAAATTTTTTTCAATTTGTTTTAAGTTATAATTATTTTTGATTACAAGGTATTTTACTTGTGGAATATTAATTTTTTCTACTATATATTTTGTAAATTCTTTATCCATGCTTATAGCACTACTAGTGGTATTTGAACCTACATATTTTATATTAAATAAATCTAACATTCCTTGTAATTTTCCATCTTCCCCATTAGTTCCATGTATAATTGGGAAAATAATATCAAATTTTTTTATGAATTCAATAATATTTTCTATTTTAGTAATTTTTTTGGTTATCCAATCGTTGTCTTCTAGATAATTTATATTATCGTGATAGATGTACCATTCATTATTTAGATTTATACCTACACTAGTTATATCAAATAATTTTTTGTCAATATTTTCTAAAATATACTTAGCTGATTTACATGAGATGTAGTGTTCACTTGAATTTCCTCCAAAAATTAAAAGAATTTTTTTCATGTTTCACCTCTTTTAAATATATGTATTTAGGTAATTGGTTATTAATTGTGTGAGGTGCAAGGTTGATTTTTTTTAATTTTTATGATATATTAGGAATGGATTTAATTTATTTCGTATCTTTCTTTTTTGAAAGCAAAATAAATTTTTAAATCAAAATCAAAAAAGGAGGTATTTGAAATGGAATTTAAAGATGAAACTTTAAAGTGTAAAGATTGTGGTGCTGAATTTGTTTTTACAGCTGGGGAACAGCAATTTTATCAAGAAAAAGGATTTACTAATAAACCACAAAGATGTAAAGCATGTCGTGATGCAAGAAAAGCACAAAGAAATAATGAGCAAAATAATAAATAAAAAATTCTTAAATTTTTAAGAATTTTTTTGATTTTTATATTTTTCTAAATAGTAGTCTCTTAATTCTTTAAATCTTTGATAGTGAACAATTTCTCTTTGTCTTAGAAATGAAAGTGGGGCTAGAATATCAGGATCATCAGTTAAATCCATTAAATGTTCATAAGTTGCTCTAGCTCTTTTTTCAGCAGCCATATCACTTTCTAAGTCGGCAATGTAATCGCCTGCAACTTTTATGTATGTCATTGAAAATGGATTTCCAAATGAATCAGATGGGAATAAATCCATACCAAATTGTGCATATTGGCTGCCTAATCCAGCAGCTTCTAATTCTTGTGGTGTTGCATCTTTCATCAATTGGTATAGCATAGCGGAAATCATTTCAACGTGGGCTAATTCTTCTGTACCTATATCTGTTAATAGAGCTTTACCTTTTTCGTCAGGCATTATGTATCTTTGATCTAGATATTGCCATGCGGCAGCAAGTTCACCAGCAGGCCCTCCGTATTGAGTTAAAATGTATTTAGCCATTTTTAAATTTTTCTTTTGAATATTGACAGGATATTGTAATTTTTTTTCATATTTCCACATATAATTTTACCTCCTTAATTTTCCCATGGCCATGGTCTATTGTCCCAAGCCCATGGTGTTACGCTATTGGCATTACTATTTACAAATATTGGTCCATAAGCATTTTCATATTGCTCAATAGCTTTGTTTGCTTGCATTCTATATTCATTAAATTTTTGAATCATTTGTTGATCATTAGGATAGTTGTCTAAATATAAATTTAAATCATGAGTTGCAAAAGTAAGTGCATCAATATATGTTAGTAATTCAGCTTGTTCATTCATTGGTTCGACTTCATAAGGTCTTGTAATTTTATATTGATTATATAAATTAGGAAACATATTTCCTCTTATGAATCCTTGATAAGGTTCATATAATTCTTTTTGCAAATTCATATTCATATTAGAATTTGCTACATTGTTGTTCATATTATAATTTTCTAAATTACTATAATTTTGAACAAAATTACCATATTCGTTTGAATTGTTAAATTTATTTTGGTAATTAATAAAATTTTTCATATTATTCCTCCCATTTTTATTGTATGATTACCTAAATTTTGTGTATAGGTAAGTGTCTATATCAATAAGATGTAAATGAAAATGTAAAATATTTTTGTTTTTTTCTTAAAATACTTGCTTTCTTTGTTTACTTTTGATAGAATATATTCGTGTCTTTTAAGAGATATGGCGAGTATGGTGAAGGGGTTAACACGGCGGATTGTGGTTCCGTTATGCTAGGGTTCGAATCCCTATACTCGCCCCATATTGAATTTTACGCACACCTTTGTGCGAAAGATAAGTAAAAGTTCGTAATACTTGATATTATGGACTTTTTCTTTTGCAAAGGTGGTGAGGATAAATAATGAATGTGTCCATAGAAATTTTAGAATTTCCTTTGTGCGTAAAAAACAAGATACTAAGAATTAAAGATATAACTAAATTAAATATAGAATATATTGCAGGTAAAAATATTATCTTTAATAACTCTAATTTGGGACTTAAAGAACCACATAAAATTATTATTAGTAATGGTAAGGAAAGAATAGTTTTGCTTTGTTATGATGATGATACAAATTTATATAATGAAGATTTATCTGAAATCATCACTATATCAAAATTAACAGATATAGTTAAAGAAATTTTAGAAAATAACAAAAATTTTTAAATTCTATTTTCCCTTTATTTATAAGGAAAAAATGAAATTTTAATAATCAATTTGTAAAAGCATTGCCATTTACTTTCCTAAAAAAATGTGGTATTATGGTAATATACGACAATTGTAAGTAAATCGTATATTGAGTCGTTTTTGAAGTTCTAACACAAGGGAAATTCTCTTGTGTTTTTTTGTCGTT
>CANQIS010000015.1 GCA_947624115.1 uncultured Bacilli bacterium
ACTCTTGTATTTACTTACCAAAATAGTCATTTCTTCTATTTTTGGATTTAACCGATACCTCCATGTCCAGCATCGATAACAACTTTTAAATCATTCATAATATTCCTCCTAATAATAATGTATGACATTAGTTTATATTTGACATAAAATTCCTAATATATAAAAAAAGTAACTATCTCATTTGAAGTTACTTTAATTATTATTTTCTTTTTACATTAAAGAAATATATACCACTACCTACTACAACTACTAATACTATACCAATAACTATAAGGCCAAAGTAATTAGAAGATTTTGCTTCAATTACATCATCAGTCATTTTATCACTATTTATAACTGTTTTATCATCAGATTTAGAATTATCATTATCTACCTCATCATGTGCATAAATAGATACTTTATCATCACTCTGTGTTTCTTCATTATTAGCAGTTTTATCATTTACATTAGATGAGTTATCATAAATTTGATTATTACTTTGTTCATTATCAGATGTATCATTATTTGAAACATTTGGTAATTTAAGGTCATCATTAGTTTTATCTTCTTTGTCGTTTGGTGTTACTTCGATATCATTATCTTGATTATCATTATTTTCATTATCATCTTTAGGAAAATTATCTACTTTTTCCAATTTATAAATAAATTCATTTTTATTTTCTAAAGTAATATGTGATTGTTCAATAACCTTAGAAGACCAATTGTTATCGACAATTTTAAATGAACTTTCAGATATTTTATATTTAGCATCATCAATAGCAGAACTTGTCAAAACAATTTGACCTAATTCTAACTCTTTATTAGAATTTAAAAGATTATGTTTAGTACCAATTCCTCCTGTGGTAACAATAACATTTAATATATTTTTATTTTCATCATAATTATAGTAATAACCATATTTACTTGATAGTATTTTATTAGAAAATTCAAAATCTTTAACAGAAACATCTCCATCAATTTTAAACGATATATCAATTCCACCGATAAAACCTTCTTCAAAATGAAGTTTTGTATTTATTTGTCCATTTGCTTTTTCTTCAAAATTAATTTCCGTTAAAGCAGAAACAGAAATAAATGGAAATAATAAACCAATTAAGAAAGCAGTAACAAATATTAACTTATTTCGCATTTTCTAACTCTCCTTGACTACTATTAATGGAATCAGTAATTTCAATTGTTTTTAATTCAGCATAGGCTTTTAAATTACTTATTGATTTAGATGTACTTGTAAGTCTTTGACCAGATAATTCATAAGCATCATTGACTCTATATAAATAAGCACGTATACTACTACTATTTTTTAACATATTTTCATATTGTTCTTTAGTCATAACATAAATCCATGTTCCATGAGCTACTTCATATACTGACATATCACTATTAAGTTCTGCAAATATTAACTGATATCCACCATAAATTTTCTTAGCATCATTAGCATCACCAATTAAAATATTGTTAAATGATGGACTACCACGATACGATCCTTGAATAATAACAGAGCCATTTTTAATAATACCTATTTGATTACCTTCTTCGTCTATATTATTAGGATCACAACCATCAGTTAAATAACAATAATCTTTTTCTAAAACACCAATAACTGGCTCATCATTAGATAGCTCTATATCAATATTATCTCCAGGTGGGGCAATTATATCAATTTCAGCACCAGATAAACCATTTCTATTACCAACAGCTTCAATTTTTACATATGAAACATTGTCATATGTCCATAATTGACTTTGGCTAGTTGTTCCTTCTTTCATAAAATAAACAATATTAGTATAATCATTTTTAGCATTTAAATCAAATTTTCCACTCTTAACTTCTGTCCAATTTACTTTATCAGTACTTACATAAATTTTGTAGTTATTAATGTAATTAGGTAATAATTTATCATCCACTAACATAGCTTTATATTTAATACCGCTAATTGACATTTTACTATTCAAATTAATAATAACAAAAGGACTATCTTTATCAGTCGTAAGACCACTACCATCTTGCGCCAACTTTTTATATTTTACTGTACCATTAAAATATGTATCAGTATTACCGTCGATTAGTTTATTCACTTCTAATTCTGAATAATTCATCTCATCATCTTCATAATCAATTGTTTCACTAATATCTTTTACATTAGATTCAATTGTAAAATTATTTTTTACAACACTACCATCATGTGAAATTTTTACTTCTTCTAAAATTTTTGGTTCAGTTTGGTTAAGTAAATAATCATAAGCAATAACTGAATAAGTATATGTTCGATTATTTTCAGCACCAATATTATCAATATATGAATTTTCATTTCCAGAAACAAACGCGATTGATTCACCATTACGTAAAATCTCATAACCTAATATTTTTTCACTATCTGATGTAACATTAAATGTTAATATTACACGCTTATTATTACTATCAGTTAATGATATTTTAGCGTCTACTTGATTATCTGATGACATAGAAGTTCCACCATTTAAACGATATCTTCTTGCTTCATCATTTAAATAATAAATTGGTTGCTGTTCTTTTTCTAAACCAAGTTCTTCTATTTCTTTAATCACTTCATCACTAGCAACTAATCCCCAAGTATTGAAAAAATTAACTAAATTTTTATTGGCAGCCTTACTAGCAAGTAAGATTAATAAATCATCTTTATTATATTTTTTAGTATTATTGTATATTCTTGATTCGTGATTAATTCTAGAATATATAGAATTTTCGTCATTAAAAGTTTTGTTATTATCATATTGTAAATGAAGTTGCCAATACATTCCAAGTTGAACAAAAACATTTTGATCTCTACCTATAGTATGAGAAGTTACTTTATTATAAATTTTGTCATAAATATTATTAACTTCTAGACGAGATAAATCATGGTCATTACTTGTTTGGGCTAAAAGTGCATAAACATTATTTGTAACTTCAGCAAATACGGTACTACTTTGATTTATTTGATGCCCGATTTCATGGCTAATTCCCCAACCAAAATAACCGGTTTTATTATTTGTATTTCGCTGTGCTTGAACTAATCCAGCTATCGAACCATATTCGATTCCAATATGATAGCCTCCAGCATACATAAAGGCACCATCAAACATTCGCATATAACGAATATTAATTCTTGATTTTGGCATTTCATCTTTTGGATCTTCAGCATTTTCTTTTAATCCTTTTTGACGATAAAACATTTCCATCATTTCATCAAAAGCATATGTTGATTCATATAATCTATCAATTTTTTCAGAATCTGAAACAGTACCAGAATCTAAAGCATTTAAAACAGCAATACTAGACACAGATAATAAACCATATTTAGTAACTATTTCTGTTGAGGCTAAAACGCTAGTTCGATTATCAAACGAATTACCAGATATAGTATAAATTCCTGGTAAAGCATTATTATATTCTTTTAAATTAGATATATATGAACTAATACTAGCCCTTTTTTCTTCTTCAGATTGCAATAATGATATATCTAACATAGGAATTTTTATACCACCACTTACACGAACTTTTATAGGTTTATTAACATCTGGTTTAGAAGTATATCGAACATATACACTTCCACCACGTTCACTATTGGCACTACCGATCTTGTCTATTGTAACTATATTTTGACCTCTTTTTAAATCATATGTTTTTGACCAAGTATTCGCCTCAGCATAATATTGTGTATAAACTAATTGAACATTGATGTTACCAGTTCCACCTACATAAACATTAAGTGTATCACCAGGTCTTGCTACAATTCCAAGTGGTTGATAATCATTAATTGTCATGGCAAACCCTAAATGATTATTATATGAATTGGAAATATTAGGATTTAACACAATTACATCATTTAATTTTTCATCGTTTAATATTTTCTCAGCATAATCTAAATCTGCTAAAACACTATCGCGATATGGAGAATATTCGCCATTGTCTTTATTATTAGCACGGTTTCTTAAATCATCTATTGTTTTTTGTGTAACATCTTCTTTTAATTCAACTCTTAAGTCGTCTAAGAAAAGATTGGCAACATCGTCAACTAAAGAATCATAATGATAAAATTTAACTTCTGATATTTGTATACTACGATTATTATTAACTACCGTTAAGCCAAATTGAATAGCAGAAGCAACAATTGGTTCTTCTAGTTTTAGGACATAATATAAACGATTGTTTTCATCGTATTTTGGTGTAAGTACACCTTGAACAGTTGTTTTATTATTAGATGTGTATTTATCTACATTATTCCAATAATGAACTAATGTATCATTTCGACTTTGATTATTTACATCATAAGTACCTGATTTATATTTATACGCATAAGAATCTGGTACAGTAATTACAAATTCATCCATTTTATATGAATTATCAAATTCAAAAATTGGTGCATCAAGCGCAAAACCTGCACTAGCAGAAACTTGCCAATTTTCATAATCCCAATAAGATAAATAATTATCATCTACCATTGAAAATTTATCACCATTTACCATATTACCAATTGTAGTATATACTCCATTAATATGGTTTGTACGGTGTAATTCTGAATTATAATCATTTATTAATTTGTATTTTGGTGTGATAGTAGCTGCTGCTTTCAAAGTTTTAGCATTAACAATTTGTGAGGCAGCCCCTTCACCAAGTGGATTGTTACCAGTTAAATATGCTTCATATTCAACAGATGCTTCCAAACCTTTTAAGGAATAACTAGTGCCATTGATATTTTTAACTATCTCCCAATCTTTATCTGAAACTTTTCGATAATAAAGATTATATGAAAGTGTATCATCCATATTTTTCCAACTAAAGTCAATTCCAGAATATGTAGGTTTTGCAACTACCATATCAACAGAAGGTGGTTTTCTTGTTGCTTGTGGCGTTGCTTTAACACTATCCCAACCACTACGCCATTCTTGATTAACAGATTGAACAGAAATTGTATATTCAGTATAATTTTTTAAATCTTCGATTGTAAAAGAATTATAAGTTGTTTGAAAAATTGTTCCATTTTTTTCCATATTAGTACCTTCAACTTTTATTTCATATCCAGTTACGTTACTAACAGGATCAAAAGAAACGGTTAATTGTTCACTTACACTTGTATCAACTTTAATATTTTTTGGTGTATAAAAATTATCAGGCTCTTTTGTTTCAACTTTAACATTATTCAAAAATTCTACTTTAGCAATCTCTGATAAATTATTACTTGAAGATTCAGTAATAACAATTGTAACTTTTTTTACAGCAACTTGTGATCCTAATTGAATCTTAATCGTATTTTCAGTAACTTCTTCGGTAAAATAATGGATATCATTTATATTATCAGTAACAGTTACTTCTTTTTCAATTTTTTGACCATTTTCTGTTTCAATAAGCAATTTCATTTTCTTTGGTGCTTTATCACCGACAGTAATTCTAATTTCACTCATTTCAACCGATTGTTTATTATTTTTTCCACTCAAATCAATTCCAAGTTCAGTTGGTTGATCACTAATTTGTTTTAATTTAACAGTACCTTCATCAGTAAACAATGAACTCAAATCAGAACTATCTTCAGTAAAAATATTTTTATCAACTACAAAAGAAACATTATCACTATTTATAATAGCGTTTGTATCTTCGATAATTGTTTCTTTTTTAGTTCCCATTAAAATGGCTGTAATGTAATTTAAATCAGCAATATCAACAATTCCATCTAAATTCAAATCATAATCTAAATTATTTATTTCAATAGCCGATAACATAGTCTCACTATCTAAACTATCTACCTTATTATCACTATTTACATCGCCAATTTCAAACATTCCTTTTTCATCTGAAAAACTAATTCTTTTAGAAAAATTATCAAGTTTAACATCAAACTGATAAGTTACAAAATGCTTGCCACTAAATTCGATAGTATAATTGCCTTGATCTAATGAATATAAATTAATACTTAAATATACAACATTTTCATTATAATCAACACCACTTAATAGATGAGCATTTTTATCACGTTCAGTTGCTACCAATCTAATATTTTGATTGCCTAATTTGATATTTTCTTCATAATATCCATCTTTAGGTTCATTAATATGATTTAAATCTACAGTAGCACTTTGACCATTTTCATCAAAAATTTTAAAAACGATATTATTTTGTTCACGATTTCTAAAAGGTAAAACAAAATGAGTTTCTATTTCAATATCACCTTTAGATGAAATTTTTTCCATAGCAATTGTATCAACTTTTGAATTAAATGTTTCTACACTAGTTGCTAATACAACTACTGGGCTAAACATATTAAAAAACATAGATAAAATTAATGTTATTGATAAAAAACTATTTGCGATTTTTTTCATTTATTTCTACTCCTTTCTAATATCTATTTTATACGATATTTAAATTTATGGCAACTTATTTATTATTATAAATAAAAGAATTAAATTATAATATTCAATTTTAATTTTATTACAAATTTATATTTAATAAAGATTTCTAATTATTGTATACATTTTATTTACAAATAATCTTATTTCGCTAAAATGTTACTTATTTTTATATTATTTTTAATATAATAAATAGCAATTATATTAATAATTATGCTAGAAATTTTATTTTTTCAGTATCTAATAAAATATTTGACACAAGTTTACTAAAAAAAGATACTAATAAACTAGTACCTTTGTTATTCTACACTTTTTGATAAATTTATTTTTGCTTCTTTAACTTTACCATTACGATATACTGTAATTTTAATAGTATCTCCAACTTCATATTTATACAATAAAAATCTTAAATGAGCTGAATTTTCTACTTCTTCATCATTGATAGCTAAAATTACATCACCTTTTTTCAAACCAGCTTCTTCTGCAGGATAGCCTTCTTCAACACTAGCAACAACTGCACCTTTATCAATTTCTTCATCGATCATAATTTTATTATAGTATAAAGTGTAACTATTATTAGCATCAATTAATTCAACTCCAAGAACTGGTCTTAAAACTTTTTCTCCTGCTTCTAATTTATCAACGGCTGACATTGCTATTTCAATTGGTATTGCAAAACCCATTCCTTCAATTTCATCTTCAACTAATTTCATTGAATTAATACCAATTACTTCCCCTTGCATATTAACAAGTGGACCACCACTATTACCAGGATTTATTGCAGCATCAGTTTGTAATACTTGCATCATATAACTTCCACCGGTATTAGAAGAAATTGTAACTAACCTATCTTTACCAGATAAAATTCCTTTAGTTACCGTTCCAATATACTTTTTTCCAAGTGGAGAACCTACAGTAAAGACAGTATCGCCTAAATTCATATCAGTACTATCACCAATTTTAGCTTCTTTTAAAGCTGCTGATTTTTCAATTGATAATACTGCAATATCAGCATAATCATCACCACCAAGTAGTGTAGCTTCAACAGTCTGTCCTGCTATATTAGTTACATTAATTTTATCTGAGCCTTCAATAACATGGTAGTTAGTCATAACGTAACCTTTTTCATCATCAATTTTATAAACAAAGCCTGTTCCTGTTCCGATTACTTGTGAATTATTATATGTTTCAATAATAACAACAGCATCATATACTTCTTCAATTGATGAACTAATTGAATTAGTTTCATTTATCGTAACATCTTTTACTACTGTTTCGGCATTAGGTTCTGTCATTGGAAAAAAATGATATACTACTATAGTACTACAAACTCCAACAGCTAATGATAAAATAATTGTTATAATATATGTTATTGTTTTTTTCAAATTTATCACCCTCTATAATTCAACAATATATCTCCAATTATCTGGAAATCCAATTCTGTTTAAAATACTATTTAATGGAACTGCATCTACTTTTCCATCTAAAATATCAATTTCATAACCTATTTCATAGATAATATCTCTAAATTCATCTTCACTTAACATTCTTTTCATTATTAATATAATGGCATATAAATCATTTTTACCATACATATACTCACCATTTTCATCAATCGGTAACATTAAATATTTATGATAATCATTATTTGGAATAACTCTATTGGTTCTATGATCATATAAAATATCTTCATGAGCACATAAATTTCTAAAATTAGATAATAACGCTAAATAAGTAGACAAGGTTGGAACATCAACATGATACCAATCAGCAATATCTTTTTGGTCCTCATATTTTAATATACAATATAATTCAGAAATAATACCAAAAGATAAAACTTTTACTAAAATCCACATTGGAATATATCCATAATTGCTTAAATAATGTGATGTTGCAGAATGTTGACGACCATTAACACGAATCTGACGTTTCATTTTATTTAATATATCATGAACTTGACGTATTCTTGATGGATCTTGTGTAAAATTATCTGGATTTAAATAGTCTTTATCTTTAAAACCATATTTCTTAGACAATTGATAACTCATAATAGATTTTATATTATTTTCGATTATCAAAATATATTTAAACATAATATTTCGTAATCGTCGATCAAAAACAAAGGTTGCATATAATTCTTCAAAAGTTGTTCCAGAAATAAATTTTTCTTTATTTGGAGTCATAAACATATGACGATAACCATTTATAAAAAAATAATTTTCACGAAATAATATTTGTTTTGTTTTATCTTCATCATTAATAATCAATCCTTTAGAACGCATTATTTCTATTTGCTCATCTAAATTTTTGAATATTTTTGTTCTCATTGTAAACCACCTATTAAAATTATAGCACATAATATATGAAAAAAGTATGTTTTTTTTGTGTAAATTATTTGATAAACAAGTTATCTATTTAAATATTTAATAACACCATCAACAATAGTATTTACTATCTTTTGCTGATAATTATCTTGTTTTAATAAATATCTTTCATTAGAGTTACTTAAAAAACCAACTTCTACTAATACTCCTGGTGGAGTTGCTTTTCGGTACAAATATAGATTACTTATTTCTTTAATTTTTCTTTTGGATTTCAACGTTTTAGAAAATTCTTTTTGTAAATATTCAGCTAAAATTACATTTTGATTATTTACATCATCGTAAAAAACTTGAGCACCATGCCAAGTTTCTGAAATATCAGCATTTAAATGAATTGATAAAAATAAATCACAATTTGATTCATTTATCAATTTGATTCTTTGATTTAAATCACTTCTTTTATGATTGGAAGCCTCAGGTAGTGATAAATCATAATTACCATATCTTGTCATATAAACAATAGCGCCATATTGGGTTAATGTATCAGCTAGTTTTTGACTAATTTCTAAGTTAATTGGCGCCTCATAAACATCCTTGTATATTGCACCTGGATCTAATCCGCCATGTGCTGAATACCTTTATACCAAATCAGATTGCAAAATTCCAAATTATTCTTATATCTCTTTTTTTAGTTTCGGGATCTACTTTTCCAATTATAATTTTAGAAATAAAAGTTTCTACTATCAATCTATCAAGTTTTTTAATATTTTTATATTTTTCAAAAATTTCCTTTTCATTAATATTTTCTATTTTCTTTTTTTCTAAATCTGCAATTTCTAAGTTAATTTGATTTATTCTTAATTTACAATTTTCAGTATCATTTTGATATTTTGTTTTTAACATAGTAAATTCTTCTAATGTTATTACTCCTGATATTTTATCATCATAAATCATTGTAAATTTTTCTTCATTAGTTTTTATTTTCTTTTCTATATCACTTTGTTCCTTTTTTAAAGCATTTATTTCTTTTTCGTAGTTAGAGTAAACTTTTTTTTCATAATAACTTTGTTCTAATTTAGATTTATCAAAATATAGTTGTATCATCTTATTTAATTCTTCTAAAACAATTCTCTCTAATTCTTCATATCTTATAGAATTTTTATTATCGCAAGCATATTTTCCTGTTCTACCTCTTGTTCTACAAGATAAATATGCTTTATATTGTTTTACATCACTTTTTCTCGGTCCAGTTTTAAATTGATTTTTTTGAAAGACCTTTCCACAACATTTACAATATACTTTTTGACTAAAAATATGAATTTCACCATTCTTACCCGGTTTAGCCCTTGTTTTATCTGTTGACAACACTTGTACTTTATCTTGTATTTTAGTATATAATTCAGAATTTAATGTTACTGTTAATTCTCTTAGTTCATTATATTTGTTCACTATATTATCAATATTTGTAGTTAATAAAGTATCTTTTAATTTAATGATAGCAAGATTTATTTTGGCAAGTGAATCTTTACTTAATGTTTTATAATCTTCCTTTGCTTCTTCGATAGCATCTATTAAAATTTTAGATTCACTTCTTATTTCCTCTAATTGTTGTTTTTCTTTTCTTTCTTGATATTTTTTTCTTACAATTTTAGAAATATTAGGATCTACTATTCTTTCATGACTACAAGCAACAATACTTTGTTCGTTTTTAGGTATTTTTTTTCTTCCTTTAATATTATAAGAAATACTTTCTGTTCTATGTTGAATTAATATTCCGTCATAAGTTTCATCTTTAAGAATTTTTCTTAAAGTATCATAATTCCAAAATTCACTACCATTTGGTGCCTGAGGGCAAACGTAATTTAAACCTTGCAATTTCTTATATCTACTTGGTGTAGGTATTTTGCTTTCATTTAAATACTCACACATTTTTGAATATCCAATACCATTAGCACACATTTCATAAATTTTTCTAACAACATTTGCTGCTGGTTCATCAATTACAAAATGATACATATCATTTGGATCTTCTTTATAGCCATAAGGTGCAAATGAACCAGTCCATTGTCCAGCATTATTTTTTGCTCGTAAAGTTGCTTTTGTATTTACTGATTGTTCTGCCAATTTATTTTCATCAACTATAGCAGTTATTTGTCTTTGTAATTTATTACCTTTAATAGCCGTATCACTATGATCAACTATACTTAAAAAACGAATATTCCATTCTATAAATCTTTTATGCAAATATTTCTCTATCATTTCTACATCTCTAGCGAATCTAGCCTGTGTTTTGCAAACATAAATATTTGTATTGCCTAATTCACAAAATAATAAAGATTTATTCCATTCTACTCTTGTTTCATCACTACCGCTAATATCTTCTTCATAAAAAATTCCTACAACTTCTAATTTTTTTTCATTGCAATAAGTTAATAACATTAGTAATTGATTTAAAATACTTTTACTAACATTTCCCTCTGTTTTATTTAAATCCTCAACTGATAATCTTACATAAATTATTACTCTATTCTTATTATCAATATAAAATAAATCTTTAAATAATGGTTGTTTAAAACAATTAGGATTATTTGTTTTTTTTATTTGTAATAAATTTCGTAAATACTCAGTAACATATTCTAAATGATCTTCACAAAGTAATTCTTTAATCTTTCTAAATTCAACAGTATCATTATATTCTTGATTATTTAGAGTTTCAACATTATATTTTACATCTAAATTATTAGTATTATTAAAATTACAACTCTCACTCCTTTTATTATTCAACATTGTTTATCCTTTCCTAACAAGTTGAAAACAATAATAATACAATTAATATTATATCGCGCATTTTTTATTATCACAATGCTTCACCCGTTTTTTCTTGATAATATAGGATTAATGTTGCTAATTTATTATTAAATATTTCTATTAATTCATCTTCATTTTTTGCATTTGTTAAAATCTCATTTTCTATTACTAATTCATAATTCAATTAAATCCCCCCTGTTACTCTCTTTGATTTAAATTTATGTTATTATTAACTTTTTATTCTAGTGAAGCAATAATTAAGTTGATTAACTTGTTCAACAGTTACTACTGCTTAATAACTAATTCCATTTAGGTTACAAATAATTATTGTTACAAGTTTATCAATTATTGAACAAATAATTTTATAATAATATTTAATGTCATTATCTTTATCTAACTGATAAAATTTATTAAAAAATGTAACACTACTATTTTCAAAATAAGTAGCTAAAATTAAATTCTCGTTTACAACATCAGTCATTGTTGATTCTTTTAATTTTTGTATATTTTGATTTGCATTATTTTCATGATTATTTTTTCTACTTTATGTTATAATTTTTTTGCTAATTTATCAATTTCAGTTACAAATTAAAAATGTTTTTTATTTTTAAGATATTTTATGTTATTACAGAATATTCTTTATCTAATTAAAACTTTCTTGTGACAAAAGCTTTATTTCTAAAATAACAATTTTATACAATCATTTCAATTATAATAAAAAAGAAGTGTAATATTCAACTACATTTCTGTAATTAATTATTACACTCTTTTAATGACAAAAAGGAAAGGAATTTCGTCCTACTTTATATTTTACATAAATACATTAAAAATGAGAAATTTAAAATTCATCATTTATGTCTATTTTTTTTCTTTTATTTCATTTAACATTATTTCAGCCTTTTTTACAAAGTAATTTTTTTTATCATAAGGCAAATTATATTTTTCTAGTTCATTTTTTAAATCTTGAACCGAACAATAATTTTTGTTAAAGTACATCCCATTTTGTTCCATTTCAATAAATATATATTTATTATTTACTATCTGAACAGTAAATTCAATTATGTTATTAGAATAAACTATACATTCATCAAAAATAGTAAATATTTTTTCATATTTAATAGCACACATAAAATCAATAGCTTTATTAATGTCAATTATAGGACATTCAATTTTTTTTTGAAATAATATATCTCCATTTGAAGCGTATTTTTTTAATTTATATAACAGAATTTTTTCAATGTTTGGAATATCTCTTATGATAACACATTTTGACAATATTTCTAGATTATGTAATTTATATATATCTATATCAACCGGAATCATATATATATCATTAATAGTATACTTATCAACTATATTAAATTTATATTTTTTTAAAATATTATGCAATTCTTCATATCCACATTCAATTAATACTGTAACCTCGTTTTCCATATAAATTATAATCTAATCCTCTTTAATTACTATCATAATAAATTGCTTTTTACCTTTTTGAATAATCAAGCTATTATCTTTAAAATCACTTATTAAAATTTTTTTATTTACATCATGCTCTTTTTGCCCATTTAAACTTATACCATTTTGTTCAATCATTCTTCTTCCTTCTGATTTAGAAAGTACCATACTGGACATAGTTAATAATTCTGTAAGTAAAATACCATCCACTAATAAATCTTTTGATAATTCAAACTTTTCTATATTTTGAGGTATACCACCACTTGCAACTGTACTATATCTTTCTTCAGCTTTTTTTATAAATTGTTCACCATGATACATTCTTATTATTTCTTTAGCATATTCTTTATGTGCATTTATAATATCATCGTTAATAAGTTCTTGAACTTTTTTTAAATCAATATCAGTAGTTAACTTAAAATATTCATATAGTATATCATCTGGTATTCTCATAGCCTTTTCATACATAATTTCTGGTGTTTCATCTATACCTATATAATTATCTAATGATTTACTCATTTTTTCTTTTCCATCTAATCCAACCAATAATGGTAAAACCATAACATCTTGTGGTTCTTGACCATAATCTCTTTGTAATTCTCTACCTACTAATAAATTAAATGTTTGATCTGTTCCACCTATTTCTATATCAGCATTTAAAGCAACTGAATCGTATCCTTGCATTAAAGGATATAAAAATTCATGAATCCCTATTGGTATGTTGTTAATAAATCTATTATTAAAATCATCTCTTTCCAATATTCTAGCTACTGTATATTTACTTGTTAGCTTTAAAACATCTTCAAAATTCATTTTTCCTAGCCATTCACTGTTATATACAATTTTAGTTTTATCAGGATCTAAAATTTTTTTAATTTGATTAAAATATGTTTCTCCACTTTTTCTTGTTTGTTCAAATGTTAAAGCTGGTCTTGTTTTTGATTTGCCACTTGGGTCTCCTATCATAGCAGTAAAATCTCCTATTACAAATACTATTTCATGACCCAAATCTTGCAAATCTTTTAATAATCTTAATGAAACAGTATGTCCTAAATGTAAATCTGGTCTAGATGGATCTGCACCAAACTTAACAATCAATTTTTTACCACTTTTTAACTTTTCTTTTAATGACTCCTCATTAAATATTTGTACTCCCCTTCTTAATATTAATTCAATCTTTTCTTCTTTTGACATATAATCAACCCTTTCTAAAATATAAAAAACACGAATCATACTTCAAAGGACGAAATAATAATCCGTGTTACCACCTTAATTCATAATCAAAAATTATGCACTCTTTGTTTTAACGGTCGTCACCGATTGAATTCATAATATGTAATTCGTTATGATAATATTTAACTTATTTTCACCTGCCATAAGCTCTCTATATAAATATAATCTAACTACTTTTATTAATCAACATTCATTCAATTACTATTATAGTATATCATATTTCCATAAATTCTTCACTATACTTTTAAACATTTTATCTTTTCTTGTATTAAAGTTACAATTAATATGAGACCTCAAATATACAAATAAAGTGATAAACTTATTAAAATACAAATTATATACAAAATTTTAACTAGAAAAGATTCCATTATTGACATTATTTAAATACCTAATATTACATCGTTTTACTTTGCAACAATAGTAATCCTATATCATTTGTTAATGAAAGATATAAATGCTATAAAGTTCTTTTATGATACGAAACAAAATATTCAACGAATCAAAATCTAAGTAAGATAATTAAAGCATATATATCTTTTTTAAACAATTTGTTCAAAATTCTTTATATTATCCTATATAAAATATATTTATACATATAAATTATTTTCATCAAATTTAACATTAATAGTATTAAAATAATCAACTACTAAATTGTATTCTTTAACATTTTTATAATATTAGAAATTCATTTACTACTAGTTTTTTCTTTTTATGTACCACATCTAATTCTTGTGGTTTAGAAATAACTGATTTTCTTTGATATTAATATAGCATATATTTATTTGCAATCATAAAAAAACAATATTTAATAGCATTTTATTACATTATTTCATTTCTAACATATTTATTTTGGTATAAGAGTATCCGCCATGCCCAGGATCTATATAAATAACATGACCTAGTAATGGCAAATTATTTTCATTAGCTGATACTAAATTAAAACTAAAAATACCTATTATAAGAAAAAAAAGTAGATATAACTTATAACGTAACATTCTATCACCTATTAAAATATATGAATTCTAAATAGTGTTAATTCTTTTTCTTAATTTTAAATTTAATATATTTATTGCTTTTTTTATTATTTTATGGTATATTTTTATTGCTATTGGGATAATATATACTGATAGTTATTATTAGTCCTTTACTTATAGTCTGGGACTTATAGAGGCTTTAACCGTTGCGCCAGTAAGCAATGGTTTTTTTATTTCCAAAATGGCATTTTTCTGATTTCTTTAGCTGAATTATCGGCATAGTAAGCTGTAATAAATTTTGCTTTTTTATTATCATTAATCCTTAATATTACAACATAATTTTCAGGACTTATTATTGCAACTCTTCTTTCGCTGTTATATCTTTTTTTGTCTCTATCCCATCCTATATGTAACTCAGCATTAGGATTTTTCAAAACATATTCTATCCAATCAATTCTAAAAGCTCTTTCTATAGAAAATACATCTTTATTTCTTTTAATTTTGTTTGAAGATTCAAAGAAAGCGTGTTCAAATTGATCATCATAAAATTTTACTTTAATCCCATCAAAAGTGGTTAATTCTTTTTTACAATATTTTTCTATATAATACTTTTTATAGTCTTCAGGAGTCAATAATTTAACAAATGCTGGTACTTTATTCATATCATAACCTTATATCAAATAAATTAAATTTTATAGCATTTTTAGTTGTTTTATTTATTTCATGTCCCAACCTATTTTCAAGATATTTTATTAATTCTAATTTTGCTTTTGAATTACCATTTATACCATAATTTATTTTATAGGCAGTTGCTCCCATCAATATATCCTCTAGTTGCAAAAAAACCGATTCATGTGATTCTATAGCGTATATTTTTTCAACACTATTAGAATGTTGTTTATTATTTAAACATTTTTTTAGATTATTTAAAACATCAGGATCACTATAAGTCTTAATATCAGTATATATTATATATTTTAAATTAGGATTTAACCAATTATTTAATAATTGATAATAAAATTTATAAAATCCTAATTCAGCATTATCTTTATGATATTTTAAATCAATTTTACTAGAATCAATACATATAGTACGAAAATTAATATTATAAGAAAAATATATATCGATCATTTCTTTATATAAAGTTAAAAATTTAGTTGTAACTCTATTCCATTTTAATTCCGTTTTTAAATTTAAATTATATTTTTTCTTTAAATTATTTATTTCATTTTTTATATTTATGTGATCATTTTTATCGATCATTATACCACCAATAAAAATATATTTATTGGTATCAGAAATAATTTTTTTATTATAAAAAAGATCTTGTCTACTTTCATCACAGTACAATTCTATCAAATTATCACCTCATAATTAAATTAATATAAAAAGAGATTTTTTAATCTCTTTCTTTGCCAAATAATCTAAGTAAATCTAAGAAGATATTAATAAAATCTAAATATAGTTGTAAAGCACCATAGATTGCTAAATTTTCTTCATTTGGATAATAATTTAGTGCTTGTTTTACTTTTTGCATATCATAAGCAGTATAACCTAGAAAAATAATTATACTAATACTTGTTAAAACTAAGTCAAACGTTTCACTATTTACAAATATATTAATGATCGAACAAATAATTATTCCTAATAAACCCATAAATAAAAACGTTCCAATCTTTGTCAAATCCATCTTAGTATAATGTCCAATAAGAGCAAATATACCAAATAATAAAGCTGTAATTCCAAATACATAAATAATTGATTCTAGTTGATAAACTACAAAAATTGAAGCAAAAGTCAAACCAGTTACAAATGAATAAAGCATAAAACATATTTTAGCAGTTATTGGTGACATTTTATGTAATCTAGCTGATAGAAAAATAACTAATCCAATTTCTATAATCGCAAAAATTAGATAATTAAAGCCACTAAATACTGATATAAACATTTTAGCATTGTTTGAAACTGTGTAACCAGTTAAGAATGTTATTAATAAACCAATAAACATCCAAGCAAACACTTTTGAATAAACATTTTTTAATTCCATTTAATCCCTCCACTTTAATTATATTTTAAAATAGAATAATTTTCAATACTATTTATTAAATTTAAAATAGCAAATGTCACCATCTTGCATAACATATTCTTTACCTTCAAGACGCATTTTACCAGCTTCTCTTACTTTTTTTTCATTTCCTTGTGCTTTTAAATCTTCAAAACTCATAATTTCTGCTTTAATAAATCCTTTTTCAAAATCAGTATGGATAATACCAGCACATTCTGGAGCCTTCATTCCTTTTTTAAAAGTCCAAGCTCTTACTTCATCTGATCCAGCCGTAAAATAAGTTGCTAGTCCCAATAAATCATAAGTTGCTTTTATTAGTTTATCAAGACCTCCTTCTTTTATACCTAAATCAGATAAAAATATATCTTTTTCTTCATCTGTTAAATCACATAATTCCGATTCGATTTTAGCACTAACTTTAATTACTTTAGCATCTTCCGTTTTAGCATATTCATCAACTTTTTTAGTATATTCATTTTCACCAGTTATTAAATCTTCTTCACTGATATTGGCCATGTAGATAATTGGTTTAGCTGTTAATAAATTAAATGATTTAATTAATTTTTGTTCGTCTTGTGATAATTGTAATTGTCTAATAGCAACATTTTTTTCTAAATTTTCTTTAATTTTATTTAATAAATCAATTTCAAATTTAGTTTCTTTATCTTTTGACATAGCAGCTTTTTTACCAATTCGATTAATTCTATTTTCAATTACCTCTAAATCAGCGATAGCAAGTTCAGCATTAATTGTTTCAATATCTCTGATAGGATCAATTTTACCATCAACATGGGTGATATTTGAATCTTCAAAGCATCGTACAACTTCAACAATCGCATCTACTTCACGAATATGAGCTAAAAATTTGTTACCTAACCCCTCACCATTCGAAGCCCCTTTTACAAGGCCTGCAATATCAGTAAATTCAAAAGTAGTAGGTACTAAACTTTTAGGTTCATACAAATTATTTAAAAAATCTAATCTTTCATCTGGAACTGTTACAATTCCGACATTTGGATCAATAGTTGCAAAAGGGTAATTAGCCGCTAAAATCTTTTGTTTTGTAATAGCGTTAAATAAAGTAGATTTCCCCACATTTGGTAGACCAACAATTCCTGCTGTTAAACTCATAATAATTCCTCATTTCCATTTCATCAATTATATCACAATTAAGAAAAAATACCAAATTATATTGGTATTGTATTTAAATTATTTTATATAGTATATAATTTTAAAGTTTTTAAATATATTGTTTAACAATTTCTAAAACATTATTTAACTCAATCATTAATTTTTCAAAATTAGATGTTATATAATCAATATCATTTTCTTTGCTTTTCATTTCTTGTTCTAATGAAATTTTTGCTAACTCAGTAAACCCTAAATACTTTGAATCACTTTTTAAAGCATGAACTTCTATCGCATAATTTGCCATATCTTTTTCTTTTAGAAAATTTTTTAATTTATTAACTCTTTCATCAATATTTGATAAAAATTCTTTTAAAGTATCATTATAAGTATCAATATCTCCTAATAACTCTATACTTTTATCTACATCTATATTATGACTTTTTAAAAAATCAATTGTTTTTGTTTCCATTGACGATAATTTATTAACCTTTTCAATTTCAATTCCTGTCGGATCTATATTTACTTTTATTTCATCTAATGGTTTATCCATATTTAATAATTCACTTGGTATATTTTGATATAATTCTTGTGATTTAGGAATTTCTTTTTCAACTTTATGATTTAATTTAATATCATTTTGTAGTAATAATTTAACAATAACATCATTTAAAAATTTTTTATCAATAGGTTTTGGTACATACTCATCAAAACCGGCATTTAAAAATTTTTCTTTAGTACCACTAACTGCATCTGCTGTTAAAGCTATTACTTTAGTATTAAAATTTGGTAATTTTTTTAACAATTTTAATGTTTCGATTCCATCCATTTCAGGCATCATATAATCCATAAAAATTAAATCATAATGGTTATTTTTTACCTTTTCAAGACATTCTAAACCACTCATTGCAGTATCTATTTCAAATTTGTATGGTTCGATTGTTTTAGTTGCTATTTTAATATTAATTTTATTATCATCAACTATTAATACTTTTTTATCACTATAATCTTGGTATTCAATATCTAAATCTGCTGATATATTTTTTTGATTATTAGCATTTGATGATATTATTTCTTCACTATTGGTTATTGTTTTTTCTTCTGTATTAGTTAAATATTTAGTTAAAATAGTATATAATTCTTGTCTTTCAATTGGTTTTGATAGATAGTCGTTAAAACCACATCTAAGATAATGTTCTTTCATACCCGATATAGCATTGGCTGTTAACGCTATTGTTGGAATATTAAAATTTGGTAATTCCTTTAACTTTTCTAAAGTTTCAGTTCCACGCATTTTGGGCATCATATCATCTAATAAAATTAAATCATAATAATTACCATTTTTAATTTTTTCAAGACATTCAAAACCACTTTCACATAAATAAATATTTAAATTGTATTGACTAAGTAATTTTTTAGCAACTTTTAAGTTTAGCTTGTTATCATCAACTACTAATACTTTCTTATTATTTAAATTCAAATTAGTTATTTGTTTTTCTTTCTCAACGGTAATATTTTTTAAAGATAATCTTTGATCGATAGCAACTGTAAAGTTTGAACCTTCTCCGTAAATACTATTTACAACAATATTTCCATTCATCATTTCTACTAATTGTTTAGTAATGGCTAAGCCTAACCCAGTTCCTTCAATTGTCGTATTTCTATCTTCATCTAAACGTTGAAATTTTGTAAATAATTTATCGATATTTTCACGCTTAATACCACGTCCGGTATCTTTAACAGAGATAATTAAACGACAAATATCATTATTTGTTTTTACACATTTTACATTTAAAGTTACTAAACCTGAATCAGTATATTTAACAGCATTAGTTAATAAATTAATTATTATCTTTTTTACATTAGTGTGGTCACCATATAAAGTTGACGGTATATCTGGGGCAATTTCTACTTTAAAATCAATAGGTTTATCACCAATTCTTGCTTGAATTAATTTTTCAATATCATAAAATAATTTTTGAGTACTATAATCAGTTTGAACTAATTCTAATTTACCTGATTCAATTTTAGAAATATCAAGTATTCCATTTACAATTTCTAATAATGTATTAGACGCAGTTATAACATCAGTAGCATTTTCTTTTGCTTCTTCTAACGTATCAGCATTTTTTATGCATTCGGAAAATCCAACTATCGCATTTAATGGTGTTCTTATTTCGTGAGACATGCTAGATAGGAAATCGCTTTTTGCTTGATTGGCTTTTTCGGCTTGTGTTTTGGCAATATTCAATTGTTCAATCATTTTTAAATCTGGATTTTCAATAGTATGATACATTAAATATATAATAAAACCAAAGACTGCATTTGACAATAACATTTCAGGATATATTTTTTGAATAATACCAACTGCAATTAATAATATAATAAGTGCTATTATAGGAATATATCCTTTGTTATGAATTTTTTTAATATGTGTTATAACCATAATACTCATAATTGAAACATAAATTCCTAAAGTAACAAATATAACGTTTACCGCAGGACCAGATGTATATTTTGAATTACCAATTGAATTAAATTCTATTGGTAAAATTAATA
>CANQIS010000016.1 GCA_947624115.1 uncultured Bacilli bacterium
TTCAAATCATCCTCCATATTACTAAATAAAAAATCTAGTGAGTAAAAATTAATTTACACACTAGATTATACACTATCTCTTATAACCGGACAGTTTTTATAAATACAAACAAAAATGTTAAAAAACATGAAAAAAATACGTCCACTAGTATATGATTTTCATGTTTTATTATGCATATAGTTAACAATAAAATATATTTACAAAATTGTATCATGCAAAAAAGAATTTACTATAGATAGTAATTTAACTGTTACCAAAAACGAATTAGATTATAAATCATAGAGGACGAAAGAAAAAAGCATTGGAGTCATTTTTATCTTTAAAACATCTAAACCATAAAGGAATACCTTGTTTACCAATTCTCATAGTAATCATAAAAACAGTATAATTATCATGAGAAAACATATGGTCAAAAATAATATGAACTCTATTATCACTATGCTTTTTTTTATAGGAAGAAATAACAAACTTAATAATTTTATCATAAAAAGAATAAGGATTAAAAAGTTTATTAGAAAAAAATCTTTTAATTCTTTTAATAACAGAATCATGATGAATAGGAGAAAAATCGCCTTTTAATTCTTTGGCAATATCAGAAGAAACAGTAGATTCAGATAAAATCATACCAATAACAATATAAGGAATAATTTTAAGTTGAGTTTTTCTAATATTAGGGAAACAATTTAACAAAAAATTTTTAATTTTACTTGCAATTTGTTCTTGATTATTATATATTAAATTCATACGGCACCTACTTTATTTATTTGAACACTAATATTGTAGCAAAAAATGCCGTATAATCAAAGAAAAAGTTTAGGGGTATAATACCTTTAACTTTTTTCTTTTGAAAAACTGTCCGGTTATAAGTTGAAATTATATATTAAAAAAAGGTTTAGAGGTATTTTATCTCTATCTTTTTTTCTCTTGTGTAATTTTTTTATCTATATTTAATTCAATTTTTTGTTTAGATATTGAATTTCTGACTTGTATTCAATAGTAATTTTATTTCTATGATTGAGGCTTGATGATGATTTTTTTGAATCTCTTTTTAATACTTTTTTTTATTTTCATTATTATATTCAATTTCAAAATAATAATTAGTATAATTATAGAAAAAAGTAGAAGTATCTTAATTATATTTATCTTTAGTATTAGTCTGTATAAATAATAAGGCCTAATTTCAAATTTTATTTTTATTTAATTATAAAGACTAGTTTTTTTGCTTGAAATAATTATTTTAATTTTATTCTTTATAAAAATAATGATTAATTCTTGTATAAAATTATGATTTATACTATAATAAGTTATAGTATTATGAGGTGATTTAATTGGAAAGTTTAAATATTCCTAATCATGTAGGTGTTATTGTAGACGGCAATGGGCGTTGGGCTCGAGAGAGAGGTCTTAGTAGAAGTGAAGGTCATAAGGCTGGAGCAGATAATATGGAAAAATTGTTTACTTATATGATTAATAAAGGTGTTAAGGTTATTAGTGCTTATGTTTTTTCAACTGAAAATTTTAAAAGAAGTGAAGAAGAAGTAAATTATTTAATGAATATGATTGTTCATAGGTTTAAATGGTTTTTAAAAAAATATAGTAAAGAAAATATTAAAATTGTTTTTTCTGGTAGGCGAGATAATTTACGAGCTGATGTAATTAAGGTTATTGATGATTTGGCTGAAAGAACAAAGAATAATACTAAGGGAATTATTAATTTTTGTCTTAATTATGGTTCTCATGCTGAAATAATAGATGCAACTAAAAAGATATATGAAGACGCTAATAAAGGCATAATTGATATAAATAATTTAAATGAAGATTTATATTCTAAATATTTGTATCAAGATTTACCTCCAATTGATTTATTAATTAGAACAAGTGGTGAGAATCGAATTAGTAATTTTATGTTATGGCAAAATTCTTATGCTGAATTTTATTTTCCAAGAACTTATTTTCCAGATTTTGATGAGTCTGCATTTGATCAAGCTATAATAGAATATAATAAAAGAGATAGACGTTTTGGAGGTATAAATTATGAAAACAAGGGTAATTAGTGCAACTATTCTTCTGTTAGTTTTTATTCCAATTTTTTTGATTGGTGGGGTTTTATTTGATATTGCTGCTTTTATTGTTGGCGTATTAGCATTAAAAGAATTTTTAGCTATAAAGAAAACAAAAAAAGAGTTGCCAACTTTTATTGAGTTTATATGTTATATGGCATTAGCGTTAATTATATTTTTTAATTCATCGAATACGCAGTATTTATCAGTTGATTATCGATTAATTAGTGGGCTTTTGTTGACTTTTTTAATTCCAACTGTGTTATATCATAATAGGGAATTATATAGTGTTAATGATGCATTTTATTTAATAGGTGGTATTTTTTTCTTAGGAATTTCTTTTTCTTTATTTATAATTTTACGCAATGAGAGTTTTTCTAATTTTATTTATTTATTGTTGATTTCTATTTTTACTGATACGTTTGCTTATTTTACTGGTTCATTGATAGGTCAGATTAAATTACTTGAGGATATATCTCCTAAGAAAACAGTTGAAGGAATGATTGGGGGAACTATATTAGGAGTGTTTGTAGCAGTAATGTTTTATAATACGGTAATTAATAATGGCGAGTTGCCAATTTATGTAATTATATTTATGACGACTTTTTTATCTATTATTGGACAGTTTGGCGACTTAGTTTTTTCAGCTATAAAACGTTATTTTAATCAAAAAGATTTTTCTAATCTTATTCCAGGCCATGGAGGTATATTAGATCGTTTGGATAATATTATTTTTGTAGTTCTTGGTTTTATGTTTTTTAGTTCACTTATTTAAAAGGAGGGTATAAATGACTCTTATATATTTTATTTTGGTATTAGGTATTACAGTTTTTATTCATGAATTGGGACATTTTATATTTGCTAAAAGAGCCGGAATTTATGTTTATGAATTTTCAATTGGTATGGGTCCTAAATTATTTCAGATTCATAGTAAAAAAGATGAAACAGTTTATAGTATTCGTCTTTTTCCAATTGGTGGTTATGTTCAGATGGCTGGTGAATCAATCGAAGATGATTTGAATATTCCAGAGGATAAAAGAATGCAGTCGAAAACTTGGGTTCAGCGTTTTTTAACAATAGTAGCAGGTGTTATGTTTAATTTTTTATTAGCTATTGTGTTATTTTTTATTATAGGTTTGGTAAGTGGCTCGCCATCACAAACGGCTTATATCAATGAAGTAATAGCTGATAGTCCTGCTCAGGAAGCTGGGTTGGTGGAAAATAGTAAGATTGTTTCTTTAAATGGTAAAAAAATTTATTCTATGTCTCATTTAGCTTTAGAATTAGAAATTAGTTATGGTAAAACATTTGATTTTGAAATTCTAACTGATGAAGATGAAATTAAAAAAGTTTCAATTGTTCCAACTAAACAAGTTGAAAATGATGTTGAGAGTTATTCTTATGGTTTTTCTTATGGAAGCCATGTAGAAAAAGGTTTTCTTGCGGCTTTAAAGTACGCAATTACAAATGTATTTTCTTTAATTCATCAGATGGTATTAGTTATTTTTTATTTAATAACTGGCAAATTGTCTTTAAATAATTTATCTGGTCCAGTTGGTATTTATAACGTGGTTGGTGAAGCTGCTAAGTATGGAATTTTGACAATGATGAATTTGATAGGACTTTTATGTGTTAATGTTGGTTTTATTAATATATTACCATTACCAGCTTTTGATGGTGGAAGGTTATTATTTTTAATAATTGAAAAAATAAAAGGTAAACCAGTTGATGCGAAAATAGAAAATACTATTCATTCAATTGGAATGATTTTGTTATTAATATTAATGGTAGTTATTACTTATAATGATATATTGAGGCTATTTTAAATGAAAATTGATTATAGTAAATATTTTATTAATTATAATTTTATTAATAATTATAATTATGATGTTTCTGATTACATAAGTGATATGTTAATTAAAAATTATAAATTATCAATTTATAATGTAGATATTAAGTTGGAAGGGGAACTAATATCATTACAAAAATTAGATGAGATTATGGGGTTATATATTAAAAATATAGATTTTTATAAATTTGTTCAAGATTGGTTAAAAAATAATGACGATAATATTCAGGATTTAAATATAATATTATTTAATATATATAATTTATTTAAAAATGATGTAACTGGTTTTGTATCGGTTAGTAAATGGATATAATTTTTTGGGAATTTATTAAAAAAATAGTTGTAACATTAATTATTTAATGATATAATACATTTGGCTTTTTCAAATACACACGACATTGATTTTTAATCTCTAGTGCCTTATGGTGGGATTTTAAAGGTGATGTGTCGGAGGAAATAACAAAAAGGAGGAATATAAATGGCAGTAGTGTCAATGAGTTATTTATTAGAGGCAGGAGTTCATTTTGGTCATCAGACTAAAAGATGGAATCCTAAAATGAAAGAGTATATTTTTACTTCAAGAGATGATATTTATATTATTGATTTACAAAAAACAGCTAAAAAAATAGAGGAAGCTTATTCAGCTTTAAAAGAAATTGTTGCTAATGGTGGAAAAGTTTTAATGGTTGGAACTAGGAAACAAGCACAAGAAGCTATTAGGGAAGAAGCACTTAGATCAAAATCATATTTTGTAACTGAAAGATGGTTAGGTGGAACTTTAACTAATTTTAAAACTATTAGAAGAAGAGTTAAAAGATTAGAAGAAATTGAAAAAATGGAAAAAGATGGTTATTTTGATTTATTACCTAAAAAAGAAGTTATTGGTCTTAGAAAAGAATATGATAAATTAAATAAAATTCTTTGTGGAATTCGTGAAATGTATAAATTGCCAGATGCATTATATATTGTAGATCCATCTAAAGAGGAAATCGCAATTCGTGAAGCTAGAAAACTTCATATTCCAGTATTTGGAATCGTTGATACAAATTGTGATCCTGATATGGTAGATTATGTTATTCCAGGTAATGATGATGCGATTAGAGCAGTTAAATTAATTACTGGAGTTATGGCTAACGCTATTTGTGAAGCACAAGGAGATAAATTAGTTGATTATGTTAAGGATGCTGATAAAAATAGTAATGCTACTGAGATTATGCAAAAGGCTGTTGATTCTGTAAAGAAAAAAGAAGATAGACAAAAAAGATTTGATGGTAATAAAAAGTTTGAAGAGAGAAGAAACTTTAATTATGATAGAAGAAATAATCGTCAAGAAAATCAACCAAAGTTTGAAAAAAAAGAGGTAAAAGAAGTAAAAGAAAATAAAGATGAAAATGTTAAAACTGTTGAAAAAGATGAAAAAGCTAGTGTAGATTTAAACACTTTAACAGTTACTGAACTTCGTGAAATGGCAAAAGCTAAAGAAGTTAAAGGTTATTCAACAATGAAAAAAGCAGAATTAATCGATGCTTTAAAATAATATATTATATAAGGTGATTTTTAATAAATCATCTTTAATTTTAAAAGGAAGGAAAGATTAAAATGGTTAGTGCAAGTTTGGTAAAGGAATTAAGAGAAATGACTGGTGCTGGAATGCTTGATTGTAAGAAGGCATTAGATGCAACTAATGGAAATATTGATGAAGCAGTAAATTGGCTAAGGGAAAAAGGTATTTCTAAAGCTGCTAAAAAGGCTGATAGAATTGCAGCTGAAGGTATTGCTTCTATATTAATAAATGGAAATGATGCAGTTATAATTGAAGTTAATTCAGAAACTGATTTTGTTGCTAAAAATGATGAATTTTTAAGTATGGTAGATACTATTTTGAAAACTATTATAAATAATGATCCAAAAACAATTGAAGATGTATTAGCTTTGAGGACTGAAGCTGGTGAGAAAGTTGATGAATTAATTATTAATAAAACAGCTAAGATTGGAGAAAAATTAAGTTTAAGAAGGTTTTCTAAAATAACTAAGAAAGATAATGAACAATTTGGCTCATATATTCATATGGGTGGTAAAATAGCTACTTTAATTGTTACTGAAAATACAACGGAAGATGTTGCAAAAGATGTAGCTATGCATGCAGCAGCCATGAGACCACTTTATTTACATAGTAGTGAAGTACCTACTGATGTTTTAGAAAAAGAAAAAGAAATTATTACTGAACAATTGGTTAATGAGGGTAAAAAACCAGAGCAAATTGAAAAGATAATGGTTGGAAAAGTTAATAAATATTATGAAGATATTGTTTTAGAGAATCAAATTTTTATTAAGGCTGAAAATAAGGAAACTGTTTCTAAATTTGTTGCTAATAACGGTGGTAAAATTTTATCTATGACACGTTATGAAGTTGGAGAAGGTATTGAGAAAAAGGAAGAAAATTTTGCTGAAGAGGTAGCAAAGCAAATTAATAATATATAATTTGAATAAATTCGCTAATAAGAGCGAATTTTTTGCTTTTTTTGTGTTAAAATAGTGATTGGAGATGATTTTATGAAACCTTTAGTGTTATGTATATTAGATGGAGTAGGAATAAGGAATAAAGAATATGGTAATGCTTTTATGCAAGCTAATAAACCTAATTTTGATAAATTATGGAAGAAATATCCACATAGTTTATTAGAAGCAAGTGGTGAATTAGTAGGTTTACCAGCTGGTCAGATGGGTAATAGTGAAGTTGGTCATATGAACATTGGTGCAGGTCGAATTGTTTATCAACCGCTTCAGTATATTAATGAACAAATAAAAAGTAAGGCTTTTTTTGATAATAAAGAAATTTTATCTGTTTTTGATCATGTAAAAAAAAATAAATCGCATTTACATTTATTTGGTCTTTTAAGTGATGGTGGTATTCATTCGCATATTGATCATTTATTTGCTTTATTGGATATGTGCAAATTAAATAATATTAATGATGTTTATTTACATTTATTTTTAGATGGTAGGGATACTTTACCAAAAAGTTCTATTTCTTTTATTGAAAAATTAGATTCTAAAATAAAATCGCTAGGAATTGGTCAAATTGCGACAGTTTCTGGTAGATATTATGCGATGGATCGTGATAACCGTTGGGATAGAGTAAAAAAAGCTTATGATGTTATTGTCAATGGTGTTGGTCCAAAGTATGAAACAGCGATAGATGCGATAAATGCTAATTATGAGCAAGATATAACAGATGAGTTTGTAATTCCAAGTATCATTAATACTAATGGATTAGTTGATAGTAATGATGGCCTTATTACTTTTAATTTTAGACCTGATCGTTTACGTGAAATTTTTTATTCACTTACTAATGTTAATTTTAATGAGTTTGAGCATAAAAAATTTGAAAATATTAAGCTAGTAACTATGTTTTCGGTTAGTGATGATGTAGTTTGTACTAATGCTTTTTGCCATCAACAATTAGATAATACATTAGGTCAATATTTAGCTGATAATGGTTTGTCTCAGCTTAGGATTGCAGAAACTGAGAAATATGCTCATGTCACTTATTTTTTTGATGGTGGGGTTGAAAAGGATTTAAAAAAATGTGATCGTATTCTAATTCCATCACCTAAAGTAGCTACTTATGATTTAAAACCTGAAATGAGTGCAATCGAAATAACTGATACTTTATTAGATAAAATTAGTGCTGATTTGTATGATGTTATTATTGTAAATTTTGCTAATGGTGATATGGTAGGTCATACTGGGGTTATGTCGGCTGCAATTCGTGCAGTTGAGGTATTAGATGAATGTTTAGGTAAATTGTATAATTTAATTGAGCAAAAGGGTGGAACCTTAATTGTAACTGCTGATCATGGTAATTGTGATTACATGTTAGATGATGATGGTAATATAATTACTTCGCATTCAACTAGTTTAGTACCATTTATTGTTACAAATTGTGATTATACTTTAAAGAATGGTAAATTGGGTGATATTGCACCTACAATGTTAAAAATTTTAAATTTAGATATTCCTATTGAAATGTCTGGTGAAGTTTTGATAAAATAGGAATGGTGAGATAGTATGATAGTTAAATTAATAATTTTGCTTTTGTTTAATATAACTTATTTATTTAATAATTATAATGATATTGTGCAAATTATTATTTTGAATGCTATCTTTTTTTTGTGTGATTATTTATTAGTAAAAGTTAAATTTAAATTGAATTTTAAAAAAATTATTTTAAGTGTTTTATTGGCTTTAGTTTTAATTTTAATCAATAAAAATTCTTTTTTATGTGGTTATAAGGATAGTAAAATAACTGTTAATAAATTAGATAATAATGTTGTAAAAATAAAATCTATTTATTTAAATAATGAAAAACAGAAATTATCTGATGGTGGATCTGATCCGATTATTTTGTATGATATTTATAATAAGATTGATGATAGTTATAGTTTAGATTTAAAAGATAGTTATAATTTTTTTACAAATAAAGCTAAAATAGTAACAATTAATTTTGAAAAAAATAATTATGATTATAGTGTATTAGTTAATGATGATGTGGTTAATGTCCCTAGCAGTGTTATTGATAATAAGGGTAATTTTTATAAAGCATTTGATAACTATTATACATATAAGGTTGATAATGTAAATTATTCTAATAGATATATTATTTTTAATTTTATTATTTCGTTTTTAGCTTTGCTTATTTTTATATTATCGATTTTGGAATTTATGATACAGAAGAATTTTATACCAATATTTTTATTTCTAAGTTTAATATTATTTGAATATAATAGTTTAATTTTAATTAATTTTAATTTAAAGGTTGTTTTATTTTTAGGACTTTTGTTAGTTTATAGTGGATTATATAAGTATAAAATGGAAATATTTGATAAGAAAAGGATATTATTATATTTAATAATGGGATTATTTAGTACATGTTTTTTTATAGGAAATATATTTTTAGATTCAGCTATTAGTTTTAATCATGTTGTTATATTTTGTTTATTTACTATATTTAGTATATATATAATTAGTTTTGTGACTTGTTTATTCAAATTTATTATGAAAATAATTTTATCTAGTAGTAAATTAAAAAAATTAGATGTTTTTTTGCTATTTTGTATTCCCTTAGTCATCTTTTTGTTTTATTTGTTTATCTTTAATCCAGGTATTATTACAACTGATGCGACAATGCAGATACGTGAATTTTCTGAAATGCCTTTATCTAATTGGCATCCCTTTTTTCATACGTTGGTTATGAAATTTATTTATAATTTATTTGGTAATTATCAATCGATTATAGTGGTTAGAATTATTTTGATAGGTTTTGTCTGTTTATATATTTGTTCTTATTTTATAAAGAAAGGTGTTAATAAAAAGTTTATATATTTGTTTTTAGTTTTGTTTTGTTTAAATCCAGTTGTAGGAGTTTATGTAGTATCTTTTTTAAAAGATGTTGATTTTATATTATTTTTAGTTTTACTTAATTTTTTATTTATAAAGTATGTTAATGGTGATTTAAAGCCTAGTATTTTTAATTATATTTTATTGTTTCTAGCACTTATTTTTGTAGCTTTGTTTAGACATAATGGTTTGTATGTATATATATTTAGTTTGTTTTTTATTATAATTTTATCAATTAAAAATCGTCATTTTTTATTTACTTTGGTATCTATTATATCGATTGTTTTTGTAAATTTTATTAATATTTTTCTTTATAATAAGTTATCTGTTGAGATCGGCTTGAAAAATGCAGATGTTGTTACCATGGCACATGGATTACAAAGTATTTATTATTATAATGGCGATAAAGAAGTAGAAAGATTTTTTGGCTCAATAATTTCTAAAGATGAATTATATGATTCTTATAGTAAATATAATATTGATGTTTTACTTCATTATAATTCTAAACCTTTTAGAGATGTAGAAATTAATAAAGTTAAATTAATAAACTTGTATTTAAGAAAAATGTTAGTATATCCTGATATTTTAATATCTGATAGGCTTTATGGAACAGATATTATGTGGTCTGTTTTTAAAAATGATAAGATAGAAACTTATGATTATCAGATCTTTGAAAATGAATTTGGTTATAATTATTATAGCGAATTTGGTGTAGTACCACGTGATAGTTTTTTGAAAGATTTTGTTGTTGACGTATTATTGTTTATATCTAATAATAAAGTATTGAATGCTTTGCTTTTAAGATCTGGTTTTTATCTATGGTTAATTATGATTTTAGCGTTAGCTTTTTATAAAAAAGGTAATTGGTTAGCATTATTACCAAGTATTTTAAATATAGTTACTTTATTTATAGCAATGCATCATCAGTCATGCAGATATGTTATGTTTATTCCAATAGTTTTTGTCATTTATTTTTTACATATTTGTATTAATAATAATGAATAAAAATTATTTTCTTGTGTTATAATTTGTTTAAGAAGGTGTTTTAATGTCTAGAGTAGTTGCGATAATTCCTTGTTATAATGAGGAAAAAACAATTGGTAAGGTGATTGATGATATTAAAGGTCAACTACCTAATTGTTTAATTTATGTTGGTGATAATAATTCATCTGATAGAACGGTTGAAGTTAGTTTGGAACATGGTGCGATTGTAAAAAAGGTTTATAAACAAGGTAAAGGTAATGTTATAAGAAAACTGTTTTCAATTATAGATGCAGATATATATATTATGATAGATGGGGATGCGACTTATGATGTTTCTGATTTAAATAAAATGGTTAATTATGTAAAGAATGAGGATTATGATATTGTTGTTGGCAATAGATTGGCTACTACTTATTTTAAAGAAAATAAAAGATTATTTCATAATGTGGGTAATAGATTAGTAAATAAATTTATTAATTTTTTGTTTAATGGTAATATTCAGGATACAATGTCAGGTTTTAGAGTTATGAATAGACGTTTTGTTAAGTCGTTTCCAATTTTAGATAATGGTTTTGGATTGGAAACAGAAATGACAATTTATATTTTAAATAAAGGGTTTGATATGAAGGAATTACCTGTTAAATATCAAGATAGACCTAATGGTAGTTGTTCTAAATTAAATACTTTTAAAGATGGATATAGAGTAATATTAACAATTATAAAATTATTTAAAGAATATCGACCATTGTTATTTTTTTCATCTTTTTCATTAGTTTGTTTGATAACATCTATTTCTTTATTTGTTCCTATTTTTATTGTTTATTTAAAAACGGGCTTAGTGCCACGTTTTCCAACTTTAATAATTTCTGGTGTATTTTTAACTTTGTCATTAATCTTTTTTATAACAGGTTTAATTTTAGATTCAATTAAAACGAAGTATAATCAATTAGATGAAATAATTAAAAATAAATTTTAATGCTTGTATATTATCTCTAATAATGATATAATTAAGCTATATTTAAATACATTGAGCTTGAGGAGTAAATTATTATTATTTGATAGAGAGTTAGTGGTTGGTGGAAACTAATAATTAAAATAATTGAAGGTAGCAAGTGAGTATAACTTTTAAGTAAATAGAAAGTTACGTATATATGCGTTAAATATTTGAGATATAGATTTTTCTATATAAATTAAGGTGGTACCACGTATGCAATCACGTCCTTATAATAAGGATGTGATTTTTTTTTGGAGGTTTATGATGATTAATTTAGAAAATTGTAAAAAATTGTTTAAAAAGTATGTTGAAAATTATGATATGGAAAATGATAAAATATATTTAAAATATTATCATTCAATGCGAGTCGTTGATTTTTGTCAAAAGATTTCTGAATCGTTAAATTTAAGTGATGAAGATATTAGTATTAGTATGTTAATTGGCCTATTGCATGATATTGGACGTTTTGAACAAATAAAAAGATATAATACTTTTGAGGATATTAAATCGGTTGATCATGCTGATTTGGGTGTGGAAATATTAGAAAATAATAACTTTATTGCGCAATTTGTAGATGATTTAGAAATTCAAAAATTGGTTTTAATCGCAATTAAAAATCATAATAAATTCGCAATTGAGGGTGATTTAGATGATAGAACACTATTATTTTGTAAAATAATAAGAGATGCTGATAAATTGGATATTTTTAATATTTTTATTAAGGGTGATTTAAAAATATCTTATACTGATAGTTTAATTTCTGATAATGTTTATAATTGTTTAATGAACAGCAAATCATTACAAAATAAGGATATTAAGACAGATATAGATTATTATTTACGTTCCGTAGGTATGTTTTTTGATCTTAATTTTAAATATAGTTTAGAGTATGTTAAATTAAATGGTTGGGTTGATAGATTAATGAATAGAATTATAAGTTGTAGTTCTAATGAAAAAGAAAAATTAAATGATATTAAACTTAAATTAAATGCATTTTTAGCAAGTAAATAGAGAAGAGGAAGATTATGTTAGATAAAAAATATGATCATAAACAAGTTGAAAATGGAAAATATGAAAATTGGAAACAAAAAGGTTATTTTACAAGTGGAGATTTGTCGAAAAAACCTTATGCTATTGTTATACCACCACCTAATGTAACAGGTAAATTACATTTAGGTCATGCTTGGAATACAACTTTACAAGATATTATAATTAGGTATAAAAGAATGGATGGTTATGATGCATTGTGGTTACCTGGAATGGATCATGCTGGTATTGCAACACAAGCGAAAGTTGATAAACGTCTAAAGGAAATGGGAATTAAACCACGTGAGATGGATCGTGATGAATGGTTAAAGCAAGCATGGAATTGGAAAGATGAATATGCGAGTACAATTCATGAACAGTGGGCTAAATTAGGTCTTAGTTTAGATTATAGTAAAGAGAGATTTACTTTAGATGAAGGATTATCTAATGCTGTAAAAAAAGTTTTTGTGGATTTATATAATAAAGGTTTAATTTATCGTGGTGAACGTATTATTAACTGGGATCCTGAACAAATGACTGCTTTATCAAATGAAGAAGTAATATATAAAGATGATGAAGGTGCTTTTTATCATTTAAAATATTATATTGAGGGTACAAATGATTACTTAGAAGTAGCAACTACACGACCTGAAACTTTATTTGGTGATACAGCAGTTGCGGTTAATCCTAATGATGAAAGGTATAAACATTTAATAGGGAAAAATGTTATTTTACCAATTGTTGGAAAGCCTATTCCTATTATAGGTGATGAGCATGCTGATCCAGAGTTTGGAACAGGTGTTGTTAAGATTACACCTGCTCATGATCCAAATGATTTTGAGGTTGGTAATCGTCATAATTTACAGAGAATTATCGTTATGAATCCTGATGCAACGATGAATGAAAATGCACTTGATTATAAAGGATTAGATAGATTTGAATGTCGTAAGCGTTTGGTAGAAGATTTAAAAGAAGCAGATTTACTTATTAAAATTGAACCTATGGTTCACTCAGTTGGTCATAGTGAACGAAGTGATGCGGTTGTAGAACCTTATTTGTCTAAACAATGGTTTGTTCGTATGCGTCAACTTGCTGATAGAGTTCTAGAAAATCAAAAAAATGAAAAAACAAAAGTTAATTTTATACCAGACCGTTATGAAAAAACAATGAATCATTGGATGGAAATAACATATGATTGGTGTATTTCTCGTCAATTATGGTGGGGTCATAGAATCCCAGCCTGGTATCGTGGTGAAGAGGTTTATGTTGGAATTAATCCACCTACAACAGAAGGTTGGGTACAAGATAATGACGTTTTAGATACTTGGTTTTCTAGTGCTTTATGGCCTTTTAGTACTATGGGTTGGCCTCAAGAAACAGCTGATTTTAAACGTTATTATCCTAATAACTTATTAGTTACTGGTTATGATATAATTCCTTTTTGGGTTAATCGAATGACTTTTCAAGGCTTAGAATTTACTAATAGTCGTCCTTTTAAGGATTGTTTAATTCATGGACTTATTCGTGACAAGCAAGGACGTAAAATGAGTAAATCACTTGGTAATGGTGTTGATCCAATGGATGTAATCGAAAGTTATGGTGCTGATTCACTTAGATATTTTTTAGCAACTTCAACTGCTAGTGGTATGGATTTACGCTATGACGAGGAGAAAGTTAAGTCAACTTGGAATTTTATTAATAAATTGTGGAATGCTTCTAGATTTGTATTGATGAATATTGAAAATTTTGATGTAAATAATTATACTTTAGAAAATTTATCTATTAGTGATAAGTGGATTTTATCTAAATTAAATAAAGTTATAGATAAAGTTAGACATCATATGGAAAAGTATGAATTTAATGTTGTAGGAACTGAAATTTATAATTTTGTTTGGGATAGTTTTTGTGATTGGTATATTGAACTTTCTAAATTTAATATGAATGATACAACAGCGTCAGTTTTAATAAAGGTTTTAACAGATATTTTAAAAATGTTACATCCATTTATGCCTTATGTGACAGAAGAAATATATTTAATGCTACCAATTCATGATGAATCAATTATGATTTCTTCATATCCTGTTAAAAATAAAGATTTTAATTTTGAAACTGATTTGGACTATATAATTGATATTATCAAAAATGTTCGTAAAATTAAACAGGAAAATCAAATTGGTAAAGATTATTATTTAATTTATACTTCTGAGATAATTAATAGTAATGTTGATATCTTAAAAAAGATGTTAAAAATAGATAATATTTTGTATAAAGATGATTTTATTAACAATGATTTAGCAAGTATTAATTTTAATGTAAAAACTGATGTATTTACTATTTATTATGTTAAAAGTAACAGTAGTGAAGAAATTGAAAAATTAAATAAAGATAAAATTAATTTAGAAAATTCGATTGAAAAAAGAAAAAAATTGTTGGCTAATGAGAATTATGTTAGTAAAGCACCTATTAATATAGTTGAAAATGAAAGAAAGTCATTAAAAAAAGAAGAAATTGAATTAAAATTATTACTTGAAAAATTAAAGTAATTAAAGTTTTATAGGAAAATTAGGTATTTAGTTATCTAATTTTTCTTTTATGGTTGAAAAAATTTTTTTTTAATGGTAGAATAAAATTGTATTCATAAAGTAGGTGAAATATGGAAGAAACAAAAATATATGATTCAGCAATATTTAAAGAAGCATTAATAGGTGATATTTTAAAGGAAGTAATTAATATTTTATCTGAAAGAGGATATGATCCTATTAATCAGATTGTCGGTTATTTAATTAGTGGTGATCCAGGTTATATTTCTAGTTATAAAGATGCAAGAAAAAAAATTTTAAGTATTAATCGTTGTGATATAGTTGGTTATCTAATAAAAGAATATGTTGATAAATGAGATATTTAGGCCTTGATTTAGGAAGTAGAACACTTGGAATTTCAATTAGTGATTCTACGCATATGATAGCTTCTACTTTTAAAACAATTAAATTTATGGAAAATGATTATGATAGTTTACTTGCAGATTTAAAAAAAATTGTAGATGAATATCAAATTGTAAAAATTGTTTTGGGATTACCGAAAAATATGAATAATACAATTGGAGAAAGAGGACTTATATGTCTTGATTTTCAAAAAAAATTAAAAGAGTTTTTAAATATTGAAGTGGTTATGCAAGATGAACGATTATCGACGGTAGAAGCAACTAATTATATGATTAGTGCGGATATGTCTAGAAAAAAAAGAAAGAAAAAAATAGATAGCTTGGCTGCTAATATAATCCTTCAAACATATTTAGATAAAGAGAAAGGAAGAATTTAAAGATGAATGATGAAAGAATGGTATTTAAAGTAGTAAATGATGAGGGAAAAGAAATAGAATGTGAGGCATTATTTACATTTGAATCAGATGAAACAAAAAAGAATTATATAGTTTATACAGATAATACAAAAGATGAGGCAGGTAATACTAAAGTTTATGCTTCAGTATATAATCCAGATGCTGAAAATCAAACATTACAACCAATTGAAACAGAAAAAGAATGGAAAATTATCGAAACAATATTATCTGAACTTCAAACACAAGTTAAACAGCAAATTAATAATAATTCTCAAGAGCAATAAGAATAAATTTTATGCGAAGGTATACATATTTAGCTGGTTTTCTTGTTGCCTTTTTTGTTGTTTTAATAGTTGTTGGTTGTACAATTTATAAAATTAATATTGGTCCTGTCAGTAAAAATCCTCAATTAAATAAGTTTGAAGTTGAGGCAGGTGATACTTATTTGTCTATCGCACCTAAATTAAAAGAAAATAATTTTATAAAATCTGAATTTTTTTATAAGTTATATATTAAGCTTATGAATCCTCAAAGTTTAGAAAAAGGTGTTTATTCGTTAAGCGAGAATATGGGTGTTGATCAAATTGTTAAGGTTTTAGCAGATGGTAGTGATGTTAATACAGATGTTATTAATATTACATTTGTAGAAGGTAAAAATATGCGTTATATTGCTAAAACGATTGCCGATAATACAAATAATACCGAGGAAGATGTTTTTAATACTTTAACTGACAGTACATATATTGATTCATTAATAAATAAATATTGGTTTTTGACTTCAGAAATAAAAGATAGTAGAATTTATTATCCTTTAGAAGGATATTTATTTCCTGATACTTATCAATTTAAAAATAAAGATGTTACTGTTAATGAAATTTTTGAAACGATGTTAGATGAATTTGATAAAAAAGTTACACCATATAAAGATGTTATTCAAAATAGTAATTATACTTTTCATCAAATATTGACATTAGCTTCAATTATTGAACAAGAAGGTGTAAGTGATAATGATCGTTATGATGTAGCCGGTGTTTTTTATAATCGCTTAAATGATGGTTGGAGTTTAGGCAGTGATGTTACAACATATTATGCGATTAGAGTTGATATGAATGAAAGGGATTTATATAATTCAGAAATAACTGATTGTAATGCTTACAATACACGTGCTAGTTGTATGGCTGGTAAATTACCAGTTGGTCCAGTTAGTAATCCAAGTATTGCTTCAATTGAAGCAGCTTTAAAGCCAAATGTTCATGATTATTATTTCTTTGTAGCAGATAAGAATAAAAAAACATATTTTACTAAAACAAATACTGAGCATTTAAATAAAATAAATGAGTTAAAGAGTCAAGGATTATGGTACGAATATTAGATTTAGAAGAGTATGCTTACAAAAATAATATTCCAATTATGATGAGTGATGGAATTGAATTTATGTGTGATTATATTAAAAAAAATAATGTCAAAAGTATTTTAGAAATTGGTACAGCTATCGGTTATTCAGCAATTAAGATGGCTTTGGTCGATAAAGATATACATATTACAACAATTGAAAGGGATAAAGCACGCTATGATTTAGCTGTAAAAAATATTTGTGATTTTAATTTAGAAAATCAAATTTCGGTTATATTAGATGATGCTTTTAATGTAGAATTAAATAATATGTTTGATTTAATTTTTATTGATGCTGCTAAAAGCCAATATATTAAATTTTTTGAAAAATTTAAAAAAAATTTAAAAAAGACAGGCACTATTATTAGTGATAATTTAGATTTTCATGGTTTAGTAAAAAGTAATGAAATAATAGAGAGTCGAAATGTTCGTGGTATTGTAAGAAAATTGCGTAATTATATAGAATTTTTAGAGAATAATAAAGAATTTGAAACATCTTTTTATACAATTGGTGATGGAATTGGTGTTTCTAAGTGGCAATCTTAAATGGTTGTAATTGAATAATTTATTAAATTACAAGTCATAATAATTTTTTAATTATTGATTGTATATAAATGTACACTCAATAATTTTTTTTGCTATTTAGCTTTATTTTTGTGTTATAATTAACATAAATAGGGTGAATACTATGAATGTTGATTTATATAAATATGAAAATGAACTATATGATAAGGGAATAAAATATATTGGTGGAGTTGATGAGGTTGGCCGTGGTCCGTTAATTGGTGATGTAGTGGCTGCTTGTGTGGTTTTACCTCGTGATTTTTATTTAGAAGGTTTAACGGATTCTAAGAAATTAAGTGAAAAAAAACGTGATATATTTTATGATTATATAATAAATAATTGTTTAGCTTACGGAATAGGTCATGTTAGTCCAAAAGAAATTGATGAAATAAATATCTATGAGGCTAGTCGAAAAGCAATGTTAATGGCTATTTCGGAAGTTCGTAAAAAAATCTCTTTAGAGCATGTTTTAGTAGATGCGATGCCACTGACTAGTTTGGATATTTCTAGTACATCTATTATTAAGGGAGATGCTAAAAGTGTTAGTATTGCAGCAGCTAGTGTAATAGCTAAAGTAACACGAGATAGAATGATGTATGAATTAGATAAGAAATATCCTATGTATGGATTTGGTAGTCATAAAGGGTATCCAACTAAAAAACATATTGAAGCAATAAATAAATATGGTCTTATCGATGGCTATCGTAAAACTTATGGACCAGTAAAAAAAGTATTGGAGGAAATGGAATGAATCTAGGTTCAAATTTTAATAATCAAAAATTATTTACAGGTGAGTTAAGAAGTAAAACTAGTTCTGTTGATATGAATCGTTATAATGATCGATTTGGAATCAGAAGTGCTGATGAGGTTAGAATGGCTAGAATGAAATTGCGAGATCAATTAAATAAAAAAAATAGTCCAAGTGTTGCTCAACCTGTCATGTATAAAAATCCATCAACAAATACTGAACAACATTATAATCATATAGAAGCAGTTAGAAATATCAAAAGAGGTTTGTAATGATTGTTGAAAAGGTAATAGTAGGTAGTTATTTAGAAAATTGTTATATATTAATAAAAAATAATAAGTGTTTAGTAATTGATCCAGGTGATAATTATCAATTGATTAAAGAAAAAATTGGTAAAAAAGAAGTATTGGCTATTTTGATTACGCATGGTCATTTTGATCATGTTGGAGCACTTTCTGATGTAGAAAAAGATTATAATGTTCCTATTTATCAATATAATAATGTACAAGAAAAAAATTATAAAATTGATAATTTTGTTTTTGACGTTTTATATACAAAAGGACATACTGATGATTCTATTACTTTTTATTTTAAAAATGAAAAAATAATGTTTACAGGTGATTTCATTTTTCAAAATTCGGTTGGTAGAACTGATTTGCCAACCGGCAATTTTAATGAAATGTTAAAAAGTATTGAAAAGATAAAAAAATATGATGATGATATTATTATTTATCCAGGGCATGGTGAGGATACAAAATTGGGTCTTGAAAAAGTTAATAATTATTGGTTTGATAATTATAATAGCTAAATTTTATGGCTTTTTTTCTTTTTTTAATATATAATTATTATGGTGATGAAAATGGAAAAAATAGAAGTTAAAATTGGAGTGTCTAATAGACATGTACATTTAAATGAGGAGAATTTTAAAAAATTATTTGGAGAAGATGCGATTTTAGAAAAAGCAAAAGATTTAACACAACCAGGTGAATTTGCCAGTACATCGAAATTAACTATTAAAACAATGAAGGGTGAAATAGATAATGTTAGAGTATTAGGACCACTTAGAAGTTATACACAAGTTGAAATTGCAAAGACAGATGCTTTTAAATTAGGTCTTAATCCACCAGTTAGGGAATCCGGTGATATTAAAGGCAGTGAAAAAGTTACTTTGATTGGCCCAAAAGGTTCAGTTGATTTAAATGAGGGATGTATAATAGCAACTCGTCATATTCATTTAACAAATGATGATGTAGTAAAATATAATCTTCAAGGTAAAAAATTTGTTGATGTTGCAGTGGATGGTCTAAAAGGTGGTATTCTAAAAAATGTATCATTGAAAGTAAGTGATAATTATATATTTGAGATGCATATAGATACTGATGATGCAAATGCACATTTAATAAATCAAGGAGATATTGGTACAATTTTAATTGGAGATGATTTGGATTAATCAATTTCGTATATGTAATAAGTGTAAAGCAATAAACTCTAAGTCATTAATATCAAAATTAAAAGAATTAGATGATAGTGCTGAAATTATTATTGGTTGTCAAAACTTTTGTGGAATAGGTAGAAATAAAAACTTTGTAATTATGAATCATATTCCAATTATTGCTGATAGTGAAGATGAATTAATTGAAAAAATAAAAACTAATCTAAAAGTATAATAAGTTTTAAATATATTAATAATAATGAAAAATATATAAGTTAAAATAATTTATCAAATATGGTAAATTATTTTTTTTTGAATGATAAAATATACAGATTTTTAAAATCTGTATAGTAATTAAAAAAATTTGTTATAAATAGATAACAAATTATTAAAATTAGTCATTTTACAATAAATTATATATATGATATTTTACTAAACGAAGACAACTATAAATAAGTCAAGTGATTTTAAACAAATTTTATGAAAAAGTTTGAAAATGCAAAAAAGTTTAAATTCAAGTACGACAAAAACAACTAAAGCATTCAAATTTTTGAAAAATTTAGTTCTTGTTGTCTTTGATATGATCGTATCTAATATAATCTCTATTTTCTTTTAGAATGTAATAGATGATTGTAAGTAATTTACGACTAATGCCTGCTAAGGCAACAAAATGGTGCTTACCTTCCGATATTTTTTTATCATAATAAGTTCTAAGTTCAGGTTCATTGGATATAGCAACTAAACTTGCTGTATAAATGGCATGTCGAAGATACGGAGAACCTCTTTTAGAAGTTTTATCATTAGAAGATAATTTATTACCAGATTGATTTTCAGAAGGATCTGTACCAGCAAAAGCAATCAGTTTGCTTGGTTTGTCAAAGTTATTGATATCTCCAATTTCAGCAAGGATGATAGGAGCTAAATTAATACCAACACCCGGAACTGATAAAAGATGACAATCTAATTTATTATAAAGTTCTTTTATTTCTTGGCTTACCTCGTCAATTTGATTTTCTAAAAAAATAATTTGATTGATAAGGAAACTGCTGAAAAAGTATACAAAGATTATTGTAAACTATATCAGTAGTCTTTTTATTTTGGTATAATGTATATAAG
>CANQIS010000017.1 GCA_947624115.1 uncultured Bacilli bacterium
TTTTTTTACTTGTTAATTACCAGTTATCAAAAAGCAAACAAATTTTTTTGAAAGGAAATTCCTAATATATAAAAAAAATTACCAATAAAGGTAATTTTTTCGTTAATTAATTTTTTTAGTAAAAATTTTTTTAATTATAATTCCAATAAACAGTAATGTGTAAATAAAAAGTAAAACTAATCTTATATATGGAACTTTAGTATAGGTATAATCATTAAAAATGGTATTATTTTTAAATAATATTACTGAACCAATTAATATAATACCTGTAATAAAAAATGGTAATATTTTACTTTTATTATCTGTTTTAAGTGTATTAGAAATATAATAGACAACAAAACTTAAATTAAAAAATAGTCCAAATAACCATTGAATGGTTATAAAATTTTCAATTCTATCTAAAAAATTAAACATATTAATTCTTTTTAAAACAATATATTCGGGATATTGGTAAATACTCGCTAAATTAATTCCTAAAACTCCTATGGTAATTACAACTAATAAAAATTTTACAATTACGGAAATCGCATAAAAAATCCATAAATATTTTCGATATTTTCCTTTATCAACTAATTTATCTTTTGGAATAATTAAAAATAAATAAATTGGTAATAAATTAAATAAAAGGTTATACCCAGCACCAACAAGCGGTTTTTTTAAACCATATTCTAAAAATGGTTTTAAATTTGAAAATTCAAACTGTGGTATTAAACCTATTAATGTCATAACAAATAAAAATAAACAAATACAATATAATATTAAACAAGTACGTGATAATGTTTCAATTCCTTTAATATTTACGATAACAATCAATATACTAAAACAAAATCCTATAACCCATGGTGGTGTTTCTTTTAAAAATTGTGAAGTAATAAAATTTGTTAAATTAAACATCGCACTGATACCCATTGTAAAGACAACTAAAATAAGTAATAAATTTAAAATAAATCCAAAAGGTATGCCAAATATTTTATTTATTTTATCCTTAACACTTAAACTTGGTTCATAATCAAAAATAATAAAAAATGTAAGTAAAATTAAAATACCAACTAAGGCAGCTATAATTATACTAAGATAAGCATCAACCCCTGCAGACTTAATAATAGAAAACATACCAATTCCGACAAAAGAAGCCATTAAAAGCATTGACATCATCGACCCGAATTGTAAGCAATTTATTTTATCTTTATTCATCGTTCAATCACCCTTAACGCATTTCCTTTCTCTAATAGTTGTAAATCAACATTGACATCTATTTCCATATCTCTAAAATATTTATCATACCATTCATCTTTAATTTGTTTATAATATTTAGGATTATTTTTATATAAAGTATCTCTAATACCAAAAACATCTGTATTATATTCATTAATTATTTTTTTCATTGTACTTGTTATATCATCTTCTAATTTTTGTTTTACATTATCCTCTATTTCTTTTATTACATCATCATCTTGTAAATTTAAATTACAGGTTATTTCATTTATATTAGAATGAGCTTTAACTGTTAACTTTGCCTTTAAAGGATCGGTTGCAATATCTAAACTTGATTTTGTATTTAATAGTTCTGCTACAACGTATTTATTTTCACCACATTCATAACTAACAACTGTATTTTTAATTCTATCATTGACAAAATTTAACATGATACTTTCTTTCAAAGTTAAATAATCAATTAAAACATCATCTTTAAAAATTGCTGTAGGGCCACTTACTAATCTTGTTTCTGAAGAAGTTTGCTCAATATTTTCTGTTTGTTCTCCATAATCAACTGGTCCTCTTAATTCAACTGTTGGAAGTGAAATTTCTTTGTTATCATTTATATAATTATCAACCATCTCTTCAAAAGTAATTAATTGTCCAACTCCTAAAAAAATGCTGTCTATTGTAAGTGAATCTTTAATGTTTTTTGAACTTAAATTCTCTTGAGGTGTCAATATACTTAAAATATTTTCTGCTTTCTGATCTTTTGCAACTAAAACTAAAAATTGTTTACGTGATTCAGAATTTCGAAAAAACATATCCATAATATCTTTTATACCAGATTTTGCAAGTTTATCACCAATTAATAAAACTTGTAAATGGTTCGCATATATTCGTTTAGAAGAATCTAAAATAATTTTTCTAAAAGCCTCTTGTAGTGTTTTGGCATCTGAAGAATATACTACAAATTCCGGTACTTCACTAGCATTTGAATCTTTATCATTTTTTTTAGTATTTAAAACTTGAATAGTTACACGATATAAACCATCATCAGTTAAATCGATTCCAACGGCACTTGTTATTGCTAATTGATTTAATTCACGATAATTATAACAACCTGTAAATAAAAAAATAGGTAGCAATAAAATTAATAATTTAATTTTTTTCATCATTATCATTCCTTTGTTTTATAATATTATTTGATAAATAAGAAAGACGTTTTGTTAATTTAATAGTTGGAAATTTTATAACGCTATTTTTTAAGCCTTGAAGATAAGTTGGAGCATATGGCATTAAATATGGTTTACCAAATGAATTTAAACTAGTTAATTCAATTACAAAGAATATAAAGATTATTACGACACCAACAATTCCAAGTAAAGAAGCACCAATCATAAATAAAAAACGATACCATCTTAATCCATTAATTATTTCTGGTTCGGAAAAAGGCAGAGCGGAAATTGAAGTTAATGCCACTACAATAATCATAATTGGTGAGACAATTCCAGCACTAACAGCTGCATCTCCTAAAATAAGTGCTCCAACTATCGATAAAGAACTACCAGTAAAACCTGGTACACGTAAATCACTTTCACGTAATATTTCAAAAGAAATAAGCATCATAGTAGCTTCTACTAAAGCTGGAAAAGGAACACCTTCTCGCTGTGCCGAAAAACTAACTAATAATTCGGTTGGAATCATCTCTTGATTATAAGTTATTAAAGCAATATAAAAAGCCGGCAAAATTAAAGATATAAAAAAAGCCATACATTTTATAATTCTCGTAAAAGTTACATTTTTCCATTTACCATAACTATCCTCTGATGTTTTAAAGAAATCACTTAAGACCGCTGGTAACACCAAAACATAAGGACTATTATCAACTACTATAGCCACTTTTCCTTCCATAAGAGCAGTCGAAACATTGTCAGGTCGTTCAGTAGTTATAATAGTTGGAAATACACTTTTACTCTCATTTTCAATTAGATTTTTTAAAGAATCACTACTTACTATTCCATATATATCAATTTTAGATAACTGCTCTTTTACTAAATTTACTAAGTCTTCTTTAACAACACCATTGACATATACAATACCAACTTGTGTATCAGTATATTTACCAATAACCATTTGCTCAATCCATAAATCATTAGAACGAATTCTTTTTTTTATTAAACCAATATTTTTTTGATAATCTTCTACAAAAGCATCTTTACTCCCTCTTAAAGTATTTTCAGTATTAGGTGTAGAAATTGATCTAGATAAATCGGCTTTAGTTTCTAATACTAAACCATTTTTTTCACCATCTATTAATATAATGGTAAATCCTCTATGTAAATAAAAACATAATTCTTCATAATTAGAAATTGTCTTTACCTTAAAATTACTAATATCATTCTCAATAATTGACAATATATTTTTAACATTAATTTTATTGTCAGAAATTCTATTTAAACTTCTAAAAATAAAATCACTTATTTTATCACTTGAAGCAAGCGGTTCATTATATAAAATATATACTTTTCTCTTATGAATATATTTTTCTCTATATACAATATCACCAATATTATTTGTATCTTTTTTTACTTTTTCAATAATTTTTTCTATATCATTTAACATAAAATCACCCAAATTTCTAATTATATTATGGATAATTTTATTTAAAATATAAAAAAAATAACAATAATTTAAAAATAAATTTTGTTATTTATTAATTTTTATTTTAACAAATCTGATTTTTTTACTGTTATAACTGGACGGACACCGTAGTAGATATTACCATCAACAGCAAAGAAATTCAAACTTCCATTGTAATAAATACCTCTAGCTCCAGTTTTGCCTGAACCATTACTAGATGAAGTCCAATAGCCCCAAGTATCTAATTGTTCTACATTACAACCGTATTTTATACAATCATTTGTATTATCAAACAACCATGCATATTTACTTTTTTGACTTGAACTTCCTACTGGTGTTTCCCATTTTTCTCCTATACCATCTAAATAAAAAACCTGTGTATATTTAAAATTCCAACCAATTCCTCCATCATCTGCTGATTTACTTGCTCCAGTTATATCAGCAATTTCCTCAGCACTTATTAATCTTGCTCTGTTTCCATAATCTTCATAATTTATTGTATATGATTGATCGCCACTGTTTTTATCTGTCCAACTTGCTTCATAACTTCCTGGTGATATTAATTTATTATCCCAACTTGATGTTGCTTCTCTAAGCGACTCTAATACTTCTTTTGGACCTTTAGTATTATCTTGTGCTTCCCTATACCATGCTACATTTTCTGTTATATTATGATCAGCTATCATTGTATAATTAGTTCCATCATCTTTATAAACATACCATTTCATACAACCTTTATTTGTTCCGGTTTTACTAACTATATTATTTTCATTGCAAGTTACATTTAAATCAGTTGGATCAAGATAGACAATTGATAGTACATTTTTTAATACTTGTTCTACATTATCATACTCTTTATTTTCTGTTCCACAAGTTATATTATCATTTGTAGAATTGCATATAAATCCATTAATTTGTAAATTAAACACAAGTATATTTTTACCACTATTACTGATTGTTATTGTTCCACTTGTGGGTTTTGTTCCTTTAAAATTTAATAAATTTAAATTTTCTAAGTTATAACCCGAAAAAATTGTTATTAATTTACAATTATTGCCATCACATTTGAAAGTAACTGTTCCGTCTGGAAACATTCCATTATTTTGTAACATAAAACTTGTTACATAGTTTTCAGCTGATTTTATAATACCACTTGTTGTATCTTCAGCTGCACTTAATCTTACTCTATTTAAAATATTCAATATTTGGGGTACTGCTATTAAAGCAATTACGGCTAAAATTACAATTACAGCCAATAATTCTATTAATGTAAAACCTTGCTTTTTATGATTAATTATCATCATAATTTAAACATCTCCTATTCATTATGATATTTAAATTATAACATCTTTGATTTGCAATTGCAAGCCCCCATTATTCATAAATTTCAACATTTTAAAAAAATTTTCTCAGAAAAAAAGGATTTTATCATTATTTTTTATATATTTATTATAGAAGGAGGTGATAAAATCGAAAAAGTAAAAAATGAAAAATTAATGTTAGGTGTTTATGATTGTATCTTCAAAGCCATCATGTTAGATAAAAATAATCCTGAATATTTACAAGATATTATTCATTATGTTACTGGAATTCCTAAAGATAAATTAAAAAATCTTGTTATTAGAAATAACGAATTTTTAATTAATAATAAAAATGATAAGAAATCGCGTAGTGATATTATTATTGAAATTGATAAAACTTGTATTAACCTTGAAATGAATAAGTCTTATTATGAAGGATTATTCGCTAAAAATGATGCTTATATCGAAAAAATATCAGCAAGTTTATATAATGAAAATGAAGATTACATTGAAAGTAAGAATATAATTCAAATAAATTTTGATAATTTTAGTTACTTTAATCAAAATAAAGAAATATATAAATTTGTATTTAAAGAAGAAACATCAGATATTATTTTGCCTGAAAATCCTATAAAATATCATATTGATCTAGATTATTTATACAAAAAATGTTATAATAAACCTATAGTAAATTTAAGTAAATTTGAAAGATACTGCTTATTATTAAGAGCTGAAACTAAAGAATTTGCTGAGAAAATTTCAGGAGATGATCAAGTAATGAAAAAGGTTACATCTAAATTGTTAGCCTTAAATGAAGATGAAAAAATGATAGGATTATATGATGCTGAAAAAGAGGCTGAGAAAATCATGCGTACTAGAATTAAAGGGGCTGAAATAAAAGCTCGTGAAGCTGGTATTTCTCAAGGGATTGGTCAAGAAAAAAATGATATAGCTAAAAAGATGCTACAAGACAATTTAGATTATAATATTATAACTAAATATACAGGCCTAACTATTGATGAAATCAAGAATTTAAAATAATTTAATAAAAAATTTTTCAAATATTTTTATATTTGAAATTTTTTTATTTATCGTTAACTTAGAATAGTAATAATATTTAAATTATAAATAAAAAAAACAAGACAAATTTTATCTATACTAAAATATAAATTATTTTCTTTTTATTTTCTTTAAAAACTCTTTTTCTTTATGATCAATCTGTCTTGATTCAATTATTTTTTGAATGGTCTTATTATATGTCCAATTATCTAAATTACAATTTTTTAAAAATTCAAAAGTTTCTTCTTTATATTTTATGTAACACATTGATAATAGCCACGCAATTGCCATCTTAACATAATAATCTGAATTTTTGATATTATCTATTATTTTAAATATCTTGTTAATATATTTTTTATCTATATAATAATCTAAAAACATAACTAACATAAATCTTAATTCAAATTCTTTTTTAGATTTTTTAAATTTAAGCAAATAATTAAAAAAATAATCTTTATCAGTATTAACAATTTTAAGACTAGCACAAAAAGCATCGCATATCGACCAATTGTTAATTTTTGGAATAAATCTATCAATATAAGATACAATGATTTCTTTTGAACATTTTAGATTTCCAATTACTAATCCTTCTAACATTATTTCTTCAAATGATTTTTTTTCATAATTATCTAAAAATTCAAAATAATTATCTTTAGAAATTTCTTTAGCAATTTTTCTTAAAACAGGGATTCTAACACCTAAAACATTATTAACATTAGGTAATAATTTTAAAGAAAAATCACGATATTTTGTATCAATATTATCATTTATTAATTGTTTAATATTTTTCATTTTGACCTCTACTTAATAAATAATCATTTAAAACTTGACATTTTTTTAAAATATAATTTTAAATAACTAAAATGACGATTTTTTATAGCAGAAAATTGTTTATTTTGTATTATAAAAAGTAATATTTTTGTTAAATAACAAAATAAAATTTAAATTAGAAAATTTACATTTATTTACTCTAATTCTTGTTCAAATATAATTTTACATTTTACTAGTTTACGATATCGTAATAACTTAAATCGATCTTGAGGTTGAATAAATAAAATATTTTCAAATACCTCACATATCGCAACCCACCCAACAATTAAAAATACTTCTGGTATAACATAATCACTAACTTGTGATGCCATGCGTGATATAAAAATTAAAATTATTCCTAATATAAATAAAACAACTTTTCTGACACTATTATATTTTTCATAATTTAACATTTCTTGAATATTAAGTCCAAAATATTCTCTTATCATATCCATAATTTCATTTTTTTCTTTAGCCGTTAAATCAAATCTAGTTTTAATATGAATCGAAATATTCGACTTTAAAGGAATTCCAGTTTCTTGTTCATAAATATACTTTCCTAATTCACTTGACAATTTATGCAAATTAAATTGATTATAAAAATCTTCTTTTTCGTCAACTACAATTTCAATTATCTCATTATTTTTTGCTTTCATACTATCACCTTATTATCTTTTTTTAGAATTATTATATAAATAAACGCAATCCATTTCCTTATTTTTACGATATTCTTCAATAAGCGATGGAACTAAAATTTTTTTATAACTTAACTTATTTAATGATTCATTTACATCGATTTTATATTTGCTTGCAAATAATTTTTTTAAAGTTGAGCCATAAACAACATTTTTTGTTTTATAATGATATTTATACGCTAATTGAATTGTACCATTTTCATTCAAAAGATTCGATAATTTATTTTGTACATAAGAATTAAAATCTTCAGCTGAAATTACCCCATACCAATCACTAACTACATAATCATAAATATTAGAAAGTAAAATACCATCATATTTTTTAGATAAAGTATGTAACTGTAAAATATCTTTTACATAATAATTTATATTTACATTATTAATTTTTTGTTTTAAAATTTCATAATTAGTTGCATTTTTTAAATAATCATTGGCAAATATAGCCGTATCTTTATCGGATGGGATACAAACTGAATCATGCAAATTTAAACCATCATAATTAAATTCTTTATATAATAAATCCCAATAATATTTTGCGTCTTCTGGGAGTTTATCACTAAATTTTTGATAGACATTATAAGCAAAAACATCAGAATTATTTTCTACTTTCTTTTCAACAAACACTGCGTCTTCAAAAGATTTACAAGCAGAAAAATAATTGATAAATTCTTCATAAGGTAAAGATTTCAATGCAGCAATTTTAAGTTGTGTTATGTAATATGCATTAGTATTGACATCAAAACCATCAATGTTTTTAACATCATTAAAAACTAAATTTAAAATTTGATCACCTGAAGCTGTAACCGTTAAAACATTCTTATCTCTTAAACCTAGTTTGTTTATATAACCAGATAATATTTCGGTTGTAAATGTATACATTGAACTATGATGACTAAACGTTGGATGCATTAATGATTTACTGTTTCTATTAACAAATTTTATTGTTTCTTGATAATCTGTTAAAACTTTGTTTTTAATTTCATCATTTAACATAAATTCACTTTCTTTCACATCTAACCACATTATACCATAAAAAATTTATTGTCTAAAAAAATACAATCATAGTTGACATTATATTTGTAAAATAAATAATAATTAAAAAAAACATAGTATATTTCAACCATGTTTATTTAGAAATTAAATCACAAATTAAATTACTAATTTCTGTTGGATTTTCTATTGATAATCCTTCAATAAGTCTAGCTTGTGAATATAATACTTTTGTATATTTTTCTAAAGCATCTTTATCATTTTTATATAGTTCATCTAATTTTTTAGCAATAGGATGTTCTCTATTAATCTCTAAAATTGTTTTAGCTTTAATTTTTTGATCAGTTGGCATAGCATTGAATACTTTTTCCATTTCAACTGATATTTCACCTTCAGTAGTCAAACATACAGGATGGCTCTTCAAACGGTTAGTAAATCTAATATTTTTAACATTTTCTCCTAAACTTTCTTTCATGATTTTAAATAAATCTTCATGTTCTTTATTAAATTTTTCTAATTTTTTATTTTCTTCTTCAGTATTTAAATTTAAATCTTTTGAACATACATTAATAAATTTCTTGCCTTCAAATTCCATTAATGTTTGAATAGCAAATTCATCCATATATTCAGTCAAATATAAAATTTCAAAACCTTTATCTTTAACTAATTCAACTTGTGGTAATAAATCAATTTTATCGACTGTTTCTCCATTGGCATAGTAAATTGTATCTTGGCCACTCTTCATATTTTCAACATATTCATGCAGTGTAATCAAATCTTTTTTATCTGATGAATAAAACATCAATAAATCTTTTAATTTTTCTTTGTCCATACCATAATTATTGTAAATACCAAATTTTAACTGCATTCCAAATGTTTTAAAGAATTTTTTATATTCTTCACGATCATTTTTTAACATATTATTAAGTTCATTTTTGATTTTATTTTCAATACTTTTGGCAATTATACCTAAATTTTTATCATGTTGTAACATTTCACGCGAAATATTAAGTGATAAATCTGGGGTATCAACAATACCTTTAACAAAATTAAAATAATCAGGTAATAATTCACTGCATTTATCTTGGATTAAAACACCATTAGAATATAATTGTAAGCCTTTTTCGTATTCTTTAGTATAAAAATCGTATGGAGCATGACTTGGTATAAACAATAGGGTATTATAACTACACTGACCTTCTACTTTAGAATAAATAACTTTCATTGGCTTTTCATAATCATAAAATTTATCACTATAAAAATTATTATAATCTTCATCTGTTATATCTTTTTTATCTTTTTTCCAAATAGGTATCATACTGTTTAAAGTCGTATCTTCGACAACTGTTTCATATTCATCAGTACTTCCTTCTTTTAAGACACTATTTTCTACTTGCATCTTAATAGGATATCTAATATAATCAGAATATTTTTTAATAATACTTCTTAATTTATATTCTTCTAAATATTCACTATATTTATAATCCTCGTCATCGTCTTTTAAATGAAGAGTAATAACAGTTCCACATTCTGGCTTTTCTGCCTGTTCAATAGTATAGCCATCTTCACCACTAGATTTCCATAAATAAGCTTTATCACTGTCAAAAGATTTAGATAATACTTCTATTTCTTTACTTACCATAAAGGCTGAATAAAAACCAACACCAAATTGACCAATTATGTCAACATCTGCTTGATCTTCATTTTCTTGTTTAAAAGAAAGTGAACCACTTTTAGCGATTGTTCCTAAGTTATTTTCTAATTCTTCTTCAGTCATACCAATTCCGTTATCAGAAATAGTCAAAGTTTTATTTTCTTTATCTACATCAATTCTAATTTCAAAATCATCTCTTGAAATTTTTATTTTATCATCTGTTAATGAACGGTAATGTAATTTATCTATTGCATCACTACCATTAGATATTAATTCACGTAAGAAAATTTCTTTGTTTGTGTAAATTGAATTAATCATTAAATCTAACAATCTTTTTGATTCTGCTTTAAATTGTTTTTTCATAATATTCCTCCTTGTATTTAGTTGAACCATCAACCATAATAAATATTACTACTATTTTTAGCACATGTCAAGTAGGAGTGCTAATTTTTTTAAAAATTAAAAACACAAAAGTGTTTCTAATTAAATTTTCTAATCATAAAGTTAAATAGTTTAGCTAATATTTTATTAATTAAAATGTTAAGTATATTTATAATTGATATGCCTATTGATATTCCTATCCAAATACTATGTGTAAAATAAATAGATAAACCAATTGATATTATATAACCTAATATGCCTAAATATCCTCTAACAAAACCACTAAAAAATTCAATTACTAATCCAACTAACATCAAGATTGTTGTAATATTTAACAAAGAATAAAGTTTACAATAATAAAAGATTAAATTTATGATTGATAATATAAAATAATAATAGTAAAAGAATTTTAAGCAAAAATAAAAGATTTTTTCTAAAGTACGTTCGGTTTTATTCATATATTAAATATTACTTACTAAACTATCTAATAAATTTTTAAATTCTTTAGAAATATCTTCTAACAATTCAGGTGTACTAGCCTCAAAACGCATAGTAATATTTGGACCTGTATTAGAAGCACGAACTAAAGCCCAACCATTTTCAAATTCAACTCGAACTCCATCAATATCGACAAATTTATAATCATTATTAATAGCGTATTCTTTAACTTGGGCAATAACTAAAAACTTTTTTTCATCAGGTACTGTAATTTTAATTTCACTAGTAGAATAATATTTATTTATGCCTTCTAACCAACCACTTAATGATTTATCGGAATTGCTCAATACTTCATACATTCTAAGACCACCATATATACCATCATCAAAGCCTAAAAATTTATCACGGAAAAAGACATGACCTGAAAATTCACCACCAAAATCAAAGTTACCTTCTTGCATTTTCATATTACAATATGAATTACCAGTACGATACATAACAGGTTCAATTTTTAACTTTTTTAGTTCATCAATCAAGGTTTTAGAACATTTTACATCAAATAATGCTTTTCTTGTTTTTAAATTATGATTTAAATAACGATACATTATTAGTAAATATAAATCAGCAGCCACAAATTTTCCATTTTCATCAACAATACCAATTCTATCGGCATCACCATCAATTCCAATTCCAAAATCATAACCTAACTCAACAACTTTGTTACCTAAGTCAACCATATTAGCAGGAATAGATGGATCAGGATGATGATTAGGAAAATCACCATCGCTTTCACAATATAGTGGATAGTATTCTATATTTAATGCATCAAAAATATCTTTTATGATTATTGAACCTGTTCCATTACCACAATCTAATACTACTTTTGGCTTTTTATTACCTAAATTAATAGAATTGACTAATAAATTTATATAGTCATTTCGGACATTTTCATTTTTTATTACTCCATGACCAGTATCAAAATTATTTTCTAAGGTAAATTCCATAAAATCTTGAATTAGTTTCCCATAAGCATTGCCAACTTTTTCAAATGATATTTTAAATCCATTATGTTCTTTAGGATTATGACTAGCAGTAATCATAATACCTGTTGGTATATTATATTTGATACGGCCATAGTAATACATTGGTGTTGTAACAAGTCCTAGATCGATAACATCACTTCCACTATCAATTAAACCTTGAACTAAGGCTTGATGTAAAACAGGCGATGAATGACGATTATCATAGCCAACAATTGTTTTATGACTATTATATTTTTTTATATAAGTACCAAAACTTCTTCCTATTGTATAAGCAACATCTTCTGTTAAATCAGTTCCATATATACCACGTATATCATATTCTCTAAAAATTGATTTATTTATTTCTTTTGTTATTTTCATTTTTTTCCTCCAATTCTATAAATAAATTGTATCATAAATTAATATATTATTAAATAATAAGTTAGAAGAAGTGATAATTTTTCTTTACACTTTACTATATATTTATTTATATTTTATAAATGTTGACGACATGTTTTATAAAAGATAAATATAAAAAAATAAATAAAATAATAAACAAAAATTTATAGTTATTCATATTTTAATATAGAGGGATTGATAAATATGAATGAAAGTTATAAAAAAGCCTTAAAAAAAATCAAAAAAGATCAAGAAAGTTGTAAATTTTTACCTTGCTGTTGTCCTATTAACACAATATCTAATATTATAGTCGGGCCTACTGGACCAAAAGGAGACATTGGTCCAACTGGGCCACAAGGTATTGAAGGTCCACAAGGTATTCAAGGTTTTCCAGGGGAAATAGGTCCTACTGGTCCACAAGGTATTCAGGGATTGCAAGGAATGCCAGGTTCAATCGGTCCAACTGGACCACAGGGTATTCAAGGAGATGTTGGTCCAACTGGAGCAGCTGGTACAAGTATAACTATAATGGGTTCATATAATAACATAGGTGAATTATTAGCAGAACATCCAATTGGAAATATAGGTGACGGATATTTAGTTGGTGACGATTTATATGTTTGGTCAGAAAATAATAATAATTGGTCTAATGTTGGAACTATCAAAGGGCCTAAAGGAGATATTGGTCCTATTGGACCTCAAGGTATGATTGGACCACAAGGACCAATGGGGCCACAAGGTATTCAAGGTTTACAAGGAATACAAGGAGAGCCTGGACCACAGGGAATACCAGGTATACAAGGAGAGCAAGGTCCAGTCGGTCCACAAGGACCAAGAGGATTACAAGGTGAACAAGGAATGACTGGCCAAACAGGTCCAACTGGGCCAACGGGTCCAACTGGGCCAACGGGTCCAACTGGTCCATCTAGTTTTTCTATAAGTGCTTATGGTGGAAAATATAATAATATAAGTTCTACATTAAATACACTTGAAGCAGGTACTTGGGTACAAATACCACTTATGGAATCTATGGATAACATAAACGTTGTTAATTCAACCTTAAATTCTATTGAATTAGAACAAGATGGAATATATGAATTAAACTATTCTATTAACTTTACTGGAAATAAACGATCTACTGTAACTTTAATGGTAAGAGAAAATAATATCATGATACCATCAGCGACTTTAACTAAACAAATTACAGCCAATGAAAATATAAGTTTTAATGGAAATACAATTATATCTTTATTAGCTGACGATATACTTGATATGGCACTATCTGCAACTGAAAATAATGTAATGATTAGCTTTGGACCTAGTGTTACAGCTTCATTAAGTATTAAAAAACTTGATGAAATAGATTAATTGAAAAATTAATTTTAATTAAAATGTGAGGTGTTATTAATGATTATAATTGATAAAAATTTCAAATATTTAATAAATACAATTAAAAAACAAACATTAGAAGAAACATATCAAGAAATAAGAAATAAATTTTCAAAAATAAATATAGGTATACAAAAATCTTTAGAAGATTTTTTTGAAAAATTTCCATACTGGGGAAAATTAAATATTAATGAGGGAATTTATGAAGAATTATATAATCGAGCCTTATCTTTAAATAAACATATAGATGATTTTATATGGTTATATAATAATTTAGAAGATTATCGTTCTAAACAATTACTATATGCGATTATAAGTAATTGGTATCAATTTGATTTTGAAACACTTGAAAATAGTATTGAAAAAAATTATCCACACTATTTTGATTTAGATATTATCAATTGTGATAAAAATGAAGTAATAGTAGATTTAGGTTCCTATATTGGAGATACAGTTATAGATTATCTAAAATATTATGGTGAAGATAATTATAAAAAAATATACTGTTATGAAATTACAGATAAAAGTTTTGAAATTTTAAAAAATAATTTAGCCTATCAAAAAAATATTGATTTTAGAAAAAAAGCTGTCATAGATGTCAATGGTACAACATTTATAAATGAAAGCATAGCCGATGCATCAGCTAATACCATTAATGATATAGGAGAAAAAGAAATCAAAACAGTTAAACTAGATGATGACATAAATGAAAAAATTACAATGATTAAAATGGATATAGAAGGCTCTGAGCAAAAAGCCTTAATTGGTTGTCAAAAACATATAAAAAATGATAAACCAAAATTATTAATCTCTGTCTACCATAATCATGAAGATTTATGGAAAATTCCTAAAATGATAAAAGATTTGAATAATGAATATAAACTTTATTTAAGATATTATGGTAATAACATTTTCCCAACGGAAATTGTTTTGATTGCAATTTAAAAAGTTGAATAAAAATTTATCGTTTAATATTACTTTATATATTATTAATCATTTTACTAAAACAACATATAAAAAAATTAATGAAGATCATTTCATTAATTTTTTAATTACTCAACTTTTTAACTAATCTGTTTTCTTTACTATAATTAATTACATTATTAGGATAATCATAAATTTGCATATTATTTAGCAAATTTAATAATTGCTGTTTTTCTTTTATAGCTTTGTTTATTCTTTCTTCAAACATAAAATCTATGTATTCTTTACCAAATTTATTCACTAAAAATAATTGTATAATATTATCACATGGCACGTTGTTATTATTATTTAAGATATTAATAGTAAAATCATCTAAAATAAAATCTAAACTTGTTTTAACACCATTACCTATTTCAGCATCTACATAAAAATTATTGTATGTTTTTGTATTATCTTGTATATCTAAATCAATTTCAATTTTTTTATTAGTTTGAAAAAAACGATTATAAAAATTTGATTCATTTATTTTATCATCTTCTTGAGCTAACATAATTACTAAATTTTTAAAATCTTCATTTGTTAGTCTTTTTATAAAATTTGTTGAATTACCAGTTTGCTCCATAATATCACCTCAATTGATTTTATTTTATCATAAAATGCAATATAATTCAAAAAAAAATATATTTTTAAATTTATGATGAAGTAATTGATAAAGATGAACCATTTACATTCTTTTTAATGACAATTTTATTATTGATTCGTGACATTAATTCGGAAACGTGTGAAATGACACCGACTAATTTTTCATTATTTGATAGGTCGTCTAAAATATTAATAGCTTGATTTAATGAATCGGAATCTAGTGAACCAAAGCCCTCATCAATAAATAATGAATCAATTTTAATACCACCAGTATGCATGCTAATAACATCGCTAAGTCCCAAAGCTAATGATAAAGAGGTTTTAAATTTTTCTCCACCTGATAGAGAGGAAACCTCTCTTTCTTTACCAGTATAGGCATCAAAAATCGAAAATTCAAGACCGGATTTTATATTTAATTTACTTTCAATTTCTTTTTTCTTTAGTTGATATCTACCATCAGTCATTTTAATAAGTCGTTTATTAGCCTCAATTAGAACAATATTCAAGTAATGTGCTTGAACATAATTTTCAAATGAAATTTTTTGTCTACCAATTAAAGTCCCATTAGCTGTATCACTTAGAATTTTAATTATCTTATATTCGACTTCTATTTTATTTTCTTTAAGAATATTATCTTTAATATTTTTTGTAGATATTTTTAATCTTTCTAATAAAGTATTTTCGTTTTTATATTCTTCGTCTAATTTTTGATATTCTAAAACTTTTTCTTGATATAATATTTTTTTTTCTTCTATATCTTCATATTTTTTATTTTTTACTTTTTCTGTTAAAATTGCGATAACACCTTCTAAATTGCTTTTTTTACTATTAAATTCTTCAATTTTATTTTTTAGATTATTTAATTCATTCTGTTCCAAAGTTTTGATTGAGTATTCTTCAAAAGAAGTATTATTATCACTATATATTTTTTCTAAATTTATATTATATTCATTAATATTTTTGTTTATATTATCAACATTTTCATGATAACTGTTGACATTTTCTGTTAAACTAGATAATTTGTTTGTAATTTCTTCTTTTTCTTTTGATAATAATTTATAATTTTGTTCTAAGTTAGTGAGTTCTATATCAATATTTGTTATCTTGTTTTTTATTTTTATAAGTTCATTATCAACATCAAGATCTTTAGCAATTTTTAATTCATTTATATTATCAGAAATATTTTGAATTGTAATTTCGATTTTTTTTCGTAAATTGTCTTTTTCTTTAAACTTATTTTCTTGAATTTCTAATTCTGTTTTAGTAACACATGATAATTTTTGATTAGCTTTTGATGGGTGATTAACTGATCCACAAACTGGACAAGGTTTATTTTCTTCTAATAAATCAGCAAGTTCTACGGAAACATTTAAATAATAATCAGTTCTTAGCTTTTCATATAAATCATTTTCTATCTTGCATTCATCTATTAATTTTGTTAATTTTTGTTTATTTTCAATTAGTTTTTTTTGTAATTCTTGATATTTTTGATAATTTTTTTCAAGTTCAATACAAATATCTTTATTATTATGATATTCTTTTACTTTTGATGAATAATTATTTAATTTCTCATATTTTTGCTTATTATTGTTGTATATTTCTTGTAAAGATTTTAATTTTTCAGTATTTTCCAATAATTTTTGTTGATAATTTTTTAGTTGTGATTCTTCTTTTTTTAATAAAATAATTTGCTTGTTTATAATAGCAGAAATCTTGATATTGTAATCATAAATATCCTTTTTATCATTTATATCCAAATTAGTTTCTAACAATTGTTTATATGCTTTTTTTGTTTCTTCAAATTGTTTTATATTGGTGTTATTTTCTTGAATCTTATCAATTTCTGATTTAATTTTAATTTGTTCATCATTAGCTTTGTCTCTTAGTTGTTTTATTTGAGATAATTTACTATAATCGTCTTGAATTTTTTTATCTAAAGTATTCACAATTTCATCATTATTAAGTTGAAAAATATTAATTATTGATTGTAAATTATTTTTTTCAGCTTCAATTTGTTCTTTAATATTTTTCAATTTTTCCTCAACCAAATTCTTTTCATTTTTTAATTTAGTTTGTAGAAGTTCGTAAAAGTCCGTATTAAATATTTTTCGAAAAACATTTGTTTTTTCTTCAGATGATGCTAATAAAAATTTCGTAAATTCTCCTTGTGATAACATAGCAATTTGTCTAAATTGTTTATAATCTAGTCCTAGCAAATTAGTAATTTCTTTGGTGACATCGGTTACTTTCGTAATTATACGGCCATTAATTTCAAATTCGGAAGTAGCTGCTTGTTTTACTTCACCATTTCTATTTTTTTTCTTTCTAATATATTCTGGGCTTCTTTTGACTGAATATAAAACATTTTTATAATAAAATTCTAATTCAACATAAGTTTCATCTTCTAAAGAAGCAAAATCGCTTCGTAAAGAATTAGCTGTTCTTGTTTCCCCAGAAGTCTGACCATATAAAGCAAAACAGATCGCATCAAAAATTGTTGTTTTGCCCGCTCCTGTATCGCCTGTTATTAATAATAAACCTTTACTAATATTATTATTTTCAAAATCGATTACTATTTTATTCCGAAATGGACCAAAAGCTTGCAGAGTTAATTTTTTTAATCGCATTTTTCTTCACCTCGCATTTCATCAATAAGATCTTTTAAATATTTTTTTTCTTCTGATGATAATTCACGATCATTTTGCACTTTAAAAAATTCATTGAATAATGATGTTGGTGACATATCATTGGTTATCTCTATTTCTTCAGAGTTGGTATTTTTCACTTTTTTATCGACAAAAGCTAATGATATAGCATTTGGAAATCTTTTTCTAATTTCTTCCATTGGCGATAGTAATATATTTTCATCAGTAAGTTCAACTTTAATTATATCTTCTGAGGATGGCATATTCATTATTTCTTCAAATGTGCCTCTTAAAACATTAATATTTCGTTTTGGAATAAGTGGTATTAATTTAAAATCTTCTATTTTATTTGTATCAATTAAGACAACACTTTTTTCATCATTAACTTCACTAAAAGAATATTTTAATGGTGTTCCTGAATATCTAATTGTTTCACGTTTAATTTTTTGTGGTCTATGTATGTGACCTAAAGCGACATAATCAAATTCATCTAATATATTGGCATCAATTGCATCTAATGTACCTAAATTATTTATACTAATACTCTCTGAATCTGATGTTTTAGGAAGTAGTCCATTCCACATAACAAATTGATGTGTTAATAATATATTTTTTTTGCTTTTATCAATTGTTTCTCTTGATAAAATCCATTTCATCATATCATTTGATGTTTTTATATTAGCATATTCTTCATCAGTCATTAATTTTTTTAAATGAAATGGTCTTATAAATGGCAATAAGTAAAAATCAACATCTTTTTTTGATATTTTATAAATATTACCATCATAGTTTGTTACGATATGAATATTTAATTGATTAAATATATTTGAACCATAAGCTAGCCTATCATTAGAATCATGATTACCACTGGTTATTAATATTTCAACATTTAGTTTAGATAAACTAACTAAAAAATTATCAAATAACATTATTGCTTCTGCTGATGGTATAGATTTATCATAAATGTCACCAGGAATCATAATGGTATCGACATTGTTTTCTTTTACAATATGAATTATCTGATTAAGAATATATTTTTGTTCTTCATAAAATGATTCTTCTAACAAATTTTTCCCTAAATGTAAATCACTTGTGTGCAAAAGTATCATTTTTTACCTCCTTAACTATTTGCTATAACAAAATAATTGATATTTCTATCAATTATTTAACTATTTTTTTATTATCAATTTTAGCAATAGCGTCATTTATTTTTTTTTGAATTTCAAGCAAAACTTCTCTAGATGTTTTTAAGTTAGGAAAAGCTTTTATTAATCGTTTATGCAAAAAGCCTCTTTGATTTAGTATAGTTCGAACTCTTTTAGAGAATTCTTCTGTTCGATCGACATCTACTTTAACAATCTCTTTTTTAAAACTATTTATGATATTAAATGATATTATAAGATCAATTATAAAGATGATACATAAAATTGTAGCAATAATATTTAACCATATATTTGGTATTAACGATAATTTATTTACAAAAAAAGGGTTAACTATACATGTCATAAGACTTCCTAATAAACCAAATGGAATCATCGTTTCTAAACAAATACGACCGTTTATATTAAATTTCTTATCACTATAATCCCACCATCTTGCATGAAATAATTTTTCCATTATATAACTTGTGGTATATTCTAAAATTGAACATATAAGAATTGACATAAAAAATAATTCTAAATAAGATGACATATATTTTTTTAGTAATATAATTATTAATAAGCAACCACAACCGTAAATAGGACAATATGGGCCAATTAAAAAGCCTCTATTTACTACTTTATGATTTTCCAAAAATACAAGTATAACTTCCATAAGCCAACCAATAAAAGAATAAATGAAAAATAATAAAATATAAGTTACTGCATCAATCAATTTAACACCTCATTTATTTTTAATATTATTTTTTTATTGTAAATCAAAATAAGTACTACGTTATTTTTGGGTTTATAAAAACTCCAATTTTTGGAGTTTATTAACATTTGGCACAGTAATAGAACAAGTTTCCAAATTTTATTATCTACTTTTTCTTATTCCCAAGGCGTCTTTAACTTTAGAAATTGTTTCGGCGTTTGGATGCAGATATTCCGTTATGCTAATGCCATAATTTTGTTGTAATTCTTCTTCGGTAACATCTTCTAAAATCCCAATCAAATCAATCAATTGCTCTACATAAGGACTTCCTGTTGCACTATTAAGTTGTGCTTCCCCAAAACTACTATTGATATCATAATCTTTTGATTCATGATTACTAAACTCTTTAAACTCCATAAATTTCTCCTTAATTTATATCGACAAACCTACTAAGTTTGTTTCACTCTACTGGCAGGGGCAGTAGGACTCGAACCCACACGGGAGCTTTTGGAGTGCAAATCGACTACCCTCCGTCTTTGCTAACCATATATCAATTATACTAGAAAATAGGGCATTAAGTCA
>CANQIS010000018.1 GCA_947624115.1 uncultured Bacilli bacterium
TTTGGTTCAAAATCAACTATCCATCTTAAAATAACTAAATCAACTACATCTAAATTTTCTTTTATTGCTTGTTCTTGATTAAATCCTTCAATTGTGTATTTCATTTATTCTCCTTCAATCATTTCAACAGGTATTAATTTATCTTGTTTCCATACATAATTTTCTAATTGCATAATTTCATCTAATGACATATTAGAAATGTTTAAATCAATAACTTTTCTTTCCATTTTTTGTTGCTCCTTTCTTATCATAAATTCATCATGTAATTCATCTGAATTGTCGTATTCTTCTTCATAAATTTTAGGTTCACAATAGTCATCATAACCTGGTATATAACTTGATAAATCTTCTGTATCAATCATCTAATAAAAAACCTAATTTAACATGAACAGACAAATTGTTAGAAATGTCATATACATTACATAAATTTTCTAATTGTTTAGGTTTGATTTTATTGCAACCAAGTTCCCAATGATCAATCAAAGGTCTAGAATAACCAGTTCTTTGTGATACCTCTTTAAGAGTCATGTTCCGATGTTCTCGTATTTTTCTTAATGTATTTCCTAACTCTCGATAAAAAATTTTGTCTACTGTTTTGATTTGTTGCATATAATCTCCTTTCTATAAAAATTGGGTATAAGAAAAACACCTAAACAGTCTAAAATTTGTTTAAATCATTGACATTGCAAGGTGTTTGTAGTACAATTAATGTACTAACTGTCATAGGTGTGTCTTATACATCTGTGATAAGTAGTATAATGAAATGTGTAGCACTTCCTAGACCGAAAGGGATAGAAAGTGGGTGAGCAATGCTCCTACATGTTCTGGAGATACTATTCTCAAATGACATCACTGTCAAGATTGGCGATATTTCGCTTATTAAGATAAATGTTACGAGAAAATAGTTTCTCACTTTGGTTTTTAGGGTTAAGTTTCTATTTTTCGAGGACAGAACTTAACTCTCTTATTTTGCCTATCACCGATAAATTCGGTTTTAGGGTAGCACTTCATTTCAAAGGGAAACCAATGAATCGAGGTGACTAACTATGAAAAGTGTATTTATTGCACTTATAAAGGCTATGTTCAGTGGTATATCCATTCGAACTGGAGACATATCTTTCATAAAGATTGTTTCTAAAAAATAGTCTTTATATCGTGTAGCACTTTTCTTTTTTTATTTTAGGTGTAGCACTAAATAAATTTTGAAATTCCTACAAAGTGTTTCATATCATGAAAATTTTTATTTCACTACACTACTATCACTTGTAAAGTACTCTTCCTGTACCCTACGATATAATAATACCAAGTTTCTTGGACTTTGTCAATACATTTTTTCATTTTTTTAAACTTTATATATTTTTTGTTCAAATTATTTGAAATTTAACCGTAAAATGTCAATACTTTTTGCACGTTTTATGATATAATTTATATATATACTACGTATATATATAAAAATTTTAAAAAGGACGTGATTTTCATGTTTGGAGATAGATTACGTAATTTGCGTAAAGAAAATAATGTTAGTCAAGAACAACTAGGTGATTTATGTCAAGTAGCTAAAACAACGATTTCAAATTGGGAAAACAATGTTACTCAACCGCCTTTAGAAATAGTTACTAAACTTGCTGAATATTTTAATGTAACAACCGATTACCTACTTGGTTTTAATCAAGATGATCTAGACAAGATTGCAAAATTAAAAAGTGCTTGTCAAGAAGCAGGACTTATGGCTGGTCAAGATTTTACTTTAGAAGAATTTGAAAAAGCAATGATGGTTGTAGAAACATTAAGGAAAAAAGATGGCGAACCGGAAAAGAAGAACTAAAAAGGATCTAGATGATTTAGCAAAATTTATAACAATATTTTGGCCTATAATTTTATTATTGATGTTATTTTTTTAAAAGACACTAATCAATAGTGCCTTTTTTGTTTGAAATAAAAGATATAAATTCATCAAATAAATTTTCTTGTTTCAGTAATATGTATAAATCAATAATTGTCATATTACTCCTCTATAAATAAAACCGAAAAAATACAACATACTACTCTACTCACATTATACATATTACTCATATCCCCTCTAAATACTCACATCAATTTAAATTTAATTGTTGATTTATTCACATATTTATTATATAATTATTTTGTAAATTAGTCAAACATTTGTTCGCTGATTTGACAAAAAAATATTTTTTAATTAATATATTGCATTTTGAAAGGAGAGGTGTTAAATGCCAGTTTATGTAGAAACAGTTAAAGATGTAAAAACTGGTAAAAAAATTGAAAAAAAAGTTGACGGTCAAAAACAATATTATATTAGAACTTATATAACTGATGAATATGGAAATAGGAAACAAATTACTAGACATAATAAAGAGTGGCTTGGCATTGATGGTAAAAGAGAAGCAATGGCAGAAGAAAATAAATTACAAGGGCAAGCATATATAAATACTAAAAATATTCCCTTTAAAGAATTATGTAATTTGTATTTAGAATATCAAAAACAAATCAATAAAGAATCTACTTATTACACTTATTTTCAATTAATTCAAAAATGGATCATTCCTTACTTTGATAAAAAAACTAAAGATTTATCACAAAACAATTTTATTGTTTGGAGAGAAGCCATTAATAAAAATCAATTATCTATAAATATGAAAAACAAAATCCACATGGTTATGGTAAATATATTAAAATATGGTATTAAATACAATTATATAACTGTTAATTTTGAACAAAATTTAGGAGTATTTAAAGAAAAAAATGAAACAATTAAAAAGGAATTACAAAAAATTAGATACATAACATATGAACAATTTAAAATATTTATATCTCATGTTGATAATATACATTGGAAAACTTTCTTTATTTTTTTATATTATACTGGAATGAGAAAAGGTGAAGTTCAAGCATTAACTTGGGAAGATATTGATTTTAATAACAATCAAATATTAGTTACAAAAAATTTAACAACAAAAACATTTGATGCCTCATATAAAATAACAAATACAAAAACAAAAGAAAATAGAAAGGTAGATATGGATATTTTTCTAAAAAAAACAATGCTGGAATATTATAATATAAAAAATAAAAATATAGAATTTTCTATAACAGATTTCGTATTTGGTGATAAAAAGCCAATATCTAGAACATCTATAGATAGATATAAAAAATATTATTTTAATAAATCAGGAATTCCTGAAATAACAACACATGAGTTTAGACATAGCCATGTATCATTAATAATTAATGAAGCAGTAAAAAAAAATATGGATATGTCAGGTGTATTCATAATGTTATCTGAACGTATGGGACATACTATTGAAGTAATGCAACAAGTATATATGCATTTATTTCCAAATATTCAAAATCAAGTGGTTGATATTATTAATAATTTAGATAAACAAGACCAAAAATAAGACTGAAAAAAATGAAAACCCTTAAAAAATAAGGGTTTATAAACTAATGGTGCCGATTGACAGAATTGAACTGTCCTCTGATGCTTACCATGCATCTGTTTTACCACTAAACTAAATCGGCATAAAGAAAAATAAAATTATTAGCGATGCAAACCCATTTTATTTTTCATTAATTCAAATTTCTTTTTAGCAATTTCACAAGTATATTTAATACCATCATCTAAAATCTTATTTATTTCATCACTATTTATTATCTCATTATATTTTTTTTGAATATCTAATACCTCATTAACAACTAAATCAGCAACTTCTTTTTTAAGTTCTCCATATTTTTTATCTTTAAACATCTCTTCTACTTCTTTAATCGTTTTTCCACTTAAAGAAACATAAATATTAATTAAATTTGATACACCTGGTTTATTTTCTGGATCATATTTAATTTCCATTCCAGAATCTGTAGTTGCTCCCATAATTTTTTTTCTAATACTATCAACATCATCAAGTAATCTAATTACACCTTTAGGATTTGTACTAGATTTACTCATTTTTTTAGTCGGATCAACTAAATCCATAATTTTAGTACCTTCTTGAGCCATTAACGGTTCTGGTATTTTAAAAACATCTCCAAATTTTTTATTAAATCTTATTGCGATATCCCTAGCTAATTCTACATGCTGTTTTTGATCTAAACCAACAGCTACATAATCAACATCATATGTCAATATATCAGCAGCCATCAACACAGGATAAGTAAATAAACCACTTGTAAAATTTTTATTTTTTTGACTTTTATCCTTAAATTGAGTCATTCTCGATAATTCCCCAAAATAAGTATTACACTCTAATAACCAAGATATATTAGCGTGATATAAATTTTCAGATTGAATAAATATTTTATTTTTTTTAGGATCAATTCCACAAGCTAAATATAAAGCTAATAAACTTTTAATATTAGAAGCCAATTCTTTTGGATCTTGAGGAATTGTAATTGAATGCAAATCAGCCACAAATAAATAAGAATCATATATATCTTGATACTTAACCATCTGCTTTATCGCACCTATATAATTACCTAACGTAATTACACCTGTTGGTTGTAAACCTGTTAAAACTTTTTTCATAGTTCACCTCTTACTAATTATATCATGAAATTATAAAATTTTATCACTTTTTATTATTATTTCTCATAACCATCAGTTACAATCACATCATCACAATTAATATAAGGATCAACCAAATAAGAAGAATTGTGATTAACAATAACATATCCCTTACATTGAAGTAAAAATACACTATTTGAATCATATTCACTAACTAAATTTCTAATATCAATTTTAGTTCCATCCGCTATATTATTAGATAATACATATAGATTTCCATATTCTATCGCATGATTATAAATTTCATTATAAATATTTTTAAATTTACCATCATCTACAAAATACTTTTTACCAACTATTTCTAATAATAACATTACAACACAAAAACAAACTAAAACAACACTTAATTTTTTTACCTCAATCCCAACATTTTTCATAAATAAAAATATTATTAAAATAATTAAATAAACCAATTTCAATTTATATAAAATTAAAAATAGAATTATTAAAATAAAAAATAAATAATCATCCTTACTTAATTTCTCAACTTTAGAAATATCTATATTTTTATCCAATAAAAACACAACTAAAAATAATAAAGAAAAAATTGAAGTTCCTAATAATCGATAAGTCATCCAAAAATGAACAGCACTGTGATTTTGTAATACTAAGTACCATAAAAACGGATAAATACTAATTATTAATAATGGTAAAGATATTTTAAATTTTTCTAAACCATTCTTTCTAAAAACAACAAATAAAGTAATTATTATAAATCCTAAAATAATAATACTACTTTTATGCTTAAAAAATTCATGTATATTTAAATATAAAATATCTAAAAAATTAAAAGTAGAAACAATTCCTAATCTTTGATTAGCGCTCATAATTGCCGTCTTAATAAAATTACCACCTAAAACAATAACACCAATCAACCATTTACAAATCCATAAAATTATATAACCTAAAAACCAACATAAAGAATTTTTAATCACAAATTTTATATTATCATGATAATTAATATACTCTCCATGATAAAATTTGTAAGCAAGTAAAATTATAAGTGGAAAAATCAATGAAATCAAAGTAAAATTTAAAAAATTAAAGAAAGTAACAATCGCACCAAAAACAAAAAAGAATACTTCACTGTTAAATTTTTTATTATCTATATTTACTAAAACAATTAAATTACCTATTAAAGTAAGCAAAAAAATTATTGAAAATTGAACACAGGTAGAAAAAGCATAAAAAGAAATAGAAATTAATGATAATATAAAAACTAATAAAAATTTAAAATCGAACTTTTTTCTAATAAAATAGCAATTAAATCCTAACAGTATTATTCCAATGATAAATAAAAAAACTAAAACATTTTGATATGACATAACTAACAATAAAGGCTTTAAAACCAATTGCCAACCATTCCAATGTCTTCCATAATCATCAAAAAAATGTTGTTCATCATTTAATACAGATAATAAATTATTATATTGATTCCAAGTCATTTGTTTTGTAAAAGTATCATTAATATAACCATATTTACTCAAAAAAGCTTTTTCCTTCAATGTTTCATTTTTATTAGAAACTAAAATATTTAACATAATCATATCTGTATAACGATCATCTTTAACTCCCAAAAAATCAGATTCAAAAAAGTCATAATTCTCCATACTTTTATCAATATTATTAACAATCTTAGTATCATCTATAAAACTTATTAGTAACATTATAATACTAAAAATAAAAGTAAGCATTAAAGTCAAAATTAATCCTTTTTTTAAATTCATTTAAATCACCTTTTTACGTCAGAATCAATCACAACAATTTTTCGTGCATCTATTCCATAATAATTACTTACGTAATCATTCAAATATGTATAATATATATTATAACTAGTATAATCAGAAAAAAAAGTATGCCATGTATATTTTTCTAAATTATATGGTATCTCTTTTAAAAATATCTTATTATTATTACTATTTAAAATAACCTTTTCATTATAATCATTAATTTTTTTATTATAAGTATAATTCTTATAAGTTATAAAAAAATTAAATATTACCCATATTGTCATTATAAATATTAATACATTATAAGTTTTAACTATATACCCAAACTTTAATAACAAAATCATAATCAAAATTAAACTTATAACAACATATATATTTAAATATTGACTAGGTATTAAAAAGTAAAGAAAAATAAATGCTGAGCTAATAAATACTCGCTTTTCACAATTTAAAATGCTATCTATAATAAACATAATAATAACAATTATAAATGGTAAACAATATCTAGCACCAATATATTGTAAACAAACCACTGGAACAATTATTGAAATTAGCGAAAAAAATAACAAAAAACTCAAAAACTTTTTCTTATTATCAAAATTCTTAAAAATCAAAAAAATAAAAGAAAAAATATATAATGTACAAAAAATAAGCCAAAATATCACCATACTATAATTATATAAATATTTATAATCAATTAAGTCAAATGAGTTATAATTTATATGTAATTTTAAAAACGGAAAAATATCAATATAATCCGATAATAAAAAAATTAAATTTCCAACTATTAATATACCTATTGGTAAATAATATTTTATATCTATTTTCTTGCTAATTACATTAAATATAAGTAAAAAACTAAAGAATATAACATATAAACCACAAAAATTTTTATCTAAAACCAACTGATAAAAAGTAAGTAACTTAGACACAAATTTATCAAATAATGTATAATTAGTAACTAACACATCTACCCTATCAAAATTTCCAGGTGCAGATACTGATACACAAAAAGATATAATAGAAATTCCAAATAACATTAAATATTGATAATTAATTTTTTTATGTATTAAAGAATTAATAAAAAATACAAATAAAAAACCAATTACAATTAAAGCTAATTGTTCTAGAAAAAAAGCTTGAATAATAATTAAAAAAATTAACAATGTAAAAATCTTTAAAGAAAATTTACTCTCCTGTAAATCATATTTAAAAACATAATAAAATACTATTAAACCAAGCAAAAATCCCCATATATATAATATTCCACCATAAGCCCAATACAAAGTCTCACGTGCAATAATAACATTCATACTAATAATCAATAAAGAAATAAAAAACAAAATTTTATCAAAATCAATTTTTCTAATCAAACCTAAAATTTTAGAACAGACAAATGAAATCAAAAATATTATAATAGGATTTAAAAAAGTAAAAAATTTAATTCCAAACAATGATAAACCACTTGTTACTACCAAATGTCCCATTATACGGCCAGACCAATCGAACCAAAAAAATTTCATTTTTTTAGCAATAAAATTTAATTTAAGAGATAATGATTGATCCAAATAAATAGGATAAGTTACATCAAAATCATCATCAAATAAAAAAACATTCTGCATTTGAATAAAAAACAAAATATAAAGTATTATTAACAATATCTTATATTTATGCTTATAAATAAATTCTATACACTTGTGCATACTACACACCCCATTTATATTTTAACTTCCAATAAATTCAATTAAAAATGGACCCAATAAAAGTAATAATATTAAAGGAATTATAAATATTACTGATACAATACTAACCTTATTAGGAATTTTATTAATTTTTTCTTTAATTTCCAATATTTGCTTATCACGTAAAAATTCAATCTGATTATACATCGTATCTAAAATACTATTACCAAAATGACTTGTCTGAACAATATTTAAAATAATATTATTCACAATTTCTGAAGGAATTCTTTTCTCCATATCCTCCAATGCTTCCATTAACGATTTACCAAATTTCATTTCAAACAGAGTTTTTTTAAATTCGTCACTTAATTCCGACTTTGTATTAAAACATGTAATTTCAATCGCACTTTCTAAGTCACGTCCCGATTCAATCGTTAAAGTTAAAATTTCAAAAAAATTTAAAGCTTCATGATCTAACTTTTTCTCACGTTGTTTAAGTGGTCTGTCTAAAAATAAATATTCAAACATAACATAATAAAAAACAACAAGAAAAGGTGCATATATATAACTTAAATCACCACTATAAATAATTACAATAAAAAGTATTACAGATGTAATAAGGCGCACATTCATAAATGTAGTTGCATCAAATTTTGCTTTATGACCTAACTTAATAATTTTGTCCTGTATTTTATTTAGAGTATCAACTCGGTACCATTTACTTGTAACTAAATTACTTACCTTTTTCAAACCCTATCACATCCTAACCTTCATAATTTTCCTTACAACAATAATATAAGATACATATATAATTACAATAATCAAAAGTATTACTAAACCTAAAGATGTTGTATATAAACTTAAAAAATAATCTGGATTAACAAAATTAATAACTAATACTAAAAATAATGGTAAAGCTGTTAAAAGATACATAATTATTTTTGAACTACCAGTTAGTGAATTAAGTTCCAATTTTAATTTTTTCTTATTAAATAAAGTTTTCTCAATCGAAGAAAATACTTTAATAATATTACCACCTGTTTTATTTAAAATTGTAAGTGAAGCTGTTAAATAATTGACCTCTTCGATCGCAACTCTCTGTGCAAACTTATTAAACACAACATCTAAAGCTAAACCAAATTGTAACTGCAAATGCATTAATTTAAATTCTTCAGCCATTGGTCCTTCTAATTCAATCGTTACAAGTTCAATTGCTTGCGTAATACTACGCCCCGATTTAAAAGCATTATTCATAACTATAATTGCTTGCAATAAATCAGCTTCTAAATGATTTCGATACTGTCTATATTTAATAATATAATAAATATCTAACAATAAATAACCTAAAATTAATGGAATAAAAAATTCTTCAAAAGACAATATTTTAAATTGAAAAGTCTTGCTAAAAATAGCTAATAACAAAGTAATAATCGCAACTATTATTTTACTACAAACAAATTCTAAACCATCATTATTAACATGATCGACAATTCCAACATATTTATCATATTTCTTACTATGCTTTGTAATAAAAACCGATTTAGCTAAAACTGGCTTCATATAACTAACTATTTTTTTATATAATTGTAACAACTTATCAACCATTGAAAAAGAATACTTTTTAATTGGTTCAACACTATATTTAGTAATTCTTTTTTCTAATTTCATAGCTTTATTATAAACAAGTAAATAAACAAATATAGGTAACAAACACAAAATAATTAAAATTTGCCAAAAATGTATAATATTTAAATTACTTTTAACCGCATTAATATTTACTATCTCCGTTGTCATATTACCGGCTTGATCAGAAACCGTATACGTTAATTTTTTTAATCCAGGCGTTTTAAAATCCAATTCATCAATATTAGTAATAACCCTATCTTTTAAATTAAAATCATAATTATCATCAATAGACATTTTTACTAAAAAATCTAAATTATCCTCACCTATTTTATACTCGATAATTTGATTATAATAATTATCGATTGAAATTTTAGGTGCTTGCTTATCAATTACATAATTACCACTATTAATAATATTATAATTACCATTTATATCCATAGTGACAATTTCTAAACTATAAATTCCTGTATCAGTTAAAGTAATATCAACCTTGCGATTAGAATCAACCATCACATAATCGCGATAGATAACACTAGGTTCAACTAAATTACCATCAGTTGTAACTAAATTATCAGAATTATTTTTAAAAATACGATATTGATAACTTACAACATCCTCACCAGGTGTAAAAGTTACCACTACATCTTTATTAGTTGGAACTAATAAAGAATCCAAATTAAATGAAGACAAATTAGTATCCATTTCCATCATCAGCCTCAAAAATATCCTTCAAAGAATCAATTCCTTTAGCCTTAAGTTCTTGATAAACCTTTGGAATATAATTATGTCTTATAAATTCACCATCAACTTCTTGATTATGTAAAACGCCCTTTTTCTTAAATTCAAATATTTCCTTTAATTTAATTGTATCTTCATCAAAACCAACTATCTCACAAATACTCGTTATTTTCCTTCGACCATCCGCTAAACGCTCGATATGTACCACAATATTAATCGCATTTTCAATATATTCTCTCAAAGCCTTAATTGGTATATCCATCCCCGCCATTAAAATCATTGTTTCCAAACGATTCAAAGCATCAACTGGTGAATTAGCGTGCATTGTTGTTAAACTACCACTATGCCCAGTATTCATTGCTTGCAACATATCAAAAGCCTCTTTACCACGAACTTCACCAACAATAATTCGATCTGGACGCATACGTAGAGAATTAATAACTAAATCACGAATTGTAACCTCCCCTTGTCCTTCATAATTCACTAATCTAGTTTCTAATGAAATAACATGCTCTTGCTTTAATTTTAATTCAGCCGCATCTTCGATAGTAATTATACGTTCCTCAGGACTAATAAACGAAGACAAAACATTAAGTAAAGTTGTTTTACCACTACCAGTACCACCACTTATAATAATATTTAATTTTGCTTGAACACAAGCCTCCAAAAATCTAGCCATATATGGCGTTAATGCTCCACTACGCAAAAAATCATCAATATTCGCTAACTCATCTTTAAATTTACGAATTGTCAAAATAGGACCATTTAAAGATAAAGGAGGTATTACCGCATTCAATCTTGAACCATCACTAAGTCGGGCATCAACCATGGGATTAGAAGTATCAATCGTTCGACCTAATGGTTGAATCATTCTTTGAATTGTTCTAATAATATGATCATTATTAATAAAAGACACACTCTCATCTTTAATTACTTTACCGTCAATTTCAATATATATTTCATTAATACCATTAACCATGATTTCCGTAATACTCTTATCCTCTAATAATTCCGAAATAGGTCCATATCCATTAATTTCATTATCAATCAAATTATAAATATAACTTCGTTCAACATTCGATAAATCATAACCTACTAATGTTTTATCAATTTCACTTTTGACATAATCGTCCATTGTTCCGTTATTTTGAAAATTATGATCAATTAAATTTTGAATTATTTTATTACGTAATTCATCTAACAAAGCCTTATTGGTAAAAGTATCATAATCACTAACATAATGTAGATCAGGTTGTTCAATTTCAATATCAAACTCCTCAACAAATTTTCGTTTAGTCATTACTACTCACCTTCTTTTTCAATAATTCTTCAATAAAAGATGTATAACTTTCAATTTCTTTTTTATGTTTTCTTATAAAATTTTTATCCATAGTCATAATTTTACCATCCAAAACATACTTATCAATATTTTTTTCATAAAAAGATTTAGGTAAAATAAAATCGATTTTACTTTTTATTATACTTTTTATATCATAATTATTAAATTGATGTCTTGTTTTAAGTAAAGAATTATTTAAAATAATTTTATAACTATCCATATCCATATCTCTAAATATAGAAGTCATTGACTTCATATTTTTTAAATCAACTGGATCATTGCTTAAAAAATATAATATTTCATCACTATTATCAAACACTACCAAATTAGAATCATTTAATAAATGATTAGTATCAATTAAAACAACATCATACTTCATCTTAGCTTTAGATATTATAACATTTAAATATTTAGAATTTATTTTAGATGCATCTCTTGGATCTATCAATGAAGGAATAACATCTATATTATCACTATATTTAACAATATAATTTTCTAAATAATCAAATTTATTATTATTCATATCATTAACCAACAAAAATAAATCCTTATCATTATCTATATTTAAACAGCAAGCAATACCACCAGTATATAAATCCAAATCAATAATTAACACTTTCTTATTTATATTACTTAACAAACCAGCTATATTTAACACATTAGTCGTCTTACCTGTACCACCTTTTACTGATGTTATTGTTAAAACACACGCCTGTTTTACTGCCATATCTATCGCCTCTCAATCACAAATTTATCATCAATAATCTCACCATTATAACTGATATTTATTCTACCATTAAAAATACTACTTAAAAAACCATTTATCGATTTACTTACCATAATAAAAATTCTATTATCACTAACATCTATATTTAAATCATCATAAGTTATATTTTTACTTAACAAATAACTCAATTTATTTTCAATTTCACTATTAGTTAAAACTCCATCTTCCACGACTTTTTCATCTAACTTTAAATTTAAACCATATTCTATCGTTTGTTTTACATTATTATCTATCTTTTGTTTTTCCAAACTAATAGTCGCATAATTAATTAACATTATTAAAATAATAAAAAGAAGTGGTAATATTAAAACAAATAATACTAATGTTTGACCTTTACTATTCATTATAAATTACCTTCGTAGTCTGTAATAAATAATTATCACTTAAAATTAAATTCAAAAAAGGAGTAAAAACTTTTACATATTGTTTTAATATAATAGATGTTGTATCACCACTTATCGTATAAGAAACATCAAACTTCTCATTTTGTGATAACAAATTAATTTTTTCCAAATCTTTATTTTGATATAAAGTAACTACATCATTTAAGTTATTTTCTAGTCGCATTTTTTTATAAGCAATATTACCAAAATCAACTATAGCCATAATAATAAAAATTAAAATAGGTACTACTATCACAAATTCAACTAATGCTTGTCCCTTATTATTTTTCATCTAATCACTATCCTATTTATCTTAATTAATTATACCAAAATATAAACTATTAAACAAGAAAAAAAACGAATTTAGAAATATTTCTAAAAACGTTTCCTAATTACTTATCAACACAACTTCCCTCTCCAGGTTTACTCCCCTCTACATATACTTTATCTAGCAATGCACAAGAAGACTTAGTCATAGAATCCTGTAAATAACCACCTAATAATTTTACAATACTAACAACCACAACACTAATTACCGCAATAATTAATAAATATTCAACTAACGCTTGACCTCTATTATTCATTTTCATTTGACTACCTCCATCAATTATATCTAAGATAAGTTTATACTTTTTTTTACTATTTGTCAAACTATTTTTTTATGTTATAATAAATTTGGTGAATTTATGAAGATAATTTTAAAAAATAAAACCATAACTGTCAAATATTGTAATCAATTCATAACACGTTTTTTAGGTCTAATGTTTAAAAAAAACAAAGTCGACTATTGCCTTTGTTTTCCTAAATGTAACAGTATTCATACGTTCTTTATGTACCAAAAAATTGATGTTATTATGACCGATAAAAATAACAAAATATTATATATATATCATAATTTAAAACCCTATAAAATAATTTTACCAAAAATTGGTGTTTACTATACCTATGAATTTACTGAAGAAATTACAAACATCAATATAGGTGACTATTTAACTATAAATAATTAAATTTTTGTAATATTTTGAATTCTCCTAATAACTTTTTTCTCTATTCTTGAAATATATGATTGGCTAATTCCTAACAAATTAGCCACTTCTTTTTGCGTCAATTCCTCATTATTAAATAATCCATATCTTAAAATCATTATTTTTTTATCACGAGGATTCAATTTTTCTATTTCCGAATACAAAATCTTCTTATCAGTTTCATCTTCTATTCCTTTTGTAACCACATCATTTTCTGTTCCTAAAATATCTTCTAAATGTAATTCATTCCCCTCAGAATCATAACTTAAATTATCTTCAAAACTAACTTCCGTTTTACGTTTTTTATTTTTTCTTAAAAACATTAATATTTCATTATCAATACAACGTGAAGCATAAGTTGCTAATTTAATATTTTTATCAAGTTTATAAGTATTAACACCTTTTATTAAACCAATCGTCCCAATACTTACCAAATCCTCCAAATCAACTCCTGTATTCTCATACTTCTTCGACAAAAATACAACCAAACGTAAATTATGCTCAATTAACTTCTCACGAGCCATTACATCACCATTCATCGAAAGTTCAACTAACTTTACCTCATCTTCTTTCGACAAAGGTTCTGGCAATTTATCAGCACTACCAATAAAAAATATATTGTTATCTACATTAAATACCTTAATAATAAAATTCCAAAATTTCTTAAACATTTTATTCCTCCAATAACTTTGTCTGTAAAATACAATCAACTCCATCAATCTTTATTTTTTCCTTAATAACGCCTAACAAAACATTTTTCTTAATGCCAACTGTATCAATAAATACTTCGCGAACTAACACACATTCCAATAAACCATTATCCGTAATTGTCGAATAAGGAATCAATATTTTTTCATTCAAATCAATTTTGATAATATTTGGATTAACTAAAATAATCGGTCGATTAAAATACGGATCAGTCAATTTATTACCTGTATCCAAAAACCCTACCAATTTATATTCATGATTATCAAAATTTATTCTAATTTTATAATAATTAACATAATTATTTTTTAAACTTTTAATTTGTTTTATATATAGATATATTACAATTGGTGATATAACTATTAAAAATAACATATTTATTCCAATACCATCATGAAAAAAAACTAAACCTTCATGCTTATATGAAAATTGAATATTAATCGCATACAATACACCTCCCAATATAAAACCAAACATATACAAAATAGAAAAATTCTTAAAAAAATACTTTACATTTTTAAAACCAAAAGAAACAATAATCATCAGTATACTTATTATTAATTTTATAAAAAACAATTCCAAATTACTTATTTTAAAAAATAATAATAAAGTTGTTAAGCTACCAAAAAAAGCTCCTAAAATTAACCTATTAATTTTGACTTGCCTTTTTAAAATCAACGATATACTTACTAATAATAAAAAATCAAACATGAAATTTAAAAATAACACATAATCAACATATATTTTCATTTCATCACCAAATACATTATAAAAAAACGACATAGAAAATTATGTCGCTTTTTAAATAAATCAATTAAAATCCTCTTTTTCTTAAAAATGGAGGTAAATCACTATCATCACCATCATCATCGTCATCTGGAACTGATTGTTCAACTTTCTGTGTAGAAGAAGATTGTTGTTTTTGAGCATCCTCAAAACCAGTTGCAATAACTGTAACAATTATTTCATCATTTAAATTTTCATTGATAACAGCACCAAATATAGTATTAATATCAGTATTAGCTGACGATCTAATAACTTCTGCAGCTTCTTCAACTTCAAATAAAGTTAAATTTTCACCACCAGTTACATTAATTATCGCATCAGTTGCACCACTTATACTAGTTTCAAGTAGCGGACTCGAAACAGCTTGTTTAGCAGCTTCTGTTGCACGATTCTCACCAACACCAATACCAATTCCAATAAGAGCATTGCCACGCTTTTCCATAACTGATTTAACATCAGCAAAATCCAAATTAATTAAACCAGCTACAGCAATTAAATCAGAAATAGATTGAACACCACGCATTAATACATTATCTACTTCTTTAAAAGATGCAAGTAAAGGAGTCGTTTTATCGATAATTTCACGTAAACGATCATTTGGAATGACAATTAACGTATCTACGTGTTTCTTCAATTCATCAAGTCCAACTATAGCTTGATCCATACGTTGTTTACCTTCAAAATAGAAAGGTTTTGTAACAATTCCAACTGTTAAAGCACCTAATTCCTGTGCAATACTTGCAACAACTGGAGCAGCACCTGTACCAGTACCACCACCCATTCCACAAGTAACAAAAACCATATCAGCACCAGCTAAAGCTGATTCTAATTCTGAGCGAGATTCTAAAGCTGCTTCTCGACCAACTTCTGGTTTAGAACCAGCTCCTCGACCACCTGTCAACTCAGCTCCAATCTGAATTTTGACAGGAGCTTTAGACGCATTTAAAACTTGCAAATCCGTATTTGCAGCAATAAAATCTACTCCTTTAATACCTGACTCTATCATTCGATTAACGGCGTTTCCACCACCGCCACCAACTCCAATAACTTTTATTTTCGCAATTTGATCTATTTCTAATCCAAACATAAATTTCCTCCCTTATTCACCAAAAAAGTACCCAAAAACTTTACTTAACATCGAATCATTCGAATCCTCAGTAACACTTTTTCGATTAGAACCTAATTCTTCTATTTCATTTCTTGTAAACATTGTATAACTATTGCCTCTTAATTCTAATTTGCTAACAAAATAGAGAATATTACCAATTGCAGAAGAATATCTATTATTTCTAACTCCAATTAATTTAATATTACCAACTGTTGCAACTTTTCCAAAAACCTCATCTACGACATAATTAAAATGCATCATATTACTAGTACCACCAGTTATTATCATATAATCCAATCTGTTTTTAGTCAAAACAGATATCTCGTCCTTAACTGATTTCAAAATATCTTCTATTCTAGCCATAACTACTTCTGAAGCCTCATACTGATTTATTTTTTTCTTCTCACCATCATCCATAATGACCTCACAAAAATCATTAGAACTAGCATTTTTTTTATGAGCTAATGCAAATTTTTCTTTTAACTCACAAGAACTTTCCAAAGATATATGATACATATAAGACAAATCACTATCTATGTTTTTTCCGCCTTTTTGTAATATCGAACTTCTAACAATAATTCCTTTATTAAATAAAGAAATATTTGTTACCTCAGCACCAATATTAACAACTGCTCCAACCAAATCATCTACATCATCTGTCTTAAATGAAAAATAATCACCTATCGCATTAATAGATATATCGTCAACCTCAATTCCTATACTGTCAAACAAATTTAAAACAGAATATAAATTTTTTTTAGGTGTAACAACCATAATTCCTCTCATTGCTAAAAGATTTGACTGCATTCCCTTAGGATCTTTAATCAAACGTTGATTATCAATTGAAAAATCGATTGGAATCGTTGTAATTATTGCTTTACCAGTTATATCATGAGTAGCAACTGCACTCTCAATTACTCTATCAATATCAGCACCACTAATTATTTGATCATCAGATAATATGTTTATTGAACCTTTAATCATAAGATATTCAGCAAAATATGATGGTACCGATACAAGTGCATGTTTTATTTGTGTTCCCAACATTTCTTCAATTTTAGAAACAGCTAATTTTAATGACTGTTGTGCTTCTTCAAAATTAGTTATTAACCCTTTTTTTATTCCTTTTGATTTTACAGAAGATGCAGCTAGTAAATTTAATTTGTCCCTTAACATTTCGCATACGACTATCTTGATTGTATCAGAACCAATATCAACACTAGTGTAAATATCTTTCACAATATCATCTCCTATAATCTAAAATTAATTATACTATAATTTTAATAAAAGTAAAAGAAAAAAATAAAAAAAAAGCAAATTAATTGCATTTAACCTCATAATTACTAATTATTCTCATTAATAAAATTACTTTTCATCTAAATCTTTTTCTATTATATATCTTGGCCTTGCTTTAGTTTCCAAATAAATCTTACCTATATATTCACCTATTATACCTATTGCTAATAATTGCAAGCCACCAATTGCCCAAACAGAGACCATTACTGAAGACCAACCTATTATTGTTTCTCCATTAAAATGTCTTATTAAAGTATAAATAAGCATACCAATACTTACAAAAAAAATAACAAAGCCAAGTCCAGCTATAAATCTAATTGGTTTAACCGTAAAAGAAGTTATACCATCTATAGCAAAATTAAACATCTTTTTAAACGGATATTTAGAATTGCCAGCAAAACGCTCCTGACGTTCATATTCAACAATTGACGATTTATAACCAATTAAAGGAACCAATCCCCTTAAAAATAAATTAACCTCCTTAAAATTGCCAAGCGAAATAATAGCTTTTTTACTCATAAGACGATAATCAGCATGATTATAAACTATTTCAACACCGAATAATTTCATTAATTTATATAATAAAACAGCTGTATTTCTTTTAAAAAAACTATCTTTTTTTCGAGAATTTCTAACACCATAAACAATATCATTACCTTTAAAGTACTCATCAACAAACTTATCTATAACCTCAACATCATCTTGCAAATCACAATCTAAAGTAATAACCATATCGGCCTTACTGACAACACTCATAAGACCAGCTAATAAAGCACTTTGATGTCCAAAATTTCTAGATAACTTAATACCAGAAAATAATTTATCCTCCTTATTAAAATTACAAATTAAATTCCAAGTATTATCTACTGAACCATCATTTACAAAAACAACTTTAGATAAATTTGATATTTTTTTATTTCTAATAAGAAAATTCATCTTATTCTTCAACTTATTTTTAGTTTCAACAATTACTTCTTCTTCATTATAACAAGGTATTACTAAATAAAGCACTTCCATAAACATCACCATACATATAAAAACTACAACTATTTTATCATTAAATAGCTAAAACATGCAACATTAAAAAAATTAAGATATCATTTTCTTTAAATTAGAAAGACCACTTTTTTCTAATCTAGATATTTGTGCCTGTGAAATTCCTAACTCATCAGACAATTCCATTTGTGTTTTACCAACAATATACCTTTCAATTAAAATATACTTTTCCTTTTCTTTTAATTTTTTTAAAGCATCATTTAAAGATAATTTAATATCCTTATCATAATATTCACGCTTATCTGCTAACTGATCAGCTAAATATATTGTATCACCACCATCATTATAAATTGGCTCCGACATACTAACCGTTTCCTTCATCGAATCAATAGCATTACTAACATCATAAACAGGTAAATTTAATTTTTGCGCAATTAAATCAATTGAAGGTTCACGACCTAGTTCATTAGTTAATTGTTCCTTAACTTTTAACGCCTTATATGCAATATCTTTTATACTACGAGCAATCCTGACACTATTATTATCACGTAAATATCTTTTTACCTCACCTAAAATCATCGGAACCGCATAAGTTGAAAATTTAACTTCATGAGATAGATCGAAATTATCAATTGCCTTAATTAATCCAATACAACCAACTTGAAATAAATCATCCATATTATCAGTACGATTATTATACTTTTTTAAGATAGACAAGACTAATTTTAAATTACCATTTATTAATTCTTCTTTTGCATTCAAGTTTCCTAATTGATACTTTTTAAACAATTCAATCATTTCATCATTCTTTAATACTTTTATATTTGCAGTATTCACGCCACATATTTCTACTTTATGACGTGCCATAAAAAAATCTCCTTTCTACAAATATATTGCAAAAAAGAGAATTAATTTATACACTTTTTCTTTCTATTAGTTTAAAAGATCAGATTTATTTACTGTTATAACTGGACGAACACCAGTATTGCCAGAGTGTTGTTGGCCGTCATACAAATAGCCGCTATAGCGCAAGCGACCGTAGCTGCTCACATACCACGCTTCGCTAGAGGAACTAGCATATGCTGAAGAAGTCCAATAACCATTTGTTCCAGATTGAATTACATTACAACCATAACTTATACAGTTAGCGATGTTGTCGAACAACCATGCATATTTACTCTTTTTACTTGAACTTGCTACCATTGTTTGCCAGTTATTTCCTGTACCATCTAAATAGAACCAAGCCCCATTGTGAAGGTTCCAACCTATTCCTCCAACATCTGATGTTTTACTTGCCCCTGTTATCTCTGCTATCTCTTCAGCACTTATTAATCTTGCTCTATTTCCGTAATCTGAATAATTTATTGTATATTTATGTGGCTGTTCATCATAATTCCAACTTGCTGTATATGTACCGGGTGCTACTAATTTATCTGACCAATTTGTTGTTGCTTCACTTAATGCTTCTAATGCTTCTTTTGGACCTTTCATATTATCTTCAGCAGTTTTATACCATGCTACTTTACCTACTATATTATGATCTAATATCAAATTGTAAACAGCACTTTCCTCATTATCATTAAAGATATACCATTGCATACATCCTTCTTTTACACCAGTTTTACTTTGGTTTGTAGTATAGTCATCTTCACTACATTGCTTACCTTCAACTGGATTAAAATAAACTTTTGTTCCATTTTCTTTTATTTCTTGTTTTTC
>CANQIS010000019.1 GCA_947624115.1 uncultured Bacilli bacterium
TTTAAACAAAACTTACGATTTTTATATTTATATAATTATACGATAATTAAAGCATATTCTTTAAAAATTGACCTGTATAACTTTCTTTTACTTTCGCAACTTCTTCTGGTGTTCCTTGAGCCACAATATTACCACCCATATTTCCACCTTCTGGTCCCAAGTCAATTATATGATCAGCTACTTTTATTACATCTAAATTATGTTCAATAACAATAACTGTATCACCGTTATCAACAATTCTATTTAAAATAACTAATAATTTTTTTATATCCTCAGAATGTAAACCAGTAGTTGGTTCATCTAAAATAAATAAACTTTTACCTGTTGGTTTCTTTTGCAACTCCTTAGCCAATTTAACACGACCAGCTTCACCACCACTTAATGTTGGAGCACTTTGTCCTAATTTAACATAAGATAATCCTACATCCATCAACATTTGTAATTTATTTTTAACCTTTGGAACATTTTCAAAAAATTCTAAAGCCTCTTCAACTCGCATCTCTAAAACATCATAAATACTTTTGCCTTTATACTTTATATCCAATGTTTCACTATTATATCTTGTACCATTACAAACTTCACATGGAACATAAACATCTGGCAAAAAATGCATTTCAATTTTTTTAACACCATCACCCCAACAAGCTTCACAGCGACCACCTTTAACATTAAAAGAAAAACGTCCCTTATCATAACCTCTTAATTTAGCTTCTTTAGTTTGGGCAAATACATCTCTTATATCATCAAATACCCCTGTATAAGTAGCAGGATTACTTCTAGGTGTTCGTCCAATTGGTGCTTGAGAAATATCAACAACTTTATCAATATTTTCTAAACCTTTAATTGTTTTAAATTTTCCAGGTTTTATTTTCGTTTTATATAAATTTGAAGCAACTGCTTTATATAATATTTCATTTATTAAACTACTTTTTCCACTACCACTCACACCTGTTATACATATAAAAGTTCCTAAAGGAAATTTTACATTAATATTTTTTAAATTATTTTCACAAGCACCTTTAATTTCCAAATATTTTTTATTGCCTTTTCTTCTCTTAGTTGGTACCTCTATTTTTAATTTACCACTTAAATATTTTCCCGTAATACTATTTTCATTTTTCATAACTTCTTCTGGTGTACCACAAGCAACAACTTCACCACCATGAATACCAGCTTGAGGACCAATATCCACTAAATAATCACAAGCCCGCATTGTATCAGTATCATGTTCCACTACAATTAAAGTATTACCTAAATCACGCATTTCCAACATTGAATTAATAAGTCTTTCATTATCACGTTGATGCAAACCAATACTTGGTTCATCTAACACGTACAAAACACCAGTCAAACGCGAACCAATCTGAGTTGCTAAACGAATTCTTTGAGCTTCACCACCACTTAAAGTACCAGCACTACGACTTAAAGTCAAATATTCAATCCCAACATTAATTAAAAATTCCAATCTTGAATTAATTTCTTTAACAATTAATTCTGATATTTCCTGTTGTTGTTTAGTAAGTTTTAAATTTTTAAAAAATTCATATAATTCTTTAATACTTAAATTAGTAATTTCATAGATATTTTTTTTACCTATTAAAACCGATAAAACGGAAGCATCAAGACGTGCACCATGACAAGTTGGACATTCTAACTCCGTCATGTATTGCTCTATCCACTCACGAATCCAACTACTTTTTGTTTCAATATAACGTCTCTCTAAATTAGTAATAATTCCTTCAAAAAAATCCTTCTTTGTTCTTTTATTTCCCGTACGTGATGAATAATTAAATTCTAAAATATCTTTAGAACCATATAAAATAATATCTAATTCTTCCTTTTTTAAATCTTTTACTGGTTTATCTAAATCAATTCCATAAAATTTAGCAACCGTATTTAATTCAGTATTAGTAATATTATTAGACTCATCAGTATTTACCGCTACGATAGCACCCTCATTTATACTTAAATTCCTATTTGGAATTACTAAATCCTCATCTATTTTATATTTTATACCAAGACCCTTGCAATCACTACATGCCCCATAAGGCGCATTAAAAGAAAACATTCTTGGTTCTAATTCTGGTAAAGAAAAATCACAATCAGGACAAGCATATTTTTCACTCATCAAAAATTCTTCGCCACCAATTACATCAATTAAAACCTTACCATTAGCAAGTTTAGATGCCGTTTCAATTGATTCATAAAGACGACTTCTTATTTCTGGTTTAATTATTAATCTATCAACAATAACGTCAATATTATGCTTCTTTGTTTTAGATAATTCCAATTCTTGTGACAAATCAAATTCTTCATTATCAATTCTAATTCGAACATATCCGTCTTTCCTAAAACCCTCTATTAAATCCTTAAAAGTTCCCTTTTCACCATGTACAACAGGTGCTAAAACTCTTATTTTCGTTCCAAGTTCCAAATTTAAAACTTGAATTGTCATTTCTTCAATACTTTGACTAGTAATTGGCTTATGATGATTTGGACAATATGGTACTCCAATTCTAGCATACAAAAGACGTAAATAATCATAAATCTCTGTTACCGTTCCAACCGTACTACGAGGATTTTTATTAGTTGTTTTTTGATCAATACTAATAGCTGGACTAAGCCCTTCAATAGAATCAACATTTGGCTTTTCTGTTCCACCTAAAAATTGACGAGCATAAGCACTTAAGCTTTCGACATAACGTCTCTGTCCCTCTGCATAAATAGTATCAAAAGCTAAACTACTTTTACCACTTCCACTCACACCAGTCATAACAATTAACTTATTCTTAGGCAATTCAATATCAATATTCTTTAAATTATTTTCTCTCGCACCTTTAACTATTATTTTATCCATAACTTCAACTACTTTCTACAAGTTTATTTCAATGAAATCTAAAATATTATAACACAATTTATCTTTATTAAAAGATCTTTTCAAAAAAATTCTTAATTTTATTCCAACTTATACCTATAATTTAATTTTAACATTTTTTTATTAATTTATCCATAGATTGAAAAATACAGTTAGGTAAATTCTAACTGTATTAAATTATAAAATTATTTACATCATCGAATAAAAGAAATTAACTACATCAAATCTAGTTAACAATAATATAATTGCGCCTACCCCTAACAATGGTCCAAAAGGAATTACATGATCTTTTTTCCTTAAAACAATTACTAACGCTATTGGTAAACCAATTAAAGAACCAACAAAAATTGAACATAATGCTTGAGGCCAACCTAATACCAAACCGATGACAAACATTAATTTTATATCGCCACCACCCATTGATTCTCTTTTAAATAATTTATCGCCTAATAATTTTATTAATAACATTGTCACAAATGAAATTGCGCCACTCAATATATTAAATAATAAACCATTTAAACCATTTTTTATGAATAATTCTATAATTAATAATATAGAAAAAAATATTAAAACTGAATCAGGAATAATCATATAATGATAATCACTAACAAAAATAATTATCAACATTGAAATAAATGTAACTGCAATCAAAACATCAATAATACTATTTTTAAATACTATATAACTTAAAACAAATAATATACCAGTCATTAATTCAAATACAGTATAAAACCAAGAAATTTTTTGTTTACATTTACTACATTTTCCTCCTAAAAATAAAAAAGAAAAAACAGGAACCAATTCATATGCTTTTAATTTATGATTACAATTTGTACAATGTGAAGCAGGATACACAATCGATTCACCCTTAGGCAATCTGTATCCTACCACATTATAAAAAGATCCTAAAACAATTCCAAAAATAAACATCACACAAATAAAATAAATTTCCATCACACATCAACCTTGAATAGCACTATACATATTAAACATTGGGATAATAATTGACAAAACAATAAATCCAACACCAACTGTTAAAAAGATAATTAAAGCTGGCTCAACAAAAGCTTTTATACGAGCAACCGCATTTTTATGTTGCTCCTGATAATATGTTGATACTTTACCCATCATTTCAGGAAGTTGACCAGTACGTTCACCTGTAACGATCATTTCATAAGCTGGAATTGGGAAAGCCCATTGATCCTTAAATGCTAATGAAATTTTTTCACCTCTAGCCAAATTGCTGATTGTATCTAATATCATACTTTTATATACTTCATTATTAGTTATTTTATTCAAAATTTCCATACTATCTGTTATAAAAACATTATGTTTCAAAAGTGAAGCAAAAGTCTTTGTAAACATTGTAACTTCATTAAAAATAACTATATCACCAAAAACAGGTAACTTCATAACTAATGTTTGCAAACCAACTCTTACTGATTTAACATTATCATACATCCATTTTATCAGAATAATCACAAAAACTAATCCGATTAAAATGAAGACAATATAATTTTGTAAAAATGCACTTAAATTCATAACTGCTACAGTAATAGCAGGGATTTGTGCTGAATCCATTGTATCATAAATTTCAACAAATTTTGGAACAACATAAATCATTATGAAAGTCATAACACCTATTGCAATAACAAAAACTATCGAAGGATAAGTTAAAGCCGTAATCATTTGCTTTTGAGTTGCCTCAGCTTCCGTATAATATTCTTCCATATCATCTAATGCTTCCGGTAATTCACCTGTCATTTCCGAAGCTTTAACCATATTAATTAACAATTTAGGAAAAGCTACGCCTTGTTTTTCCATAGCAACACTAAAATTTTCACCCATTGTTAAATCATACATCATAGCTTTAAATATTCTTTGATAACTTTTATTTTTATATTGTCTACTCAATATCTGTAATGATTCAACCAATGGAATACCTGCTTTTATATAAGTAGATAATTGTGTTAAAAAGAAAATCAAATCCTTCGTTTTAACCTTTACATGATTAGAAGAATAACTTCTATGAAACATATTAATCCATTTAGAAGTTCTTATACTATAAACCTCATAGCCTTCATTCAATAAATATGAGTGAACTTCCACTTTAGAAAAAGCATCAAAATAGCCTTTAACAATTTTTCCAGAGCTGTCTTTAGCAACATATTCATAAATTTGTTTTTCACTACTTTTAACAGCATCTTCACCATTAAAATCTAATAATAATACTTGACGCGATAACTCTTTTCTACTTTTTTGCTTTTCTTTAGCTTCTTGGCGTTTCTTCTTAATATTTTTAGGAACAGACAAAATAGCAACAAAGAAATCATTTATAATATCACCAAGTTTTTTTCTCTTACGTTTGGCATAAACCAAACCATCCTCTGCTTCTTTTTGACGTTTTTTAGCAGCAATTTTTTCTTGTTCTTCCAAATATTTTCTTTCTTTAGCTTTTTGTTTTTCCTGAGTTTTTTGCCATTTACTTAATTTAGCCTTTCTTGCTTTCTCCTGTTTTAATAATTTCTTTTCAGAAGGTTTTTTAATTAAATTAACTAAAAACCTTATAGGGAAAGTTATAATTTTAAATATTCCAGATACACAAAAATAAACACCATAGCAAACAACCAAAAATCCATATAAAAAATTACTTAAAATAAAACTTATGATTTTATACAAAAAAATAAAAGGTGTTAATAATATTTTCATCACACATCACCAATATCCTCTATTTTAAATATAACCACTTATTTATCCTATATAAATTATACCAATAAATAAATAAATTGTAAACCTTTTTTTTTATTTTCATATAATATTTTAGAAAGGGGCATTCTACTATGAATTATTACACACCTTTTTTAGGATACATGCCATATACTGCTACCGCTCCTGCCAATCGTGGAATTATAAGTAGTATCTTAGGAGGTTTAAGAGGAACCAATTGGTCAAATATCCTATCTAATATTCAAAGGACTCTTGGTGTAGTCAACCAAGCAATACCAATGGTAAAACAAATTTCACCTATCATGCAAAATGCCAAAACAATGTTCAAAATAATGAATGAATTTAAAAAAGTCGATAACAATCAACCACAAGAAAATAATATTAAAAATAACAATATAAAAACAGATGAAAATAAAAATCAAAATATTCAATCAACCAACAATCCAACCTTTTTTATCTAAAAATCACAAGTATAAATACCATATTATATACTTGTGATTTTTTTTAACTGTTTCAAATACAAATATATATTTAATCTTTTAAAAATATATTTTTTAGGTAATTGACATAATATTAACATATTTTTATCATAAATCTTATTATAAAATTCTCCATTTGCTTTATTTAATCTTGCAACTGGTCCAAACAAATAATCAGCCTTTAAATATTTCTTTTTTCCTCTTTTAAAATAAATAATAATATAATACTTACCACCATCCAAAATTATTTTTTCATTATAAATATAAAAACCCAATTTAACTATTTTTTTTCGTAATAACTCTATATTATTATTTGATTGAATTATTAAATTATTAATCTTATTTACTTTTTTTGACTTTAGTATATTAATAATGGTATTAGTTCCCATTCCAGATATAATTATAATATTCTCATTATTAACAACAATTTTATCTAAACCATCACTACATATTATTTTTATTTTATCATTCAAATTATACTTAGTAATATTTACTTCCGTATTTTTTAAAACATTTTGACTAATATCACTAGCTATACATTGACAATTTTTCTTAATCGTCAAATAAATATCCAACCAACCATGATCACAACCTATATCGATTATTTGACTATTATTATCAACCATGTTGGCAATACATTCTAATCTTTTAGAAATATGCATTTAATCACTTAAATAATCTTTTAATTTTCTAGAACGTGATGGATGACGCAATTTTCTTAAAGCCTTAGCCTCAATTTGTCTTATGCGTTCTCTTGTAACACCAAACATTTGCCCTACTTCTTCCAAAGTTCTAGCTTTACCATCTTCTAGTCCAAAACGTAAACGTATTACCTTTTCTTCTCTTTCTGTTAAAGTAAGTAACACTTCAGAAATTTCATCTTTTAATAACTCATTTTCAGCATATTCCTCAGGACTCATATTATTTTCATCTTTAATAAAATCACCTAGGTGTGAATCATCTTCTTCACCAATTGGCGTTTCTAAACTAACTGGCTCTTGAGAAATTTTATAAATATCTCTAATTTTTTCAACAGAAATATTCATTTTCTTTGCTAATTCTTCCTCACTTGGCTCGCGATTTAATTCAAGAGTTAATTGTCTTTGAACACGTGCAAGCTTATTTATTGTTTCCACCATATGAACAGGCACTCTTATAGTTCTCGCCTGATCAGCAATAGCTCTAGTAATAGCTTGTCTTATCCACCAAGTCGCATAAGTCGAAAATTTGTAACCTTTTGAAACATCAAATTTTTCTACTGCTTTCATCAACCCAATATTACCTTCTTGTATTAAATCAAGAAATAACATTCCACGTCCTACATAACGCTTAGCAATACTTACAACTAAACGTAAATTAGCTTCTGCTAATATTGATTTAGCTTCTTCATCGCCAGCTAAAATACGATCAGCAAGCTCTAATTCTTCTTCCATTGTAAGCAACTTAATTTGCCCAATTTCCTTTAAATACATTCTAACTGGATCATTAATTGTTAAATCTTTTGTTAAATCACTATCATCTAATAATAATTTATCATTACCACCATGACCATCATCTTCCTCAGATATAACCGCAATATTATTTTCATTAAATAAATTATACAATTCATCTAAAGAATCAGAATCCAAATCCAAACCCTTTAAAGAATTTGCTAATTCCTCGTATGTTATAAAACCTTTTTCCTTACCCTTTTTTACTAATTCACTTTTTCTCTCATCAAACGTTTTTATTTCATTCATACTTATCTCTCCTTTTTAACACTGTCTTGTCCTTTTTTTAATTCAAATAATTTTTGAGCTAATACCAATTTCTCACCTCTATCAACAGTCATCTTTAATTTTTTCTCTAACGATAAAACTTCATTATTAACACTATATTGTTTCAATACATTTATATAATCATTTATTTGTGACATATCATAATTATCTTTTAAATCTAAAGTTCCAATTTCACCAATTAATTTTATCATATTTTCATCATTAATAAAAGAATTCATTAAATCAGCAATATTTACAAACCCATTATTAACATAAAAACAATCTATTTCTTTAGCTAAAATTCGATATTTTTCGATTGGAATATAAACTTTAGAACTATTATACTCCTTAATTACTTTCTTATCTTTTAGCATATAATAAATTAAATGTTTAGCTGCTAATTCATATTTATCTTCCTTAATTGTTTTGATTTCGCCCTTAAAATTATTATTAACCTTTATATTTTTTTTATTTAAATTATTTCTTAAAAAATCTATATCCAAATCCGTTTCAACACTTAATTTTTTTAAAGTTAACTCTCTTAATACCTCATCATCAACTTTTGCTAACTCATCAATAATTGTATTAACATATTGAGCAACATCATTATTATTATTTAAATCTTTCCCATTTTTATAAAAAGATAATTTAAAATCCATAAAATTAATAGGATTATCAAGTTTAGATATAAATTTATCCTTACCATACTTTTTAATATATTCATCAGGATCTAAATTATCCTCTAACCTAACAACTTTAGGTGTAATTCCTAAATTAACTAATTCATTACCACACGCAATAGTTGCTTTCTCACCAGCTCCATCACCATCAAAACATATTATTACCTCTTTAGCTAATCTTTTCACCAATGTAGCATGCTCTTTAGTAAAAGCCGTTCCCATCGTTGCGATAACATTATCAACCCCAATACTACAAGTTCTAATTAAATCCAATTGTCCTTCCATAATAATTACCATATTTTTTTTTCGACAACTATTTTTTGCTCGATGATAATTATAAAGCAACTCGCCTTTTTTAAAAATTGGCGTTTCTCGTGTATTTATATATTTTGAATATTGACTAGTATCCTCACCATTAAAAATACGACCACTAAATCCAACAACCTTACCAGTAATATCCCAGATTGGAAACATAATACGATTATTATAAATATCTGCATAACCATAATTATTTTTAACCACCAATCCACTTTTTATCATATCATCATTAGAAAAATGTTTATTTACTAACATTTTTGTTAATAAATCATGATTAGTAAGCGAAAGACCAATCATAAAATCTTTAATTACATTATCTGTAAACCCACGTTCATATAAATATTCCTTAGCTTTTTTACCACTTACCGTATTAATATTATTTTGATAAAATTTAGTAGCTATATCATAAATATCATACAATTCAGAATTTTTATTATTCACCTTATTAGTAGATATATTTATATCAACATTAATTCCTGACTTATCAGCAATATTTTTCAGAGCTTCCTTAAATGAAATATTTTCATAATTCATTACAAAATGAATTACATTTCCACTAGCTTTACAAGAAAAACAAGTATAAATTTGTTTTTGTTCTGATACACAAAAACTTGGATCTCCATCTGGATGAAAAGGACAAATACCAAAATAATTTTTTCCTCTTTTGGTCAGTGGAATATAATCAGATATGATATCCACAATATTAACACTACTTCTTATATTATTAATTTGTTCATCAGTCAACATAATTCACACCCTCTATAATAAATATAGTGAAAAAAATTTAAAAATCCTTTTTTTGCCAAAAATTAATTTTTAAAACTGCTCCATTCGCGTGCCAAATAAAAACAAATCCACAATAATTAATTTGGTATCTTTTCTATAAATATTACAATCATTTATATATTCTTATTTAATTTCTCAATCATTACCAACTGATTATATTGATTTTTAAAATATCATATTTTAAAATAATCCTAAATATTTTTTACCATTTCTATATCTAATATATTATCTAATTTAACAAAAACATATTTTCAATTATATATTTATCTTTTTTATTACAAGTAAATATCGACTATTTATAAAAATAAATCTCGATATTTTTTAATTTTCATAACTTAAAAATAATTGTTCCATTAATTATAAAAAATAAAACATCAGTTATATTTCTTATCAAATTGCCATCTTTATATTTAACTATTTATTCACTTAAATCATAAAGCTTTATCAAAATAATTATACATAAATTAAATTCAAATTTCATATCTAAATTTTAAACAATTTATTATATAATTAATTATATTTTATTAAATTAACTACCTGATTTATATTAAAATCAAAGTCCAAATACAATTATACCGGTATCAGTATGGCTTGTCAATAATTTTATAACCCTATATTTCATTATTATTTATAATAAATATTAAAAATATTGTTCAATAAAAAGTTAAAATTTTAATAATTAAAAAGTAATTGAAAATTCGCTCAACTACCTTTTTATTATATCATTTTATAAACATACATCATTTAATTCTTTTCTAATCTTTTTATAATTAGGACAATACTGCTCTACTTCTTTCCAAAACAATGCTGAATGATTAAAATGAACAAAATGCGATAATTCATGTACAATAACATAATCTAATTTATCAATAGAATATTCAATTAATTTTGAATTTAAAGTAACCGTATTATTACTTCTATTACAAACACCCCATCGTGTTTTCATATTACGTACTTTTAATTTTGGATATGGTATTTTTTCATTAAACAAATTATAATTATAATCTAACCTTTGTAAATAAAGTAATTTTATTTGTTTCTTTAACCAAAGTTCTAACTGCTTTTGATTTTCACAATATATAATTCCATTATTAACGTCTACTTCTACCTTCTTAAAATTATTTATAAAAGTTATATTATATTCACATCCTAATAATAAGAATTTACCCTCTTTTTCATTTTGTTTATTAATTTTTAATAAAGACCTTCTTAAAAAATTTTGATTATCATCTAATAACCTTTTTATATATTTTTTACTAACAAAATAATTTGTTGTAACATAAATTATACCATCACTTTTTAATCTTATATAAATATTCTTATTATTTTTTTTAATTATTTTAACATCTAAAATTTGATTATCAAGTTGATATTTCATAATACACCTCCTCTTTTAAAATAAAAGAGAACCAATTTGAAATAGCTCTCTTAATAATTTATTTATTTTCCATTCTATTAATTTTACTTAACTATATAAACTGAAAAAACAGTTACAATTATAATTATTATTACAATAACAATTAATATTTGTAATAACAATTTCCAAACATTTTTAAACCATTCTTTATAAGAAATTTTATAATATGCTAAACCAGTAATAAGTAATACACTAGTTGGTGCAATCAACATTACTAAACCATACAAAGTTTGAATTATTAAAGTTGCTAAAAATCTAAGATTAACTGTTGATCCAGTTAATACTGTAGTTTTCAAATACATATTACTAACTAAAGTAGAAAAATTATTAGAGAAAAAGAAACTTGAAATAATTGTTGTAATTGACACAATTGCTGAATTAAATTTTCCTGGAATACTTAATAAATAATTTACAATAGTAGTTGCCAAATTAGCACTATTACCATTTTTAAATAGAAGTGCTAAAACCAAATTAGCTCCTATAATATAAAAAGCAATCCCCAAAGTTTCTTTTAAACCTTTTCCAAAGCCCTCTATAGCATCATCAAACTTAACTTTATAAACCAATGCAATTACAATTGTTATAAACAAAATTAAAACTGCAATAAATGGCATCTCCCAATAACCAATAGCTGGAAATGTTCCAATAATACTTGAAACAATCGGAAAACCTGCAACTTTAAAATCAACTATTTTTTGATAAAAATCTAAAAAAGGTGTTTTATCCGAATTATTAAATAATACAGAATCCCATTTAAAACTTCCAACAACAATGAAAATAAATGAAATAACCATTATAACAAACAAAGGAATCCAATTTTTTTTACTTTTATTTTGTTTTTCATATAATGGAATTTCTTCCAATTCTTTTTTCTTTTCTTTCAAATCATTTTTACCATGTTTTAAAACAAACATAGTAAGTAAAAAAACTAATAGAAACAATAAAATAATTTTATCTGGAAAAATAGATGTATTATAATTATAACCATTATTATAACCAAAATAACCGTTTAAAATATAAGCAACATCATTACCATAAATACTGCCAATCATACCAACTAAAATAGACCCAAAAGTTGCCAACATAGTTGTAATTTTACTAAAGCCTATATTAAATAATAACGTAGCCAAAAAAGGAATAATAAAGAAAAAAGTAAAATTCAACCCTACTATAGCTGATAAAATTGTCATTACAACCGTTATAACAACCAAAAACCTAATTTCTTTACCTTTTAATTTATTCACAATCGAATCAATCATTTGTGAATAAACACCAGTTTTATTTATAACACCATAAAATCCACCTACTACCAAAGCTAAAATAATAGTTGGCAATGCCAAATCAAAAACAGTTAGTGGTATCAAAGTTAAATCAAGCAAACCAACTGGTTTAAGTCCGCTAGATACAAATTCTGATTGTTCATAAGATCCTGTTGGAATAATCCATGATAAGAATATGATACAACCTAAGACAATTAATAGAACTTTTAATAAACTATTCTTTTTCATATTTTACCCTCCGATATCATTATAACAAAAAAAATATATTTATAAAATAAATTATTAAAAATTTCATTAATTTTACACAAAAAAATAATTCATGATATAATATTTTAGGTGATATTTATGAATAAAAACCCTTTTATCTATTCTTCAGATAATAAAAGATATCATACTTTAGACTATTTTTACAAAAATAAATTCAATTCAAAAGTATTTAAAGTAAGTTTAAATGCAGGTTTTTCCTGTCCAAATATAGATGGAACAGTTGGCTATGGTGGTTGCATATATTGTTCCAATTCCGGTAGTGGTGATTATGCTGGAAACGTCAATGACGATTTAATTACACAATTTAATTCCGTCAAAAAAATATTACACCAAAAATGGCCAAAAGCCAAATATATAGGCTATTTTCAAGCCCATACAAATACCTATGCACCAGTTGAAATATTAAAACAAAAATATGAAAGTATTTTATCTTTAAAAAATGTTGTTGGACTTTCCATTGCAACTAGACCCGACGCTATTAGCGAAGAATGTTTAGAATATTTAGAACAATTAGCAAAAAAAACATATTTAACAATCGAATTAGGATTACAAACCATTCACGAATCAACAACCTTATTAATAAATCGTTGCCATAATCTAACAACTTTTGAAAATATGGTTAAAAAACTAAGAAATAAAAACATTAATGTAGTAGTACACATAATTAACGGATTGCCATTTGAAACAAAAGAAATGATGATTAACACCATCAAATATTTAAATTCACTTGATATTCAAGGGGTCAAAATTCACATGCTCCATATTCTAAAAAATACAAAAATGAATGATTTATATCAAAAAACTAAATTTCATATTTTAACAAAAGAAGAATACATAAATATAGTTTGCGATCAATTAGAATATTTAAGACCTGAAATCATTATCCATAGAATTACAGGCGATCCAGCAGAAAATGAGCTAGTCGAACCAACATGGTTAATAAAAAAATTTTGTGTTTTAAATGATATTGATAAAGAATTAGCCAAAAGAAATACCTACCAAGGATATAGAATAAATGAATTAAAATAAAACTGTTGACTAAAAAATATCAACAGTTTTATATTACTTAAATATATATGGATTATCTACTGTTCCATCTCCACTACTATAAATAACATCATTATTTAAATAAATTATCGGTTTTAGATTTAAAACTTTATTCGCATTTACTTCACGACTAGATCCACCTTTTATTTGATATACTTCTGCTGTATTAGCAGCATTAGCTGTAATAGTCCACCACGCATTAGGATATTTAGCCAAATAATTATAATTTTGACAAGCCCCATCACCAATAACTTTACAATTTTCATCTATACTAGCTAATAAAAATTCATTTATCTGTAATAAACCAATTTTTTGATTTTCTATTATCTCAGCACACTCTGTAGAACTATCTTTAGACGTATCACCCTTATATCTTTTACCTACACATAAATTCTTAGTTGCTATTAACTTTTGTTCATCAACATTAAATGTACTATTATATATTTCTTCAAGTTTCAAAATAACTCTACTTAAACTATAATCATTAATACCAACTGTCGATTTAAAATCTACATTATAACGATTATCCCAAGAATTTTTATTTTTAGTAGCCGTATCCTGCAACAGTTTTATATTACCATTTGCATCAATTTTAACAATACGCCATACTTGATTTGCAAATTTAACATAATTATCAACATACTCGCCACGATATACATATTCATTATTCATAAAATATAATCCATCACCGGCATTAACTTGTTCTACATTATTAACAATATAATCAGATAAAGTTTGCGTTGTATAAGCCTCACCACAGTCTAAATATGGAATATACATATAATCGTCATCTTGTTTTCTAACAACTACATTACCGGAACAACTCACATCATCATCCTTAATATATTTGCTCAAATCTTTCATTTTTTTATTACTAACCAAATCGTCCACACTAATAGTTAAAATTTCATCACCTTCCGGTAAAGCAACATCAGCTTTATCATCTTTAATATATGACATAGCTGCACTTTTCATTTTATCCTCTATTTTTTGATAACTAAGCTTAGTCCCAATCACTAATTTAACAACTCCAAGAATTACAAGAAAAGCAACAAAAACAACTACTATGATTATTATATATTTTAACATTTTTTTATTTATATTTGATAAATCCATATTATCACTCCCTGTAGCTAATTATAACAAAAAAACATAAATAATACAATATAATTATTTTTATTGTACATTATTAAATACAACTGAATTTTGACTTGATTTTGTTTCAATACATACTTTTTGAACCATTGTTAATGAACATACCAAACAAATAGTAAACGTTCCACCATAACTTAAAAATGGTAATGGTACACCTGTTAAAGGTATTAAACCAAACAAACCACCTAAATTAAATAAAATATGAAGCGCAATATAAATAGCAATTCCTAAAGCTATATACCTACCTCTAATGGTATTAGCTCTACTTGCAATGGTTAAAATTCTTCCAATAACCAAAATATAACATACAAATATAACCATTGCGGTTACTAATCCCCACTCCTCAACAAATATTGCAAAAATTGAATCAGTATGAGGATCATTTATATAAGAATTTTGTTGACTTTTACCAATTCCTAAGCCTGTTAATCCACCATTGTTAATAGCAATAAAAGCATTACAAACCTGATAACCATCTTTTTCATATTTTTCGCAAGGATTAAAATAGTCAAATCTAGACAGCTGTTCATCAGTAAAAAAACTTCCAGTTCTAGCAATAACCATAAAAACAAAAATTATCGCTGCTACCAATAAAATACCAATTGTTTTTAACTTATCCACCTTTAAAATTGGACTAGCAATAAACATAATCATAAACATTGCAAGCAAAATGGTCATTGTACCAAAATCTTTTTCAGCATAAATTATAACTGGAATAGACACACCAACAAATAAAATAGCCGATATCATATTAAAATGATTATTATCCCTACTACGTAACCTTTTATAAAATTTTTCAAACAAAATAGCCAAAAAAGCAACAGTAAACGGTTTAGCAAATTCACTTGGCTGAAATTTAATACCAAATATTTTAATCCAATTTTGAGCACCTCTATGATATGCACCATAAAATAACAAATATAATAGTAAAAAAATAACAATAAAATATAAAATCGGTACTATTCTTTTATACTGTTTAGTATCTATCAATAATATAGGAATCGACAAAACTATACCAATTCCCAACATCATAATATGACGATAAAAATAATAATAAAGACTAACATCATTATTAATTGCTTCACGACTAGAAGCCGTTACAATATTAAAAAGACCAAATAAAAATAAAAAAACTGTTACAAAAAATAAAGGTTTATCAATATATATAAAAACATTTTTAATCTTCTTTAATATAGGTTTCATTAGTATCACCCTACTCTTAATAATAACATAAATAATTTAAAAAATATATATTTTTTAAATCATATTTTATTCATTTACAAAAAAATAGACAAATTGACTATTTGTTAAAAAATATTTTCAACATCTAATTAGCTATCAAAATTACCACAAGCATCTAAATAGTTTAAAACTTTATTTAATTCTTTATCATTCTTTCGCTTAACTATATCTGACATTAATTGTGAATTTTGACTTTCTAAAAATAACATTTTAGTATTTTCTAATTCTGATTTAATCCAAATATTTTCAACTGTTAGCTATCATCAAATCTTTTTATTAATTCAAAATACTAATCTGCATAGCTAATATTTACCTCATCTTGCATAATTATCTCCTTATTAAACAAATCATAATACTATGTATATTTTTTACAAGTACATTATTTGTTTTCAAAAAAATAGACATTTGCATTAACACATTTTTAAATTTTTAATAAAATATATTGAATATTAGATGGGAGGTATATTATGTATTATTATGGTGGATACCAAGGTTATGGTAGTTCTCCATGTTGTGGTGGATATGGCCAACAAGGTGGATATGGCTACGGTGCTGGATATGGTGCAGCAATTATATTAGTATTATTCATTTTATTAGTAATCATAATTGGTGCTAGATCATTTGGCAATAATTATGGTGGAAACAACTAAAGGAAGAAAATTTCTTCCTTTTTTTCATATCAATTTTCCAAAAACTATTTATAATTTAAATTAAAAATGATAAAATATGTTATGGAGTTGATATATATGTTCAAAAAATTAAATATATTGGACGAAAAAGACAAAAGATTAAGAATGACAAGTGACGAAGTTACTTTCCCAATTCCAGTAGAATATAAAAAGTTAATTCAACAAGCTATAGACCATTTGACATATAGTCAAATTGAAGAATACGAAAAAAAATACAATTTAAGACCAGGTATGGGTCTTGCTTTCCCACAGCTTGGTATCAATAAAAGAATTATAATTATTGTTGAAGAAGTTGATGACGGCGTTTTTGAAAATTATGTAGTAATTAATCCTAAAATTGTTAGTAATTCAGTTGAAATGATTGCAGCTGAAGCTGGCGAAGGATGTTTGAGTGTCAATCGTGAAGTTGAGGGGCACGTTTTAAGATATGCTAGAGTAACAGTTGAAGGCTATGATGAAGAAGGAAACCAAATCAAAATAAGAGCTCGTGAAGATTTATCAATTGCCTTTCAGCATGAAATAGATCATTTAAATGGCATTTTATTTTTTGATAGAATTGATAAAAATAAAAAATTTTATACCGAAGATGAAATTAGATTAATATAGGAGAATGTTATGAAAAAGATACTAAAATTTAGTTTATTTATTTTTTTGGCCTTTGCATGTCCAATTATTATTTACTATCAAGAGAAAAAAATTATTGATATTGAAACATCACCAGATATTATGCAACAACAATATGATATGGAACAAAATTTTTTAAATGACATAGAAGAACATACTTTAGACAATCCTAAAGTAATATTAAATCCCTATGGTATATCACCTTTAACTGCATTAGTAATTTTTAAAACCAATGACTTAGCAACCCCAACTGTAACTATCAAAGGTGATGATGAGCTTTCAACTTTCGAACATACCTTTAATCAAGATAAAATCCACATGTTACCTATATATGGACTATATCCAGATAGAGAAAATGAAGTTATAATTTCTATTAAAGGCGAAGAAAAAACAATTAAAATCAAAACTGACCCACTTCCAGATTCATTTGTTTTACCTACTAAAGTAACAGCTAACAAAGAATTACTAAGTGATGATTTATATTTCTTTACACCATCATCACTAGGATACACCTGTGCTTACGATGTAAATGGTGATGTTCGTTGGTATTTAAATGATTATTTTATTTGGGATATTAATCGTTTAGAAAACGGACATTTACTTCTAAGTAGCAATAGATTAATTAATAATCCATATTATATGACAGGTTTAATGGAAATGGATTTGCTTGGAAAAATATATTATGAATATCAATTACCTGGTGGATATCATCACGATGTTTACGAAATGCCAAATAATAATTTACTAGTAGCAAGCGATAACTTCGATAGTGGAACCGTTGAAGATTATGTAGTCGAAATTGATAGAACAACTGGTGAAATTGTTAAAACCTTTGATTTAACAAAAATACTTCCAACCGAAGCAGCTAAAAGCGAAAACTGGGTTGAATATGATTGGTTTCATAATAATGCTGTTTGGTACGATGAGGCAACAAATTCTATAACTTTATCTGGTAGACATCAAGATGCAGTTATAAATATCGATTATAAATCTGGTTCATTAAATTGGATTATTGGTGATTCAACTAACTGGCCAGATGAATACCAAAAATACTTTTTTACACCAACTCAGGATGATTTTGAATGGCAATGGAGTCAACATGCAGCCATGATTCTTCCTAATGGCAACGTCTTTATTTTTGATAATGGAAATAACCGTTCCAAAATAAAAGAAGAATATGTAAGTGCTAAAGATAATTACAGTCGTGGTGTCATCTATAAAATAGATACAAGTAATATGACAATTGAAACAGTATGGCAATATGGAAAAGAACGTGGTAGTGATTATTATTCACCATATATTTCTGATGTTGATTATCTTGATGAAAATCATTACATCATTCATTCTGGTGGTCATAATACAGTAAATGGTGAAGTTTCAAACAGCCCAGCTGGACTTACCGATGTCGATAATTTAAATAGTATTACTACTGAACTATTAAATGATGAAATTATTTATGAAATTGAACTTCCAACAAATAATTATCGCGTCGAAAAAATGAATTTATATGATCGAGATATTTATTCACCTGGTATGGGTGTTAAAGTTGGCAATATGGGTATAACTAAGACAGATGGTAAAAGAATTTTTATATTTTTACCTAAAAATGGTGATAATATAATCGATAAATACAAAATATCTTTTGAAAAAGAAGCAGATCGTCTTGTATTTAAAGGTACATTCTCTAAAGAAGATCAAGTTTCAATTATTTTAAATAGACTTAGTAGTCAAAAAGTATATAATTTAGTTATATCAAATAAACCATATGCTGCTATGTGTGTTGATTTATTTAACCAAGACAATAATAGCAATGAAATTAATGTAACAAAATATATAAATGATTTAGGATTAAATGATCGATATGAAATATACTTAAAAATAAATGGAAAAATTTATAAAATGAATAAAGCTGTTACTTTTTATTAAGGAAAAAAGAACTGTTAGAAAATCATTTCTTAACAATTCTTTTTTTATTACAAAATAATAAATTTATTCATCGTAATAACTTTGAATACTAGTATATTCTATCATATTTACTATAAAAGCCTATCGCGACAAATAACAGTAGAATATATATTAAAATCAAACAAGTAACATATCTATTTTATCCAACTTTTTTAATACACACTATTTCATAAAAATCTTTCATTATTATAGAATATCTTAATTAAAGCATAAAATGTTTGATAATTCAAAAAAATTTAAAATTTGTAATATAAATAAAATAACTTTTATTAGTAATCCTAATTATGTTCGTAAATACTTAGCCAATATTTTTTAAAAGGAAATTTCTAATATACAAAAAAAAAACATAATGTTCTAATAATAATTATTACTTTATATCTTTTATATTTGGGATATATTCTTCAGGTCCTTCTTTTCCAAAATAAAATTTTATTTTATAATTGTCGAATGTTACTGGACCTGTCCAATTATTTATATTTACAACATATCCAATTGCATCTTTTTCAACGATATCCTCAATTGTATATGAACGACTAGCATTTTGATTAGAAATATCATAATTTTCAATTTGTTTCAGTTTTCCGTCAAAATAACTTCCTGTTTTTACATCATCAGTACACCAAAATGAAACTTTCGAATTGGCTACTCCAACTTTATTAATTATATCTCCATCTATATAAAACATATTAAGAATATATTTATCATTTTCTTTAAATTTATAATTTGTAAGATATGGTAATGTTAAAAACATAAAGTTATTATCTTGTGTTGCTGTTCCATTAACGGTATAGATTTGTGTATCATAATCATAATCAATTGTTATACCATTTTGCGTAATTGGATATTTTATATTAGTATACCATAAATTTTCATA
>CANQIS010000020.1 GCA_947624115.1 uncultured Bacilli bacterium
CTACCAACTGAGCTAAGAAGACAAATTGATTACATATTTAATATATCATATTTTTTTTTATTTGTGAATATTTTTTTAGAAAAATGTGATTTATTTTTGTATTTGAAATTTTCTTCTAAAAAATGTAAAAGAGGTTAAAATGATTGTTTTATATAACAAAAAAATAAGATTTAGTTCTTATTTTTTATTATATAATTATATGAATCTTTACACATTTGTTCAATGTCATATTGTGCTTGCCAATTTAATTTTTCTTTAGCGTAACTTGGATCGGCATAGCATGCAGCAATATCACCTGGTCTTCTTGCGACAATTTTATGTGGAACTTTGATGTTGTTTACTTTTTCAAAAGTATTGACGATATCAAGAACACTATAACCTTTGCCTGTTCCTAAATTATAGGCATCACAACCTGTTTCTTTTAAGATTTTTTCAATAGCCTTTATATGACCAAGGCTTAGATCGACAACGTGGATGTAGTCTCGTACTCCCGTTCCATCAGGTGTATCATAGTCGTTTCCAAAAATACTTAATTCTTTTAATTGACCTGTTGCTACTTTAACAATATATGGCATTAAGTTGTTTGGTATATCGTTTGGATTTTCGCCGATTAGGCCTGATTTGTGAGCACCGATTGGGTTGAAGTATCTCAAAATAGCAATACTCCAATTTTTATCAGCATTATATAAATCTCTTAGAATATTTTCTATCATTAATTTTGTTGAACCATATGGATTAGTAGTTGATAGTGGGAAATTTTCTTTAATAGGTAGTGATTTTGGACTACCATAAACGGTTGCACTAGATGAGAAAACAATTTTTTTACAATTATTTGCTTGCATAACTTCTAATAGTGTTATTGTTGAATCTAAATTGTTTCTGTAATACATTAGTGGTTTTGCAACTGATTCTCCAACAGCTTTGTAACCTGCAAAATGTATAACAGCATCAATTTTATTTTCTTTAAATATTTTATTTAAGATTAATTTATTACAAACGTCATCTTCATAAAATTTAAAATCTTTGTTAGTTATTTCTTTTATTTTTTGTATAACTTCTTTTTTTGAATTTGATAGATTGTCAATTATGACTATTTCATAACCTGCATTTAATAATTCTACGGCTGTGTGACTTCCAATAAAACCACAGCCTCCAGTTATTAGTATTTTCAAAATAAATCATCCTTTCTTTTTTTATTATATCATGTATGTTTTAAGATGTAAATTGTTTTAAAATTGGTTATATTTTTGTTATAAATTGTCACATATTGTCTTTTTTTAGTTAACAAAGCTGGATATTCATGTTATAATGTTATTAGTTTAGAAAGATATTTATTAAGAATAGAGCAAGAGTTAAGGGGCTGATGATGTTGCAGATAATGTATAAATTATTTAAAAGATTTATTGATTTTATATTTTCTTTAGTTTTGTTAATTTTATTATCTCCTGTTATGTTGATAGTAGCAATCGCGATTAAGTTAGATAGTAAAGGACCTATTTTGTTTAAACAGGAAAGATCTGGAAAGAATGATAGTGTTTTTAAAATGTATAAATTTAGAAGTATGGTCGCTAGTAATGATGTTATGAATTTTAAAGAAGAAGATAAAATTACTAGAGTAGGTAAGATTTTGCGAAAAACTTCACTTGATGAAATACCACAATTATTTAATATTTTAAAAGGTGAAATGAGTTTTATTGGACCTAGACCATGGATTTTAGAGTATAGAAAATATTTTACAAAACAACAAAAAAGAAGATTGGAAGTTTTGCCTGGACTTACTGGTTTGGCTCAATGTGAGGGACGAAATGGTATATCTGTTTTTGAAAAAATAAATTATGATATTAAGTATGTAGATAATTTGTCTTTAAGAATGGATTTATATGTAATTTTTAAAACATTTTATATTGTATTTACAGCTAAGGGAGCAGTTGGAAATAAGAATATAATTAAAAATGAGTTGGAAGATTTAAAAGGTCAATTTAAAAATAAAAATAAATTAAAAAGAGTTATGAATGGTAAATATGATAGTTTAGCAGATGCTAATGGTGATAGTTTAAACAGTGATAGCGTGCGATATGCTGAAAGTGTTATTTAAGAATATTAGAAAATTTATTTAAAATTATGAATAAGAATGTTAGTAATAAGATTACAGCTTTTAATTTCTTTTTTACAATTTGTATTTTAATTTATCATTCTAATTCTTTAAATGGGTATAACATTGTTTTTAATGATATTAATGATGAAAACAGTTTAAATCTTTTTTTATCTTTTAGTAATCATTTAGGTTTTATAGCAATGTCATCCTTTCTTATAATTTCTGCTTTTTTATTTTATTATAATATAAGTAATTCTAAACAAGCTATTCAAAAAATGAAAAGAAGACTTCAAACATTATTAATTCCATATTTATTTTGGAGTATTGTAGTTATTATTTTTAATACTATAATGAATCATAGAGTTCCGTTTTCTTCTTTGAAGTCATTTATTAATATTATGTTTTTTGCACCAATTAATGGTTCACTTTGGTATATGTTTGCTTTATTAATATTAATGTTACCATCACCATTAATAGTTAATTTAAAAAATAGAAAAAAATTATCAACTTTATGTTTATTAATTTCTTTTTTTCTACTTCTTAAATATCAAGTACCAACTATTATTAGTGAAAATTGGTGGTGGTATAAAGATATGGTTTATTATTTACCTGCCTATTTAATAGGTATATGGTTGGCTTTAAATTTTTCAGATAAAATTATAAATGAGCATTATAATAAAAAGATTTGTTCTTTTGTTTCTGGATTTGTTTTAATTTGTATTATTTTATTATTAATATTTGCTTTTAAAACAATTAAGTTGTATGCTTATTATATATATGCACTCGAATTCATTATGATTTGGTTATTATTACCTTGTGAATTGTTTAATGATAATTTTTCAATTTATAAAAGTTCTTTTGTAATTTATGTAATACATCAGCCAATTCTAATTGTTATTTTTGATAAAATTTTTGTATCATTAATAGGTAATAATTATATTTATGGTTATGAAATGTTATCAATTAAATTGGCACAAATATTATTAATAATTGGTCTATGTTATTTATTTAGATTATTAATAAAAAAATTTTTACCTGAAAAAATGGTAAAAATAATATTTTGAGGTAGAGTTTAAATTTATTTTGAAGGAGGCGAATTTAATTTGAAAAAAGTGTTATTTAGTGCAACAGTTGATTCACATATTTTAGCTTTTCACCTTCCTTATTTAAAATTTTTTAAAGATTTAGGGTATGAAGTACATGTTGCTACGAACGGTAAAGAGAAAATACCATATTGTGATAAAAAACATTATGTATCATTTGAAAGAAATCCTTTTAAACTTAATAATTTTAAAGCTATAAAACAATTGAAAAAAATTATTGATGAAGAGGAGTTTAATATTATTCATACGCATACGCCAATGGGTAGTGTAATAACAAGGTTAGCAAGTAAAAAGGCACGTAGAAAAAATCATACACGAGTTATTTATACAGCTCATGGTTTTCATTTTTATAAGGGGGCTCCTTTAAAGTATTGGTTAATTTTTTATCCTGTTGAAAAATTTTTAGCTCGTTATACCGATGATTTAATAACTATTAATAAAGAGGATTATGAACTTGCAAGTTTGAAGTTTAAAACAAATGTTTATTATGTGCCAGGGGTAGGAATAGATCCTAAAAAATTTGATATTAAAATGAGTGATAAAGAAAAATTAGATTTAAGAAAGTCTTTGGGTTTAAAAAAAGATGATTTTGTTATGATTTATCCAGCAGAACTTAATAAAAATAAAAATCAAATTTTGTTGATTGAATGTATGGAAAAAATTGTAAAAAAATATAATAATATTCATTTATTATTACCTGGTAAGGATTCATATAATGGTTATTATCAAAAAGTAGTAACAGAAAAAAAGTTGGATAAATATATTCATTTTCTAGGTTTTAGAAATGATATACCTAAACTTTTAAAAATATCGAATTTATCTATTTCTTCTAGTCTTCGTGAAGGACTACCTGTAAATATTATCGAAGCTATGTATATGGGGTTGCCTATTGTAGCTTGTGATTGTCGAGGTATGAAAGATTTAATTGAAGATGGTAAAAATGGATTTTTAGTGTTGCATGGTGATGTCGATAACTTAGTTAATAGAATAATTGATATCTATTTAAATAATGTCAATATTGATAATATAATAAAAAATAATTTAAAAAAAGCAAATAAATATCTATTAAATGAAATTTTAAAAAAGTATATAAAAATATATAATAGTAAGTAGGAATTATTATGAAGAAAGTTTTACATTTTTTAGCAAGTAATCAATATTCAGGAGCTGAGAATGTAATTTGTACTATAATTGAAAATTTTAAAGATGAATTTGAAATGGCCTATTGTTCTCCAATGGGACCTATTGATAATATATTACAAAATAAAAATATAAAACATTTAGTTGTGAATAAATTTGATGTGAAAAATTTAAAAAAAAATATCAAAGAATTTAATCCTGATATTATTCATGCTCATGACTATAAAGCTAGTTTATTAGTCGCTATGACTGGTTTTAAAGGAAAAATCATTTCTCATTTACATATAAATGCAGAATTTGCTAGAAAATGGAATATAAAATCTATCCTCTACTTTTTATCAATTAAGAAATATGATAAAGTAATTGGGGTTTCAAATTCGGTTTTAGAAGAAGCTGTTTTTAAAAATAAGATGAAGCATAAATATATGACATTATATAATTATGTCAATAAGGAACAAATTATTAAAAAGGCAAATGAATATAATTTTAAAAAAAAATATGACTTATTTTTCTTTGGCCGTTTGAATGAACTTAAAAATCCTAAAGAATTTATTGAAATAGTTAGAAATTTGAAAGAAAAAGACAAAAATATATCAGCTGTTATGGTTGGTTCTGGTGATTTAAAAGAGTTTTGTCAAAATTTAATATTTCATTATGAATTAAATAATAATGTTGAATTGTTGGGCTTTTTAGAAAATCCTTTTCCAGTTATTAAGCAATGCAAAATTGGTATTGTGCCATCTAAGGTAGAAGGGTTTGGTCTAACAGCTATAGAGGCTATGATGCTTTATAAACCTGTATTAAATAGTGGTGTAGGGGGGTTAGGCGAAATTTTTAAAGATAATAAAAATTTTATATGTTCTAATTTAAATGAATATGCAGATAATATTTTAAAAATGTTAAATAATGATGATTTATATTGTAAAAATGCAAGATTAAGTGAAAATATTGCTGATAAATTTTCTAATTTAGAATTATGGAAGGAAAAATTAAGAAAAATGTATATAGAATAGGTGAAACTAGTTTATGAAATCTGAGATAAGTAAAAAAACAACTACTATAAAAGAAACAGATAGTATTAATGCTAAAGACTTTGCTATACAAATTATTAGAGTTTTAGCAATGCTATTTGTTATAATCTGTCATTTATGTAATGATTCTACAAATTATATTTTATGTACATTAAAACAATTTTTTAATATAGGAGTATTTATTTTTATATTTATATCAGGTTTTTTATATGGTAACAAAAAAATAGACATTTATAGTAAATGGTTGTTTAATAGATTTAAAAGAATTATGGTACCTATTTATATTTTTATATCATTTTTTATATTTGCAACAGCATTTATAACAGAAATTTTTCATTATAAGTATTTTTTAATTTATTTATTTGATTTACAATATTTTTTAGGTAGTGTTAAAAATGCTGGTCATTTGTGGTTTTGTTCAGTTATTGTTATCTGTTATTTATTATTACCACTTATGAATAAATATAAGAAAACATTGATTTCTAACTTTTATCCTATTTCGATTTTAATTATAACTATTTCTTGTTTAGTTGGACTTGTTAGTAAATCATATGGTTTATTAGGATTTTATCTATTAACATTTTATATTGGGTATTTTTTTAAAAATTCTATTAATATTGTAAAAGTAAAATCTTTTATTCCAATTATTTTAATTATTATAGGATTAATATTTAGAATTATTGGCAAATTTTTATTCGATAACACTTTATTATATGGAACAACAATTACTGCATTAACTCATATAATGATGACTATTGGTATTTTTATATTTATTTATAAATTATTTTGTAATTTTAAAGCATCTAATGTAGTTAAAAAAATGATAAATTATTTTGATGAATTAAGCTATTTCATTTATATTGTACATTATATGTTTATTGTTGGACCAATTAGTGTTATGAATATTACAAATAATTTTTTAATTAATTTAGCAATTTTTATTATTATAACGATTATGTCAGCTTATGTACTAAAAATTTGTACTAATATGCTTTGTAGTATTAATCTGAGAAAAATAAATTTAATCAATTTATTGCAATTTTTAGAAATTTTTACAATTGTGATTTATAAATTTTTATTAGCATATAATTATCGTAATAATTTAATTTTATATCCTTTAATTGTTATTGCAGGTATGTTATGTTTGATTATATTCGTTTTCAAGATGAAGGATATTAGAAAAAGAGATTTAGTTATATTTGGAATATTAATGTTATTGACTTTAATTACTGTTTATTTACTAATAAGTGTTAATTTTGTTTTTCCATTATTTATTGCTTTATCTTTTTATAATAACGATCCAAAGAAAATTGCAAAAATGTATTTTTGGTCATTATTGTTCGGCTTTATTTTAACTTTAGTACTTAATTCTATTAATATATTACCAGATCATAATGCTTCAAGAATAGTAATTGCTAATGTTGTACATATACGTTATGGTTTAGGTTTTATGAATACTAATTTTGTATTGTTATATTATATTTTTATTTGTTTATCTTATTATTATGGATATGGATATTCTAGTAAAATGGTGGTTATAAGTTCCTTTTTTGGAATTATATTGTATTTATTATGTTTCTCTAGAACAGGAATAATGTGTTTAGTTTTATTTGAATTATTAGTAATAATAACTAGAAAAAAGAATATGTTTGTTAAAATATTATCTAAAATTGTTCCATTTTTATATCCAGTAATATGTGTATTTATGATAACATTTACTATCTTATCAGAATTTTTTGATGAGAGTACCTTTGCACAATTAAATAGTTTTTTAAGTGGACGTCTTTATTATAATTTAAAATTTTATCAAATGGGCTATTTTCAAAGTTTATTTGGTATTAAAGAAAGACTTACTATGCCACTAGATAATTATTATTTATATCCATTATTAAAATTTGGTATTATTGGTTGCATAATATATATATTTAATAATTCCTTTACTTTATTTAAATTAAGGCAAAATAAATCTTTAATGATTGTAGGTTTAATTGTTCTTTTTTATGGGTTAGGTGAATCTAATGTTGTAGTTTCAAGTATTAATTTTATGTTATCTATCCAAGCAATGGTTTTAATTAATTCTGCAAATAAATATTTATTAAAAGGTGATGTAGATGAAACATAACGACTTAATTAGTATTATTGTTCCTGTTTATAATGTTGAAAAATTTTTACCACAATGTATTGAATCAATCATTAATCAAACCTATAAAAATTTAGAAATAATTTTAGTAGATGATGGTTCTACTGATAGTTCTTTTAAAATATGTAATGAGTATGCCAATAAGGATAGTAGAATTAAAGTTATTCAAAAAACAAATGGTGGACTATCGGATGCTAGAAATAAAGGTATGGAAATTTGTACTGGTGATTATATTGGCTTTGTTGATTCTGATGACTATATTGGCAAGGAAATGTATGAAATTCTATACAATGATATCAAAAAATATAATGCAGATATAAGTATTTGTGAATTTAAAGCTTGCTTTGATGATAGTATTAATTTTGATATTAATTTAAATAGCATTGTTTATAATAATTTAATGGCTTTACAAAATTTATTATTGGATAAACAGTTGACTAGTCATGCATGGAATAAATTATATAAAAAAGATTTATTTAAAAATATAAAATATCCTATTGGAAAAATTTATGAAGATATTGGAACTACTTATTTGTTATTTGAATATTCTAAAATTATATCATATAATAAAAGTATTCAATATGCATATCGTCAACGAAAAGATAGTTTATGTAATAGTGTCAGTGAAAAAAAAATTAACGATTATGTTGAAATTATTAATAATAGGTATGAATATTTAAATGCAAAATATCCAAATATGAAAAAAATATTGGATGCTAGTAGAATTCAATCCTCTTTAATATTTAATTTTATTATTGCTCGTGATAAAAATGAAAAATTATATAATAGTAAGTTATTAATTGATGATTATAAAAAAAATGTAAAAATTGATTTTAATTTATTTGGTAAAATAAAATTAAAATATATATTCGCTTTAATTGTTTTAAAATTAAATAGAAAATTATTTTATAAAATATTTAGTAAATGAAATGATGTGATTTATGAAAATAGTAAAAAAAATTCTGCCCAAAAATGTATATTTATTTTTAATTAAGATACGCGATAATTGTAAGTATTTTATCATTTGCATAAAAAATGTTTTTAATCCAAATAAATATAATGGTATAAAAATTCGTTCTAATGACGAAACAATCGATTTAATTGTTAATAAAAAAATGTCTTTAACTCGTTTTGGTGATGGTGAATTTAAATGGATATTTGGTGAAAAACAAACTTCATTTCAAGATGATAATGAAGAACTTTCTAAAAGATTATTGGAAGTATTTACTTCAAATATAGAAAATTTAATGATAGGTATACCAGATATTTTCGATAATCTAAGTGTATATAATCGAAAAGCAAAAATTTTTTGGTCAATTTTTTTAGATACAAATTTTGATAAATTAAAACCTATATTAGATTATGATAAAATCTATGCCAATGCTAATATTACTAGACCTTATATAGATTATAAAAATAAAAATGATGTTTCCAAAAAATATAAAAGTTTAAAAAAAATATGGGATAATCGAAATATTGTGATAATTGAAGGTTCTAATACTAAATTAGGAGTTAGAAATGATTTATTAAATAATGCTAAAGCAATTGAAAGAATAATTTGTCCACCGACTAATGCTTTTAATAAGTATGTAGAAATTTTAAATGCTGCAAAACAAATTTCCAAAGATAAGTTAATTTTAGTTTCTTTAGGGCCAACGGCAACAATATTAGTTTATGATCTTACTTTATGTGGTTATCAAGTAATTGATACTGGACATATAGATATCGAATATGAATGGTTTTTAGCCAAAGCACATGGAAAAGAAAAGGTTGATGGTAAAGCTGTTAATGAAGCAGGTACTAGTAATTTAATATATGAAGAATATGATGAAGATTATTTAGAATCCATTGTTGTTAGAATAGAAGAGTGATAAAATTGAGAAAAATATTTACTGCAATAAAAAAAATACCAGTTCCTGTTTTAGCTTCAATTGTTTATATTTTTATAGTTTTTATACAAAGTGGTATTTCTTTTATAACTACACCTATATTTACTAGATTATTAAATGTAGAAGAATATGGTATGACTAGTTTGTATAGTTCTTGGTATAATATTGCCATTATATTATTAACTTTAAATCTATATTGTGGTGTTTATAATAATGGGTTATTAGATTTCAAAGATAATCGTGATAAGTTTACATCATCTATTTTAAGTATTAGTATTTTTAATACAATTTTTATATTTTGTATATACTTACTTTTTTGCAATAAACTAAATCAATTAATTGGTCTACCTTCAATTTTAATTATTTTTATGTTTATTCATATTTTAGTTACTCCAGCTATTAATTTATATATAACAAAAGAAAAATTTGAATATAAGTGGGTATGGCCACTTATTATTACACTATTTGTTTCAATTTTAAATCCTATTTGTGGTTTGATTGGAATTAAATTATTTCCTTTAAGTAAAGGAATTGCTAAAATTATTTTTTTCTACTTACCATCTATTGTTGTTTATTTTGGTTTCTTAATTTATTTGTTAGTAAAAGGTAAATGCTTTTTTTCTAAAAAATATTGGAAATATGCATTATCTTTTAATATTCCTTTAATTCCTCATTATTTAGCTAATGTTTTATTAGCACAATCTGATAGAATAATGATTTCAAAGTTTTTTGAAGATGGAATTAGTTTAGTTGGAATATACGGATTAGCTTATACAGTTGCAACATTATTACAATATATTTTAAATGGAATAAATGGTGCTTGGATTCCATTTACTTATAAAAAAATGCAAGCAAATAACATTTTTGATATTAATAAATATAGTAACTATATTGTTATTGGAGCTAGCGTTATTTTAAATATATTGATTATTATAACACCTGAGTTAATTAGTATTTTAGCACCAAATTCTTATTTAGATGCGATTTGGTATGTACCACCAATAGCGCTTGGCTTATATTTCTTTTTTGTCGCAAGCTTATTTTCTAATATAGAATTTTATTATAAAAAAAATATTTATGTTATGATTGGTAGTGTTATAACAGCAATAATAAATATAGTTTTAAATTTAATTTTTATTCCTATTTTTGGTCCTATTGCAGCAGCTTATACTACACTAATTGGCTATATCTTTTTTGCAATATTCCATTATATTTTTTATCGTAAAATTGACAAACGCTCTATTTATAATATAAAAAGTATGAGTATTGTATCTTTTATAAATGTTATTTTAATTACTATTATTATGTGTTTATATAAATATATTATAATTAGATATAGTTTGGTTTTAATTATTATTGTTTATTTGATATTAAATCGAAAAAAGATAATTTCTATTGTTAGAAAGATGGGTAAAAATGAGTAATTTAAAATTAAATAAGAAAAAATTATATATTTGTTTGTCATATTATCATGTTTATATCGCATTATTAAAATGTTTAAATGACAAAAAAAGTATTTGTGATATTGTCATTTGTGATAGCATAAATGATTATCAAAAACTTTTTATTAATATTAATAATAGTAAAATATTTGATAAAGTATTTTTGTTTGAAGAAAAAAAATTAAATATTTCAAAAAGGAATTTTATTCAAAAAGTATTTGGAAAATCTGATTTAAAAAAGCAAATCGAAAAAAGTTTTTATTTGGATTTTAATATTTACAGAGAAGTTTATATTTTTAATGACTGTTCTAGAATAGGTCAATATTTAAAAGTATCAGATGTAAAATATCATTTATTAGAAGATGGTAGAAATTTTCGTAATATAATAAAAAATGTATTAAAATTTTCTTTTAAAGAAAAAATATTAATTTTAATAAAGAAAATAATTAATCACTACGATTTACCATATGGTCTTTCTCGAAATGTAATTGACATTGAAGTTACTATAAAAGAAAATGTTGATTTGCCAAAAAATAAATTAATAGAGTTTGATAATAATCAATTATTAAATAGGATTAATAAAATAGATAAAAAGAAAATCTATGATATTTTCATTGAAGATTCTCTGATAATAAAATCGAATAGAAAAAAATGTCTTATTTTAACACAACCATATTTTCATTTTAATTTAGCAAATATTAACGAACAAATTAAATTATATAAGTATATTATTGCTAATTATGTTGAAAATTGTGATATTTATATAAAACCACATCCACGTGATAATTTGAATTATGAACAATATTTTGATAATATATTTATAATTGATAAAAATTTTCCAATTGAAATTATCAATTTTGATGATAAATTATATTTTGAAATAGCTATTTCAATAACTTCAACATCTTTAGATTCTTTGCAAAATGTGAATAAAAAAATATTATTGGGTGAAGTTTGGATTAATGATTATGTTAAAAGTAGGAAGAAGGAAAAAAATAATGAAGATTGTAGCAGTTGTACCGATGAAGTTAAATAATGAAAGATTACCTGGAAAAAATACTAAAAGATTTGATAATGGAGAACCACTTTGTTGTTATATTTTAAATACATTACTTAATTCTAAATATATTGATGAAGTATATGTTTATTGTAGTAATGAAAGTATTAAGGAATTTTTGCCTAAAGGAGTTAAATTTTTAAAACGTAGTATAAATTTTGATACTTCAACTACCTCGATGAATCAAATATTATCAGCATTTTCTAATATTATTAATGCAGATATTTATGTGTTATCACACGCTACTTCACCATTTGTTAAAATTGATAGTGTTGATGAGGCTTTGGAGCAAGTAATATATCATAATTATGATTCAGCTTTTGCAGTTAAGAAAATACAAGATTTTTTATGGAAAGATGGCAAACCATTTAATTATGATTTAACTAATATTCCAAGAACTCAAGATTTGCCAATTATATATTCGGAAACAAGTGGTTTTTATATATTTAAAAACGATATAATAACTAAATATAATCGTCGTATTGGCTTTAATCCCTATATTAAAGAAGTTTCTGAAATAGAAAGTATCGATATTGATGAAGAACAAGATTTTAAAATAGCAAATGCCATTTTTAATAAGGGTGAATTTCATGATTAAAAATATTAAAATTTTAGATTGTACTTTAAGAGATGGTGGATATATTAATAATTGGCATTTTGGTTATGATAATATAAAAAAAATTATAAATAATTTAATAGACGCAAATATAGAAATTGTGGAATGTGGTTATCTCACTAATAAAACTATTAGCGATCTTGATTCTTCTAAATTTGCAAATATTATGGATATGTCTAAATTGATACCTAAAACAAGAAAAAAAGCTAAGTTTGTTTGTATGATTAATTTTGGAGAATATGATATTGATGATATTCCAAATAATAATGCTAATCTAATTTATGGAATTCGTGTTGCTTTTCATCGTAAAGATTTCCGTGAAGCAGTTGAATTTTCTCGAAAATTAAAGGAAAAAAACTACGAGATTTTTCTTCAACCAATGTTAACATTAAATTATGATGATTCTGAACTATTGGAGTTAATTAATTTGGCAAATGCTATTGTACCTAATGCTTTTTATATAGTCGATAGTTTTGGAAATATGAATCAAGAACAAATGACAAGATTATTTTATTTAATTCATCATAATTTAAACAGTTCGATTAGTATTGGTTTTCATTCACATAATAATTTGCAATTATCTTATGCTAATTCATTACATTTATTAAATTTGGATTGTAATCGTAATTTAATAATAGATTCTTCGATTATGGGGATGGGACGTGGAGCTGGCAATTTAAATACTGAATTATTTATAAAGTATTTAAATGCTGATTGGAATAAAAGTTATGATGAATGGCCATTATTGAAAATAATTGATGAAGTTTTAAATAAAATTTATTTAGAGCATTATTGGGGATATTCTTTGCCATATTATATTTCAGCCGTTAATAATTGTCATCCTAATTATGCTATGTACTTAGATAATAAGCAAACATTAACTATTCAAGAAATAAACAAAATTATTCAAAGTATTCCTATAGAGTATAAATCGTCATATAATAAAGTTATTATTGAAGATTTGTATATCAAATTTCTTTCTAAATATATTGATGATTCTCGTACTATTGAATATATGCAAAAAATATTAAAGAATAAAGACATATTAGTTTTGGCTCCTGGTCGTAGTTTAATTTCGGATAAACATAAAATAATGCAGTATATTGCAAAAAACAATCCATATATCTTTTCAGTAAATTTTATTCCGGAAAATATTAATGTTAATTGTTTGTTTATAACTAATATTAAAAGGTTTCATGAAATGGATTTTCATAAAATTAATATTGAAAATATTATTTGTACTTCTAATGTAGAAGTTTCACATTTTACTAAGAAAAAAATTATTAATTATGCTAATTATTTAAATAAAGAGGCTGATATATCAGATAATGCTGGTTTTATAATTTTAAATTTTTTAAAACAGATTGGTATGAAAAAGGTAAGTGTAGCTGGATTTGATGGTTATAATGTAGAAATTGATAATAATTATTATAAAAAAGACTTAAAAAATGCAGTTGATGTAGAGCGAAAATTAAGTATGAATAGACAAATGCATACAGCACTTAATGAATTGTCAAATAATTTTGAAATAAAATTTTTAACTAAAAGTATATATAAAACAATTGAATAGTATTTGGTGATTTTATGAAAAAAATAATTATTTATATTTTATTAATATTATGGATGGCTTTAATTTTCTTTTTTTCGCATCAACCTGATATTGAATCTGATAAAATGAGTAATGGTGTAATTGATAAAATAATTAATGTAATAGAGGTAATATCCAATCATGAATTTAGTAATGAAGAATTAGATATTTTTTATAAATATGCTGTGTTTCCAGTTCGTAAATTAGCTCATTTTACTATTTATTTTATACTTGGAATTCTTATGTATTTAACAATCAGTCAAAATATTTATATTTTTAAAAAATGTTTTTTCTTTAGTTTAATATTTTGTTTTTTATATGCTTGTAGTGATGAAATTCATCAATTGTTTGTAATCGGCAGATCAGGTGAGATTAGAGATGTCTTTATTGATACATTTGGAAGTTTATTAGCTATTATATTTATGTCAAAATTTATATTAAAAGATAAAAATGTTAATTTTTAATAATCTGTGCATAATATTAAATAGTTAGATAAATGGGGGAATAATATGTTAAAAGTAATGTTATGTATATTAGTTTTAGTTTTTTTTACATTTATAAGAATAGCTTCGATTGTCGATGGAACATGTTAATGAAAATCTTGACTAAATATAGCAAAAATGTTATGCTAAAAGCAATAAAGTTATATTTAGGGGAGATTTTTTTATGGTTGATATTATTTTAGATACTTTAGTTGATGGCTTAAAATTGTTGCCTTTTTTGTTTGTTACTTTTATAGTTATCGAATATATTGAACATAAATTGAATAATAAAAAGATTGTATCTTCAGCCGGTAGGTTGGGTCCTTTAATTGGTAGTTTACTGGGGGCTATTCCACAATGTGGTTTTAGTGCTTCAGCTACTAATTTTTATATTACAAGGATCATTAGTTTAGGTACATTAGTTTCGGTTTATTTATCAACTAGTGATGAGATGTTGCCAATTATGATAGCTGAAGGAATCGATATTGTTACAATTTTAAAAATAATTGGTCTTAAAGTTTTGATTGGAATGTTATTTGGTTTTATTATTGATTTTGTGTTAAGAAAAAGAAAAAAGTTGGCAATTGAAGATTTTTGTGAACATGATCATTGTAATTGTGAACATGGAATTGTCTTACCAGCTTTACATCATACTTTTAATATAATGGTTTTTATTTTAATTATTTCATTTGTTTTGAATTGTTGTTTTAGTTATTTAGGTGACGACTTTATTTCAAGAGTCTTTTTTAAGAATAATATTTTGTCGGCTTTTATTTCTAGTTTAGTAGGTTTAATACCAAATTGTGGGTCTAGTATTATGATTACACAATTATATTTGAATAATACAATTACGTTTGGTTCAGCTATGGCTGGGTTACTTACTGGAAGTGGTATTGGTATTTTAATTTTATTTAGAAACAGTAAAAATTTAAAGGAAAATTTTGCTATTTTAGGTTTAATTTATTTTATTGGTGTTATAAGTGGGATTATAATAGATTTAGTTGGTATGTTTTAGGAGGAATTATTATTAGAAATTATATTATTTTAGAAATTATTCCAACAGCTAGTTGTAGTGGTGATGTTGTTCAATTATCGGCTTTAAAACTATCTGATTTAAAATTAATTGATAGATTTGATTATCGGTTAGTTGATGATAAAATATTAATTAATGATTTAAAAAAATTAATAAGTTATGATAAGGATATGTTTGTTTATAAAAATTCGACAGAAGAGATAATGACAGATTTTAAAAATTGGTGTGGTGATTTACCATTATTATTTATCGATAATAATTATACATTAAATTATTTGAAAGATTTAGATAATTTAAAGGAACCGGTTTTTAAATATTTAAGTATGCAATATAATGATGATGTGATCGATGAGATGATAGTTAAATATAATTTACAACCTAGTAATCATATTGTTGATTTATTGTATGAGGCTTTAATTTATGAAAATAGTAAAGGAAGTAATTAGTTATGTTAGATGGTATACAAGTATTGAACCATAGTTGTATTAAAATAGTAAGAAATAAAATAATTTATTTTGATCCTTTTTCAATTGAGGAAAATTATAATGATGCTGATATAATTTTTATTACACATAGTCATTATGATCATTTTTCTTTTTCTGATATAGAAAAAGTCAAGAAAAATCAAACAATTTTTGTAGTACCTGAAGATTTATTAGTAATGTTACTCGATAATGGGATTGATAGAAATTTAATTATGACTGTGTATCCTGGTAATTCATATGTGGTAGCTAATTTTGAATTTTCGACGATTCCTGCTTATAATGTTGATAAGAATTTTCATCTCAAGGCTAATAATTGGGTAGGTTATGTAATTGAAATAGATAATGTTAAGTATTATATTGCTGGTGATACAGATATAACGGTTGAAAATAAATTAGTGAACTGTGATGTAGCTTTTGTCCCTGTTGGTGGTGTGTATACGATGGATTATCAACAAGCAGCTACTTTAGTAAATATGATTAAGCCAAAAATGGCTGTTCCAATTCATTATGGTAAAGTAGTTGGTAATAAAAAATGTGCAAGTGAATTTATAAAGTTATTAGATAATGAAATTGAAGGTATAATTTTAATGAAATAATTTTATTAGAAGAGGAATTATGAAGAAAAATAAAAAAGTAGAAAATGAGATAACTAATTTAAAAAAACAGACTTTAAGAAAAGAGAAAAAAAATAAAAATTTTACTAATTATAATTGGGTTTTAAAAATTACTATAATTGCGTTTTTTATATCTTTTGGATTCTCTTTTGCTTCTGAGTTAATTATTCCAAATGTAAATTTAATCATAGGTATTTTTTTAGTAATTTTATTTATTGTAATTGGAATAATATTTGACATGGTTGGTATGAGTGTAGCTAGTGCTGATCCTGTACCTTTTCATTCAATGAGTTCGAGAAAGGTTAAAGGAGCTAAATTAGCTATTAAATTTAAGAAGAATTCTGATAAAGTTAGTTCTTTTTGTAATGATGTTATTGGTGATATATGTGGAATTGTATCGGGATCGGCCGGTGCAATCGTGTCTGTTAGTTTGGCAAATAATTTTAATTTGAATTCTTTTTTTACAACTTTAGTAGTTATGGCTATTATATCGGCTCTTACTATTGGTGGTAAGGCATTATTTAAAAGTTATGCGATTAATAAAAGTAATATAATTTTATATCGCTTTTGTCGAATTATTTGTTTATTTTATAAGGAACATTGATTAAATTTTGAATTTTTATTTATAAAAAATGTAAATAATATTATATATTATTTAATTTTTAAATTTTTTGTGATAAAATATGTATAGAATAGGGGTAATGAATATGAAAAAAGATGGTTTTACATTAATTGAACTTTTAGGCGTTATTGTTATATTAGGGTTAATTGCTTTAGTAGCGATTCCAGTTGTTTTAAATCAAACAAAAAAAAGTAAAGAGGATTTATTTAAAAATCAAATTGAATTAATTAAAGCAAGTACAAATACATACGTAACTGACGCTATAATGCATAAAGAAATTAATCAAAATGTTTATAATGCCGTAAAAAATAAAACAAATACTACCATTACAATTACTTTAAATGTTTTACAAATTAATGGTTCAGTTGAATATAATATTTCAAATCCATTGTGTGATGGTGATAAAAAATATTTTAGTCCTGATTTAAAGATTAATATACAGTATGATGGAAAAGAATTTAAATATGATGTAATTGCTGAAAATGATTGGCGAAGTAGTTGTACAGAAAAACGTTCTTTACCAAATTAATAAACATCGTTTAAAAAATGATGACGTTTTGGGGGAGAGGATGAAGTCTTAAATGAATAATAAGTTAAAAATAATATTTAGTAGTATTTTACTGTTTGTTGTGTTATTAATGTTATTTTTTAATAAAATTTCAAGCTTGGAAATACTAAAAAATACATCATTGAATGATGATTCTAAAATTCAAATGATATTTAATAAATTAGATTATAAAGATGGTTTATTAAATTATTCTATTAATGATAATAAAATAGATATTAATTATGAATTAGAAATTTATAATTATAAAACTTTAGAATATAATGCTTCAATATTATTTTATTTGATTAATAATTTAGAACAAGTAAGTTATAAAGTTAATGATAATAATTATGTATTTGAGAGAAATAAAATAGAAAAGATTTATAATAATTTTGATGATATAAAAATTAAGGATATTGATAAGAGATATAAAGGTGATTATTTTGACAAAATTTATTTAGGAAATATTGATGGCCAGATCAATTTATTTGATATTTCTGATTTGTGCTTAGAGGAATATGTGGAAATATATAGAGATGATAAGTCTATTTATTATGTGACATGTTCTGCTATTGATGATATTATTTTAGTAAAAGGTAATGAGCAATATGGGATAATAGAAGCATTAAAGAAAGAAATTGTAACAATTGATCAATTATTTGAAACTAATTTAAAGATTAAAGTGACAGGTATAAATGATGAAAATATTAGTGAGTGATTTTGATAATACTTTTTTTTCTAAGGATTATTTGAAAAATATTGAGTTAGTTAATAAATTTGTTGATGCTGGTAATGTTTTTATTATAGCAACTGGAAGAAGTATTAATAATTTAAATTATGATATTCAAAACTATCATATTAAATACAGTTATTTAATATGTAGTGATGGTGCTTCAATTTATGATAATAGACACAATAATTTATATACTTGTAATATTCCTGAAAATATAGTAAATCCAATTTGTGATATGTTAGATGCCGATGATAATGTTGAGTTGACATTAGTGGAAAATGATAATTTTGTTAGTAAAACGATTGCAAATTCAATCGCTGCAAAATTTTTTGATAGGTCAAGTTGTAATGGACTTATTTCTAAGTTGGAAACTACGTTTAAAGATATTTATGCCTATTTAAGTGAGAATTATATTAATGTTCGTAATAGACAAGTTTCTAAAGATAAAGCTATACAGTTTTTAATTAAGATGAATAACTATAATATTTTAGATGTATATACTGTTGGTGATAGTATTAATGATATAGAAATGTGTAAAAAATTTACTAGTTTTACATTTGATTATGCTTGTGAAGAAATAAAAAAAATAAGTAATATTATTGTTCATGACTTTGAAGATGTAATAAATTACTTAAAAGAAAAGGACTGATAGAAATTATGTTTAATTTCGTAATAGTCCTTTTTTTGTAATTTGTATCCCTTTATATATATAACCTATGATACTAATTATTTGTAATATGATTGTTACAATAAAAATGATATACATAGGTGTTACAAACAATTCTTTAAAACAAGAAGCAAAACCTAATATTACAGTTAAAAATAAGAAGCATGTTTTAACTTTGCCGATAAAAATAGTTTTTGGTTGCTTTTTTTTAAAATAATAAAAGATATTAATGATTGATATAAATAATTCTAAGATGAAACTAATTAATAATAAATGATATTTTATTGTTAAAGTTATTAATAAACCACCAGCAAAGATTTTATCACTAACAGCATCTAATTTAGCTCCAAATTCACTTTGTGCATTTAGTTTTCTAGCTAAATAACCATCAAAACAATCAGTAATTGATGTAAAAATAGCTAAAATAATGGCAATTTCAATTTTATTTATAGCAAATAAACTAATAATAAATGGAATGCTGATTATTCTAATTGAAGTTAAAATGTTTGGAATTTGTTTAATCATTTTTTTGCTTCCTTTCTATTTTTATTTTATCTTTTTTATAAAAGTTTGTCAATTATTGCATACTACTTTTTTATATTAATATAATTTAATGTATTAATAATTTAATACGGAGGAAATTTGTAGTGTTACAGTTTCCTTTTTTTATATATTAGGAATTTTCTTTAAAAAAAATGTTAATTATGTATTGACGAACATAATTTCGTGTGCTATTATGTTAATACATATTTGGTGGTGATAGTCTGAAAAAAAATTGTTTTCATGACTATGTCTGCTTTGAACGAAGTGAAAGGAATGTGTGGTTAACATGATAATAAATAAGGCATATAAGTTTAGATTATATCCTAATTGTG
>CANQIS010000021.1 GCA_947624115.1 uncultured Bacilli bacterium
AATGGTGCGTCAGTAAATTATAATTTTTGTTCTAGTGAGCCTAACGGTATGGGTATTAGACCAGTAATAACAATTTCAAAATCAACTATAAATAGTTAATAAATTTACTTAACTAAAAAAATTTTTTAAATAAACAAAAATTGTGTTGACAAAATATAGTTGATTATTATATACTATATCTAGTTATTTTAAAACTGTGAAGTGGAGAAGTAATATTAGTTTCTATTTAAAGAGAGTTAGAATGGTGAGAGCTAACATTGTGGCTAATATGAATAACACCATGGAGTTGCTTATCGAAATCTTTAGATAGTAGACTAAGTCGGACTGTGATCCGTTACCATTGCAAGTTCAGAAGAACAAAGAGTGATTATATAGTAATATATAATAATAAGGGTGGTACCGCGGATACACAGTTATTCGTCCTTGAATGGATGAAATAGCTGTTTTTTTAGTTATTTTGCCTGATTAGCTCAGTTGGTAGAGCACCCGGCTGTTAACCGGTAGGTCGTAGGTCCGAGTCCTACATCAGGCGCCATATTGCTCAATTAGCTCAGTTGGTAGAGCATCCGGCTGTTAACCGGCAGGTCGTAGGTCCGAGTCCTACATTGAGCGCCACTTTTGCCTGATTAGCTCAGTTGGTAGAGCATCCGGCTGTTAACCGGCAGGTCGTAGGTCCGAGTCCTACATCAGGCGCCATATATGTATATAGAATTTCTGAATTGTTTGTTCAGGAATTTTTTTAATAAAAGGAGGATTTTTATGAGTAAAAAATTTACGGCTGAGATGGTAGATGATTATGCCGACAAATTATTAATAGGTTTAACAAAAGAAGAAAACAAAATGGTTTTAGATGAATTTGAAATAATCGATCGAAATATCGATATCATTAATGAAATACCAAATATTGAAAAAGTTGAACCAATGTCGTGGTGTTTAGACGATTTTGAGTTTGAATTGCGTGAAGATGTAGTAGAGGAATCTATTCCAATAGATGATTTGTTAAAAAATTGTGATTTATATAATGATCGAGAAGTAGAAGTACCAAAGGTGGTGGAATAATATGAATTATATGTCAAAAACTTTAAAAGAAATACATGAAGATTTAGTAAAAGGTAATATTACAAGTGATGATTTAATCCAAGAATCTTTAAAAAAATCCCATGAATTACAAGAAAAATGTAATGCGTTTGTTACTATTTTAGATAACGCAAAAGGAGTTAAAATAACTGATAACATTTTATCTGGTATTCCATATGGTATTAAAGATAATTATAGTACTAAAGGTATTCTAAGTACTGGATCATCTAATACTCTAAAAGATTATGTTCCATTTTTTACAGCCACTGCAATCGAAAATTTAGAGAAGGCTGGCGCTGTAGCAGTTAACAAAACTGTTATGGATGAATTTGGTATGGGTGGTACGGGAACAACTGGTCATACTGGAATTGTAAGAAATCCATGGGATACAAGTCGAATGTGTGCTGGTTCTTCAGCTGGTAGTGCATGTGCTGTTGCCGCTGGAGTTTATCCATATGCAACTGGTAGTGATACTGGCGATTCTATTAGAAAGCCAGCAGCATATTGTGGAATTGTTGGCTATAAACCAACATATGGTATGATTTCTCGTTATGGTTTATTTCCATTTGCTAGTAGTTTAGATCACTGTGGAGTTTTGTCTAGATGCGTTGAAGATGCTGCTATTGTAGTTGATAATATGAAAGGAATCGATAAAAATGATATGACTAGTTGGGATTCTAGTAAAATACATTTACATGATTCTTTAAATGGACAAGTTAAGGGGAAAAAATTGTGTTATATAAAAGAAATATGTAATATCGAAAATTATCCTAATGCTAGTGCTGAATTAAAAAAACATTTAGAAAATTTTCAAGCAACCATTACTAAATGTCGTGATTTAGGAATGGAAGTTGAAGAAGTTTCCATCGATCAAAAACTTCTTAATGCGTTAGCAAGTGTTTATGTTGTAATTTCTTGTGCTGAAGCCACTAGTAATATGTCTAATTTAACAGGTATTATCTTTGGACCACGTGCTGAAGGTAAAAACTATATTGATATGATGAAAAACTACCGTACAGAAGGTTTTTCACCACTTATTAAAAGAAGATTTGTCATAGGTTCATATGTATTACAGGCTCAAAATAAAAATAGATATTTTTTCAATGCTCAAAGAGTTAGAAGATTATTAGTTGATGAATGGAAAAAGTTATATGAAAAATATGATGCAGTTATTCTACCAGTAGGTAGTGGACCTGCTAAACATTTAGATGGCTCTTTAGATATTTTAGACGAAAATACTCAAGTATTGGAAGAACATTTACAAGTTGGAAATTTTGGTGGCTTTCCTTCAATTACTATTCCAAACGGTTTTGTCGATAACCTACCAGTTGGAGTTAATATAACTGGTAATTGTTATGATGATGCAAATGTTTTAAATATTGCCTATGCTTTAGAGTCAGTTATGGATTATAAAAATCAAATAGCAAAGGAGGTAAAATAATGGATAATTATAAAGTTTTAATTGGTCTAGAAATGCACTGTGAAATTAGTGAAACAAATACAAAAGTTTTTTCAAGTGCTGCCAATAACTATAATGGTCTTGCTAATTCAAATATTCGACCAGTAGATATGGCTTTTCCAGGGACACTTCCTGTTGTTAATAAAGAAGCAGTAAAAAAAGCTTTAATGGCAAGTATTATTTTAAATTGTAAACAACCAGAATATATGTATTTTGAAAGAAAAAACTACTATTATCCAGATTTACCAAAAGGTTTTCAAATTACACAAGAAACAAAACCAGCACCTGTTGGGATATACGGTTCATTATCATACGAGTGTGGTGATTTGATAAAAACCGTTAGAATTAATAATATCCACCTAGAAGAAGATGCAGCCAGCTCCGATCACTATGCAACTTGTTCAACAATTGATTATAACCGTGCTGGTGTACCCCTTTTGGAATTAGTTACTTATCCAGATTTTCATTCGGCAGACGAGGCTGTAGCCTTTTTAGAAACAATGCGTTCAATTTATCAATATGCAGGCATTAGCGAAGCCGATAGTAAAAAAGGTCAGATTCGTTGTGATGTTAATGTCTCAATTATGGATAAAAATTTAGATGAGACTGATGAAAAAAATTGGGGAACAAAAGTTGAAATAAAAAATGTAAATTCTTTTGGTGGAGTAAGAGACGCTATTAATTACGAAATTGAAAGGCAAATTGAATTAAAAGAATCTGGCGAATATGATAAAATGGAGCAACAAACAAGACGTTTTGATGAAGAAACAGGTACAACTATTTATATGCGTAGCAAAGTAGACGCAATCGATTATAAATACTTCATTGAACCAAATATTCCAAAATTTAAAATATCTAAAGAATGGTTAGAAGAAATCAAAAAATCAATTCCAGAACTAGCCAATGAAAGAAAAGAAAAATATATAAATGAATATGGAATATCCGCTTATGATGCCAAAATATTAGTTAAAGAAAAAAGTATTGCAGATTTTTATGAAGATACACTAAAACTAGGAGCCAATCCAAAATCGACTTCCAATTGGGTCACAAGTATTATTTTAGGTTATTTAAATAAAAACGAAATGGAAATTAAAGATATGTATTTAACTTCCCAAATGTTATTTGATTTAATAAAAATGGTTGAAGATGGCAAAATTTCTTCTAAGCAAAGTAAAGAAGTCTTTTATAAAGTTATGGAAGATAAAAAGGAACCAAATATGATTGTTTCAGAATTAGGTATGAAACAAATTGGAGGCGAAGATGAAATTTTAAAAATTGTTACTGAAGTATTAGATGAACAACCAACTGCGATTGAAACATATAAACAAGGAAGAACAAATATCGTTGATTTCTTAGTTGGACAAGTTATGAAAAAAACACGTGGACAGGCTAATCCAGCAATGACTAGAAATATGATGATTAGTGAAATTGAAAAGAGGTAATTATGAGAGAAAATAAATATCGCAATTGTTACTGTGGTGAAATTAATAATGATTTTATTGGTAAAGACGTTAAAATTTCAGGTTGGATTGAAAATATTCGTGACCATGGTGGTGTAATTTTTTTAGATATTCGTGATGAAAAAGGTGTTGTGCAAGTTGTTAGCAATGATGATACTATGTTTAATGGTCTAACACGTGAATCAACTATTTGTTTAACTGGTAATGTTCGCAAACGTGAAGAAGAAGATTTTAATGCTCGTTTAAAGTCTGGTGAAGTTGAAGTTGTTGCTAAAAAAATCGAAGTTTTAGGTAAAGCACGTAATGTTTTACCATTTGAAGTAATGACATCTAAAGAAGTTAATGAAGAAATTCGTCTTAAATATCGTTACTTAGATTTAAGAAACAAAAAAGTTCACGATAATATTATATTTCGTTCCGAAGTTATTAAATTTTTAAGGCAGGAAATGGAAAGTATGAATTTTACAGAAATTCAAACACCAATTTTAACAGCCTCATCACCAGAAGGCGCTAGAGATTTTGTTGTTCCATCAAGACTGTTTCATGGTAAATTTTATGCTTTACCTCAAGCACCTCAAATTTTTAAACAATTATTAATGGTAAGTGGATTTGATAAATATTTTCAAGTTGCACCATGTTTTAGAGATGAAGATGCAAGAGCAGATCGTGTATATGGTGAATTTTATCAATTAGATTTAGAAATGGCTTTTGCCGAAGAAGAAGATGTTTACTTGGTAGGTGAGAAAATATTTAAAGATGTATTCTCTAAATTTAGTAATAAAAAAGTTTCACAGACTCCATTTAGAAGAATTCCATATCGTGAAGCTATGTTAAAATATGGTAGTGATAAACCAGATTTACGTATTCCTTTAGAAATAATTGATTTAAGTGATATTTTCAAAAATACAGAATTTAAACCTTTTAGAGGTGTTACCGTACGTGGTATTAAAGTAGATGATTTAGCATCAAAATCAAATAGTTGGTTTAATGAATTAGTTGATTTTGCTAAAAGCATTGGTATGCCAGGAATTGGCTATATTACAGTTCAAGATGATATGTCTTTTAAAGGTCCAATTGATAAATTTTTAACTGAAGAAGATAAAAAATTATTAATTGAAAGATCAGATTTAAAAATAGGCAGTGTTTTATTTTTCATAGCTGATCGAAATGAAGAACAAGCAAGTAAACAAGCAGGTCAAATAAGGCTTGAACTTGGTAAAAGACTTGATATGCAAGATCCTAATGTATATGAATTTTGTATTATTAACGATTTTCCAATGTTTGAGTATGATGTAGAAGAAAAACATTATATATTTACACACAATCCTTTTAGTATGCCACAGGGTGGAATGGATAGTTTACTAAACAAAGAACCAAATCAAGTTTTGGCATATCAATATGATTTTGTTTGTAATGGAATTGAACTTGTTAGTGGTGCAGTTCGCAATCATGACATAGAGATAATGAAAAAAGCATTTGAAATCGCTGGCTATGATGAAGAAACATTAAAAGATAAATTTAAGTCATTGTATACTGCTTTTCAATATGGTGCACCACCACATGCTGGAATGGCAATTGGTATTGATAGAATGTTAATGTTACTAAACGATGAAGCAAGTATTCGTGAGACCATTGCGTTCCCAATGACCGCTAGTGGTCAAGACATGTTAATGGGCTCTCCAACTGAAATTACAGAGCAACAGTTACGTGAAGTACATATTAAAGTAAGATAATAAATATTATAGATCGCTTAATAAAAGTGGTCTTTTTCGTATTAAAATTTTTCAGAAAAAAGACAATTTACTATATTTTTTAGTATTTTTATATGAGAGATTACTAAAATAGTTATGTAAACTTTTATAACAAATTTATTTGTATTTGACTTATTAATTATACAATATTTTTTTAAGCCAAATAATAAATAGGAAGCTTATTTTATAGATACTTTAGAATAAAATTATTGAAATTGATAAATCTTGCATTAATCGTCAAATGGATGAGTTTATTTGCTAAAAAGATGCCAAAAAATTCTAGATATTTAATTAATATCTAGAATAACAGTTTTAACTGTTGATGAATTTAGTTCATTATCAATTTTTTTTAGTTTTTATTATTTTTGCCTTAACATTTCTTTTTTAACCATTATCCAATCATTTTCATTATTTATAATAGTGGCTTTACAAAAATCACAAATACCAGACGAATTAATGTTAATTTTAGCTCCACAATTTGGACATATACTAATATTTTTATTTTTTTCTTTAGTAAATGTTAATAAATAAGTGTAATGACATTTTTTATTTTTGTTACCTCTAACAACTGAATTTTTATTATCAATTATATAATCATAACAAGTTACTTTTAAAACGGTTTTTATTGTAATAGTATTATTATCTGTAATTATATTTGAAATATAATTATCAATATATTTAATATTAAGCATAATATTTTTTTGCTCTTTGACTTTTAGTGTCTCTAGTTGCATTTTATACATATTATAAATTTCATTACTAACTAAATTTTTAATAGAATCAATATTATAATTCATCCAAGCTATTTGAATTTCTTTATATATATTAAACACTTGGTTATTAAACTCTTGAATATTTAAATCAGGTATTTTTTCCCTTATTTCTTCATTAGTTAATTTTGGTGGTAATTTTTTAAAATCAGAACCTTTCATTAATAAACGAACGTTATATACTATAATAATTATGAATGATAATAATCCTGCAATAAATGATATTGGTACGGTTATTAACTTTGGTAATATATATATACCTATAATTGTTATTGTTACTAATCTTACTTTAATATTTCCAAATAAGAGGTAAAAAATATAACCTATTATATTATTAAATAATCTATCTATATGATTTATTCCATTTGTTATAGGAGAACATATAAACGCTATTATTATAATAAAAATAATAAGTATTAGACTTTCATAGGAAAAAGAGTGATATTCACCATTTGATGAACCACTATAATAATCATCTGATGACGAAATATAAGAATCACTAGAAGAATTATTATAATCGTCTGAGGAACTACTATCATAGCTAGAATCAAATCCAGAATCGGCTTTAATTATAAACGGTTTATATATTATTCCTAAAAAAAGTACAAATAAAATGAACAACGACAATATTTTTTTCTTATTCATAGTAATCATGAATTCCTCTCCCTTCAATATAGTCATAACAAATATCCTTTTCAGACTATCACTACTTATAATTTTATCATAAGTAGTGAATAATTAATTTTATTATGATAATTGTTTACATAAAATTTTACAATTATATAATTTATAGTATAAAATTGTATTATTTTATCATTATAAAAATGGAGGGAATATATGAAAAAAACTTTTTTTACATTATTATTAGCGTTTTCTTTATTATGTAGTGGTTGTGGTGAGGATTTAAATAATACACCAACAAAGCAAGTTGAAATGTTTTTTATGAATTATCAAACTTTGGATCAAGAAGTGATAAGTGATTTAAATGATACACTTAATAGTGATACAACTATGAATTCATCGCAAAAGGAAGAATATAAAGAAATAATGAAAAAGCATTATAAAAATTTAATTTATGATGTAAAAGATGAGATTATTAACGGAGATACAGCTACTGTTCAAGTTGAAATTGAAGTTTATGACTATTCAAAAATTAATAAAGCTGTAAACAAATATTTAGAAGATAATCCTACAGAATTTTTAGATGAAGATAATAATTATGATCAAGAAAAATTTATTGATTATAAATTGTCGGAATTAAAAAAAGCTAAAGAAAAAGTAAAATATACATTAGATTTATCTTTAACAAAATCTAATGATAAATGGCAAATGGATCAAATATCTAGTATAACAGAAGATAAAATATTAGGTATTTATGAATATTAACGATTTAATTAAATCGTTTTTATATTAATTAAATTGACTAAAATTGATATAGATGTTACAATTTTTATGGAAAATTGAAATATTATAGGTGGTTTTTATGTATTATAATTTATTTAATCAAATAATAAATGAAGCAAATTTAGGAAAAATTGAAATAGATGGTGATTTTTTTCCTATTGCTTTTAATACTATGATTTATAATAATAATAGTTTAGAATTTTCTAATTATAAAGAAAATAATTTTCCTACTTTAATTATAAAAAATAAAAAATTATTTTTTGAAAAAATGAATGAATATATTAAAATTTCACTATCAAAAAATCCAAAATTTCCTATGTTTATTAATAATGTTTTAGATAATCAAATTAAAATGTTAATCGCATATTTATTTGCTAATGCAACAACCGAAGATTTTAATAATCCAATTGATTTATTAAATCGTAATATTGCGTTTTTAAATGATAATACGTTTGAATATATTAATAATGGTTTATCAGTTTCATTAAATGATTGTTTCCAAGCAAGTAAATTATTTATATCAAATCAAAAGCAATCAGTTTTTATGGAAACACCTTATAAAATGGATTTTACTTTGATTAATAGTGATAATGAAATATTAAAATATGATTTACCTTCGATATCTTATGGAATTGTTGAAAACTTAAATCAAAAAGAATGTTATATATATAGTATTATTAATCCAAAATCAAATAATAGTTTAGGTAATCAAAATAAATATTTTAAAAGTATTAAACGGGAATTATATAAATTAAATAGTGGGGTAATGGATCATGAAAGTGTTGAATATTTAAATTATATAAACGGTAATAGTAATTATTATCCAGAAAATATTTCCGATGTTTCGCCATCAACTATTATTTCTTTAACTGCCTTTATTAGTATGCTTGAGGCTCAAAATATAAATACTATAAAAATTGTTCCATATTTACCAATTAGATATTTATCTAGAGAGCTTTCAGCTAATGATAATGAAAATTTAAAAGAACAATTAATTACTAGAAATGATGTTATCCAATCTAATATAACGGATAAATTCATTAGAATTTTTAGAAGAGTTGCATACCATATTAATGGACTTGATATTCAATATTATCCTTATGAATTTAATGAATACATGGAACTTAAAATTAATGAAATAAATCATAATATTGATAATTATATATTAAATGAGGTATACAATCAAACTTATGATACTACTAATAAATTTTTAAATAATGGAAAGACAAGATAAATACAAAAGACTCAAATTAGAGTCTTTTATTTTGTTGAAATATCAGTTAGTATCCAATCATAATCTTCAGTATTATAAATTGTACCACAATATTCACATTTACCGTTATTATTTATATCCATATTAGCACCACATGATGGACATTTTCTTACAAACCCTTGTTCTTTAACAGTCCTTTTTTTTGTAAATATTAATATGTTTTCTTTTTCAATACGATGAGTATTGTTTCCACTAATTAACTTTTTAGAATCTTTATCAATGATATAATCCATATATCTAGATATTAATTTAACAGTTATAATAAATTCATTATCTGTTATTTTAATATCAATTATGTCAGTTGATTTAACATTTAATTCATCAAACATTTGGATTTGATTATTTTGGTTTAAATAATCTAATCTAGTTTGAAACTCATTAAAGACATTATCACTTATAAAATGATCAACACGACTTAAATTATTAGTCATTAATGAGATATGTAGCATAACAAAAATATTATCGACTTTTGTTTTAAATTTACTTTCCGAAAAAGTATTATCTAATTTTATTAATTCTTCCATTTATTTTCTCCTCTGATTTAACATTTGTTTCTTAGTCATTATCCATTTTGTTTCTTGATTTATAATAGTAGAATTACAATATTCACAAACACCAGTTGAGTTAATATCAATTTTGGCTCCACAATTTGGACAATGTGTAATTTTTTTATCAGTAGTATATTTAGTAAAAGTTAATTGATAAGTATAAATTAATTTTTGCTTTTTATTACCACGAACTACTTTATTATTTTGATTTACTAAATAATCAAAACATTCTACAGTTAAAATAGTATTAATTGTTTCCACATTATTTTCAAATGTTATGTTTGAAATATAGTTATTAATATATTCTATTTCTTGCATTATATTTTTTTGACCTTTAATTTTTAAAGTATCCAACTGCATTGAATACATATTATAAATTTCATCACTAACTAAATTCTTGATTGTATCTAAGTCAAAATTCATCCAGGCTATTTGAATATCTTTATAAGTATTAAAAACAATTTGATTAAATTCTTCAATATTTAAATTTGCATCTAACTCTAAAATTTGTTGTTCTGTTAAATGAGGCATTGAATAATTCATATTCTTGTTTGTTTTGTTAGCACTAGACTTAATACTAATTGTTATAAATATAATCATTATAGCAAAAGAAATTCCAACTGTAAAAAATGATATAATTAAGAAAATAATAAAAAGTGGTTTTCCAACATTTTTAGCATTAAATTTATTAACCGCAATATAATAAATAAAATATAAGATTATTAAACTAATAACAAAAATAAAAAACATTGCGATATTTCCTGTTCCAACATATCCTCCTGATGATGAACTGTCAAAATCTGATGAACTATCCCAATCAGAAGAACTACTACCACTATCCCAACTAGAATCGAATCCTGAATCAGCATTAATTGTAATAGGATTATAAACTATTCCTAAAAATAAAATGAATAAAGTACACAAAAAAATAATATAATTTTTTTTCATTTAAATAGCCCTTTCATATAGCAATTGAATTTTTTGAATAATACAGTTATCTGAATTAATATCCCTTTTTAATTCTAATTCATATGTCTGCATTACTTTTTGATTATAGAGTCCTGAAACTGTTTTATTATGATTATCAACAATAAAATCATAATTCTCAATAATTATTCTTAAATTTATTACTTGTATATTACCATTTGTAGTTAAATTTGTGATATATGAATTAATATACTTTGTATTTTGAATAATATTTTTTTGTTTTTTAGTTTTTAATGTATTTATTTGAACATTATATAAATCGTAAATATTATTTGTAGTTATTTTTTTTATTGTATTTAAATCATAATTCATTTTAGCTTTTTTTAATTCAATTAATTTATCAAAGGCTATTTTTTGGATAATTTCTTTAGAATCAATATTATTTTGATTAATTAAAACAGAATCATTATGTGGTTTAACAAAATTCTTTTCTTTTTTCTTTTTAGGTTTTAAACTAACTACTAAAATAGATAAAATTATAAAAGCAAACATAATAATTATTATGTATTTTTTACTATCCCAAAAATTTTGTATTAACATCATATTATCATTTTTATCTAAAAGATATAAATTATTAATTATATGCGACATTTTAACACCACCTAATCATATTCTATCATGATTTATATAAAAATTTTTATTTATTTTTAATCTTTACATTATAAAAAGAAGTACTTGACATAAATTTTTTTATTTAATGCATAATAAATAATAGAAACTAGGTGTTGAAATGAAGAGAAAAATTTATAAAAAAAAATTAAGAAAAAAACGTTCAAAAAATTATATTATGTTGTTAATATCTATTATTATTATGTTGTATGCTAGTTTTAATATTATAGTTTGGAAAAAAGATAACAATAAAAATAAAGTATTAAATCAAAAACTAAAGGATTTATCATTAATTGAAAAAGTTGATATGACGGTTGTTGAAAATACCTTAATTAATCCACCTAAAGATAAAAACAATCTTTATTGGAAATACATCGATCTAGATTTTTTAAGCATTAATTTTGATGAACTATTAATGCAGAATGAAAATACAGTTGGTTGGATACAAGTTTTAGGTACTGATGTTGATTATCCAGTTGTTCAAACTATCGATAATGAATATTATCTTAATCATTCATTTGACAATACCTGGAATGAAGCTGGCTGGATTTTTTTAGATTATCGCAATGATTTAAAAGATTTAGGACATAATACTATTATTTATGGTCATTCAAGACTTGATGATACGATGTTTGGTAGTTTAAGATATGTTTTGAACGATGAATGGTATCAAAATAATATGAATCATATAATTAAATTATCAACTTTAGAATATGATTCTTTATGGCAAATTTTTAGTGTTTATGTTATTCCAAATGAAAATTATTATATTACGACTTATTTTAATAACAACGATAGTTATCAAAAATTTTTAAATTTAATGTTCAATCGAAGTTTTCGTAATTTTGATACTGATGTTAGCACTGATGATAAAATTTTAACTTTATCTACTTGCAGTGGTAATTCAGGTGATAAATTAGTCATTCAAGCAAAATTAATCAAAAAAGGGACTCATTTATAGAGTTCCTTAATTTTGTTTAATTGCTTTAAAATTACCAATAAATATGATCATCCCTATTAAGCCTAATACGAACGAGAAAAAAATTGAATCTCCTGTTTGAGGATTACTTATGTTAAATAAAGCTTCAACTTCTGTTAATGTTAATTCATCTCCAGAGCTAATTGTTTGTGTTTCTCCATTCATCGTCACAATAGCAGGATCAGAGTCTTCTGGTACCCATAATGTTGGTCTATTTTCACTATCGCTGGTATTTACAATATTTGCATTGTTATCTACATTAAGTTTTGAGGTAGCTTCAACGCCAGCACCTTGTGATAATTCAATTCCACCAAAACCATTACCAGATACATCAATTGTACCTTCAAGTTTAACATTTGATCCATTTACTAATAATGCTGCATTACCGCCAGTTAATTTGATATCCCTAATTGTAGCTGAAGTCTTATATACTTGAAGAATATAAATTCCACTCCAAATAGTATTATCGCTACTTTGATTTGAACCAAATGTACCAACATATTTGATTGTGTGTCCTTTACCATCGATAGTTACTGGTCTTGTGATATTAATTTTTTCAGTTGTGTTGATATCACTACTTAATGTTATAGTTGTAACTTCTTCATTTGCTAAGGCAGCTTTTAATGAATCTTGATCGTTAACCGTTTGACTAGTAGCAGCTTTAGCATTTAGCATTGGACTTATCATCATTATCATGAATGAAATCGCAAATGTCTTTAATGCATTTTTGACCATTTTGAAATTTCCTCCTTTCCATTTATAGTTTTGCTTTTTGGTAATAATTTATACTCGATTTTTATCGCTTTTATAGTTAAAAGACATAACAATTTTTGGTATAAAAAATTACGTTTCGCAAGTTGTCAAAAAATCAATTTCTAGTTATACATGAATTAAGATAGAAGTGATTTTTTATTATGAAAAAAAGAAAATTTTATTATCAAAAAAATAAAAATGATAAATTTAATTATTTTAAATATAATTTATATAAATATTTTTGGTATATTTGATATGATGTATGTTATTTATATCTGTTTATTATTTTATTAATAAGCGATTTATTAGTAAAAAATAAAATTAAAAAAGACAAAGTTTATAATTTTATAAATATATTTATTTTAAGTTTAGTTGTATTATAAATTTGGATAAATAATTTATATATAACTTTATTTATTATAAGCATTTATTAAGAGAATATGCTAATAATTATTCATTACTAATAAAAGATATAAAAATGATAAATGTTTATTATTTAAATTAAAATAGTGTGATAAATATTATTTATCAAGTTATTAACATTAGTATAATTACTCCAGCTATTTCATATATAACATCTACGTAAATATCAATTATTTCAATAATATTTGTATTGCTAAATATTTTTATATTCTTTTAATAATCAATTATAAAATATATTACAATAAAGTGTTACTAGAACAATATAAATAAGATAAGTTTTATTTTTTTAAAATTTTTAAAATAAGTAGTTAATAGAATTAAAATAATTGCATTTAGCCAATAAAATTTATTATCTTTTAATTACTTTTTATATTTTTTCTAATGACTTGAACATAATTATATCATTCCTTTAAATCCTAATTCTTGCCACATAAATAAATTTTTTATTAACCACAAGAAAATATTTAGAATATTTTAGTAATACGCCATAACAAGTTTAGGACTGCCTTGCTAATTTATATACTAATACTCTGTAAACTCAAAAAATGAACAATATATTTAATAATCATATATTTAACTTACATTAGATTTACTTATATTTGATGAAATAATATAACTATATATCAATTTGTAGTTCAAAAACTATTATAAAATATATATTATAAATAAACACTACTCAAATAAATAATTATATTATATAATATATAAAAGAGGAGATATTTATGCGTACAAAAGAAATTTTTATTAGTAATGAAAGTATTGCCGATGAATTTATTAAAACATATACTTATCCATATCAAGTCTTACCAAATATTAAAGAATATATAATCAAATTAGGTAGTACATTAGATAATAACTATATAAAACAACAAGAAAATATTTGGATACATAAAAATGCTATCGTTAATAAAAGTGCCGAAATTCATGGCCCATGTATTATTGATGATGGTGCCGAAATTCGTTGTAATGCCTATATAAGAGGAAATGTAATTATCGGTAAACGCTGCGTGTTTGGTAATTCTTGTGAGATTAAAAATTCGATTTTATATGATTATGTTCAAATACCACATTTTAGCTATGTAGGTGATTCCATATTAGGAGCTCATTCCCACATGGGAGCAAGTTCTATTATTTCTAATTTAAAAAGTGATAAAAAACCAATCGTAATCAGAAATGGCATAGAAACATTAGAAACAAATCTAATTAAAGTAGGAGCTTTTTTAGGCGATTATGTTGAAATAGGATGTGGTTCTATATTAAATCCTGGCACAATTATAATGCCATATTCAAATATTTACCCACTTACTAGTGTAAGAGGAATTATACCATGCAATAGCATTGTAAAAGGTATGGATAATATTATAAGAAAAGATGATAAAAAATTATCATCTACAAAATAAAATATACCAAAATTTATATATATATGATATAATAAAATTATTAAAAAAGGAGAAGATGTTTATATGAGTTCATCATTATATGAAATGGTAAAAGAATTTAAGAGAAAATATCCAATGACAATTTGTTGGCGTTTGAAAGCACATTGCAAAGTTATAGAAAAACATTTAAATAGTGATGAGGAAATTTTATATGCGTTTGTAGCCCAAAAAAACGCAAATCCCCTAGACATAATTACCACCTACGTTATTGCCATTACAAATAAAAGAATTTTATTAGGTCAAAAAAGAATGTTATTTGGTTATTTATTTACGGCGATTACCCCAGATATGTTTAATGATATAAAGATAAAAACAGGTATTGTATGGGGAAAGGTATTTATAGATACCATTAAAGAATTTGTGGCATTCTCTAATATTGATAAATCAGCATTACCAGAAATAGAATCAAATGTTACAACTTATATGATTCAAGAAAAACAAAAATATGGTCAAACCAATCAAAAAGAAGATTAAATCTTCTTTTAAATTGCATTAAAAATCATAGTTATAATTTTCATTGTGATAAATTACTTAAAAATCAAACGCTACATAGAAAATAATATTAAAGAAAATTTGAAAGTAAAAAATAGATAAATATTATATATTAATTAATCACCATGTGGTAAATACGGATCTAAAATGAAATAAAAGAACATATGAATAAATCAAAATGCAAAAATACAAAGACTATAATTGAAAGAAAAAAATATCAAGTACAGTATCAACTATCAATTTTAATTTCAAATTGACATGTAAGCATCAAAAATTTTTAATGAAACATTTACTTATAAAATTAAGTATTTAAAATTATGAATTTTATTATAATAATAGATTGAATTTTAAATAAATATTATATATAATTAACATAGGGAGGAATTTATTATGAAAAGGGTTTTGCAAATATTAATCATACTATTTGTTTTATATTACCTAATTCAAATTGTATTTAATTTTTTTGATAAAGGATATGAAACAACATATAAAAAAACAATTGATAATAAAGAAATATCGATAAAAGAAACATATATCGCAAATCAAAAACAAGAACGAGATAATTATTTTTTAGAAATAACTGACGGTAATAATCATTTCTATATTAAAACTTATCACAATTTTCAAAAAATGAAAAATATTGTTAAAGATATAAAATACATTCAAACAGATAATTATACTTGTATTCTACCAATTTATATAGGAGATAAAATATTACATGATGCTATTTGTCAAAATGATGATATAACCACTTATTACTATAATATACAAGGATCTGATTCAAAAATAGATAACTTTATAAATGATTTGAAAGAATATAACATTAGTGATTGGAAACATGAAACAACCACTCAAACAACAACCGAAAATGTAACTGTTTATGAAGATAATTTAGAATCAAACTTGTTCATTGGATTAAATAGCTATAAAGGATTATATAGTATAAATCCAACTTATTCCCAAAATATCATTAATCAAATTATTTTTAAAGACGATATATATAATCAACAAATTAGCACTCAAATTGAAAATTACTATTTAGTTGCTGATTATAATAGTACATACAAATTTAATAGCTTCTATCTTATAGATTTGACTTTAAAAGGCTATAGTAATATTAATACTGACCATGATATATCATTCAATAGTTATTTTCAAGGTGTTGTCGATAATTTTGCTTATTTAATTGATATTGATAATAAGAAACAATATGAAATTGATATTAACACAAAAAAAGTAATCGAAGTAGGAAATGCCGATACAGGTATTAAATTTTATAATAACAACCAATGGGAAGAAAAAACAATTTATGACGCTATTAACCAAAAATTAATTTTTACATCTAATGTTGATTCTAAAATTTTTGAACAAAATTATGTTAAAATAGATAAAATTGGTGGCGAAAAAACTGGTTATTATTATCTATATGAGCAAACATTAAACGGATATAATGTTTACAAAGCTTATGTTGAACAACCAAATAATCCAATTTTATTATTTAATGTAAAAGATATAGAAAGAATAAAATATATTAATGACTCCATTATATTTGTAGACGACAATTATGTTAAAATATACAATGACAATTATGGTATTAAAACACTAATAAAATATGATGAGTTAACATTCAACAAAAGCATAAATATTTTTGCTTATTATAAAAATTAAAAAAAATTTTTAAAAATGTTGAAAAAATAATAATTTTTAGTTATAATAATTAATAGAATAAAAAGGGAGGATTTAAAACTATGGAAAAAATAGTAATTATAAATGCGAATAATGAACAGATGCAAGTTGAAGTAGTTAGATATTTTAGTGAAAGTAATAATAAATATTTTATTTTTTCATTGCATGAAGTAGATGCACAAGGACATATGAATATATATGTAACAAAAATTGTAGAACAAAATGGTAGTTTAATAGGTACAAATATAATTGATGATGTTGAATGGACAAATGTAAAAACAAATTTGCAACGTATTATTAAAGAAAATAGAGCAAATGCAAATGCCGTTGTAAATGACCTTCCATATACAGATTTACAAAATATTAAAGTTGCTGATCGCAGAGCTTTAAAACTTTTAGCAAATTCTGTGGATATGTTAAATATGGGATACAATCCAACTATAAATGTTGAAAATGAACAACCAAATAATATAGATCCTGTTCCACAACAAAGTCAACCTAATATTTTTGATCAACAACCAATGCAAAATCCACAACCAAGTATTCAAAATATGCAACAGCCAATGCAAAATCCACAACCAAGTATTCAAAATATGCAACAGCCAATGCAAAATCCACAACCAAGTATTCAAAATATGCAACAACCTGTACAAAATCCACAGCCAAGTATAAACATGCAACAACCTGTGCAAGACATAAATGTTCAATCTGCTCAACCAATTAATAATGTTCAAAATAATACAATATCAGATAATTACAAAGATTTGTATTTTAAAGAAAAAGAAAATACTGAAAGATTAATAGCTGAAAATAATCGATTAACAAATGAACTAAATAATTGTAAATTGATGATTTCTGATATAAAAAATATCCTATCTAGACAATAGATAGATATTTTTTTTCTTTTAGCATAAAATTAAATGGGTGACTATATGAAAAATGCGATTAATTATTATTATGAGCTTTATCCTACAAATATATATCAAAATAATCAATACTATAAATTTACCATTAATGGAATTGATTATGGATTAATTCAATTTAATTATGAACCTCAGCAATTACAATTTTCATACGACTTAAGTCTTTTGTTAAAAAAATACAACATTTATTGTCACCAAATAATAAAAAATAAACAAAATGAATTGGCAACTAACATTAATAATAAATTATATGTATTATTAAAAATGGGCAAATATAATGATGAAAAATTAAATATAAATAGTATAATGTATTATCCCTTAGTAACAATCAATCTACATTTAGAAAATTTAACTACTATTAAAAAATGGCGTGATTTATGGATTGAAAAGGTTGATTATTTTGAATATCAAATTTCTAATTTTAAAAAAAAATTCCCACTAATTAATAGGAGTTCAAATTATTATATAGGTCTTGCTGAAAATGGTATTCAACTATTGCTTGATTTACCAAATAGTCAACATTTTTGCGTATCACATCATCGTATTAAAAATAATTATACATTATTTGATTTATATAACCCATTAGAATTTGTTATTGATTCTAAAACAAGAGATGCTACTGAGTATTTCAAAACTAAATTTTTTTATGATATGTTACAATTAAATGAAATAACTTATTATATAGATAACATGATTTCTACTAATTACGAAGCTATTATGTTTTTAAGCAGATTACTATATCCATCTTACTATTTTGATTTATGTGATGAAATAATCTATAACAACACTGACGAAAATACTCTATCACAAATTCTTGTCAAATGTGACCAATATGAATTATTACTACATGATGTAAATTCTTATTTAAATCGTAACTTCAAAATACCAGAGATCGAATGGTTAAAGCAAGGCTAGACTAATCTTACCTCCACAACTTCAGGAACTTCTTCAATAATTGCTGTTTCAATTAAATCCTTTATTGTAATATCTAACATTGAACAATTTTGGCAAGCACCTAATATTTTGATGTAAACAATGTTATTATCATACTTTACAAATTCTACATTGCCTCCATCTGCAATTAAAAAAGGTTGCAATTGTTCAATTACTGCTACTATTTTTTCTATTTGTTCATTCATAAAATCACCAAAATAATTATATAATAAAATAAAATAAAATTAAAGTAAACTTATTTTAAACTGTTTAGAAATATGATATAATCAACTAAGAGAAGGTGTTTCTATGACAAAATATCAAAAAGGAAAAATTGTTCAAGGAATTGTGACAGGAATAACATCTTATGGTATTTTTGTTTCATTTGACGAATATTTCAGTGGTTTAATTCATATATCTGAAGTGTCACATAATTTTGTTAAAGATATACATGATTTTGTTGAAATTGGCGAAAATATATATGTAGAGATTTTAGAAGTCGATGAAGAACAGAACAAATTAAAATTAAGTATAAAAAATATTAAATATAAAAAAAATCGTGCTAAAAAAAGAAAAAAAATTATTGAAACTAGCCAAGGATTTAAAACACTTGCTAAAAAATTGCCAACTTGGATATCCGAAAATTTACAAAGAAATAGTAATGTTATCAAATAAATTTAAAAAATACTATTGACAAAACATCAGATAGATGGTATCATTAAACGTGTCTAGTGAGTTAATGGGCGATTAGCTCAGTTGGTTAGAGCACCTGCCTTACAAGCAGGGGGTCATAGGTTCGAGTCCTATATCGCCCACCATTTTGCCGGAATAGCTCAATTGGTAGAGCAACTGACTTGTAATCAGTAGGTTGTGGGTTCAAGTCCTATTTCCGGCACCA
>CANQIS010000022.1 GCA_947624115.1 uncultured Bacilli bacterium
TCATGTTTGAAGGTTTAAAACAATATATGAAAGAAGTCAACATATAGACGAACTGCAATTCAAAACAAGTAAACTATGAATAAAGTAAAATAATAAAAATAATAAAAATTATCAAGTACGGTAGCGACTATCGGATTTTAAGTCTGTGGAGCAGGTAGGAAACGAAAGCTATGAAGCAGAAACATTTAAGTGTGAACTTAAATATTCAAAACTTGTTTTGAATTTTGTTCTTTTTAACTAAATTAAGTATAAAAAATTAAATAATATATCATCATTAAATGGTGATATTATGAAACAGGAATCTATTTGGACTTTAGAAAATAGTTTTAATCTTCCAACTTTAAATAAAAATATAGTTACTGATATATTGATTATTGGTGGTGGTATTACTGGTATATCTACAGCACTTTATTTAAAAGATAGTAACTTAAATATTACTTTAATTGAGGCAAATAAAATTGGAAGTGGTGCAACAATGCACACAACTGGAAAAATTACTTTTCTACAGGGGTTAATTTATCATAAATTAGAAAAAATTTTTGATTTTAATACTAGTCTTAAATATTTACAATCTCAGCTTGAGTCTATAAATTTAATTGAAAATAATATAAAGAAATATAATATTGAGTGTGATTATCAAAAAAATTCTTCTTATGTTTATACTGATAATGACAATGAAATTAAGGATTTTATTGATGAACAAAAGTTTTTTGATAAAGTTAATTTAAAATATAAAGGTTTAAGTAAATTACCAATTAATGTTAATTGCAAATACGCTATTAAAGTTGAAAATACAGCTATTTTTCACCCAATTAAGTATTTATATAAATTAACACAGGAATTATTAGATAATAATGTTAAAATATATGAAAATACGACTGCATTAAAAATTGAAAAAACAAATGACGGATATAAGGTTTATACAAATCATGGTGAAATTATAGCACATAAATTAGTTGTAGCTACTCACTACCCTTTCTTTATCACACCAGGTCTTATTCCTTTTAAAACACATTTAGAAAAAGAATATGTTTTAGCATCAAAAATTGATAAAGTAGATAATTTTAATGCTATAACTAATAAGGCACCAATAACTTCTATAAGATATCACAAAGATAATGTTATAATTTATGCTAGTGTTGAAAGTATTCTTTCAAGGAATTTAAATAATCAAGCTAATTTTAAAAATTTAATTAAAAATTTTGAAGTTAATTTTAGAAATAAAGTAACTAATTTATGGTATACATACGACTTGGTTACTAGTGATAAATTACCTTTTATTGGTGAATTAAATAAAGGTTTTTATATTGCAACAGGTTTTAATAAATGGGGTATGACCAATGGAACATTAGCTGGTAAAATAATTAGTGATTTAATTCTAAAAAATAGTAATCAATATATTGATATATTTGATCCAAAACGGGAAATAAATATGGAGCAATTAAAAAATATTTTTGTGGATAATATTAATAATGTTTCTTCTTTTATAGATAGTAAAATTAATAAGCAAAAAGATTTTTATGAGAATATATGTTTTAAGAAATTAAATGGCATTGAGTGTGTTAGCTATTTAGATGAAAATAATAAAGAACATATTGTGAAAAATAAGTGTCCTCATATGGGGTGTAGTTTAATATTTAATAATCAAGAAAAAACATGGGATTGCCCATGTCATGGTTCACGTTTTGATATTGATGGTAATCCAATAAAAGGTCCAAGTATCAAAAGTATAAAAATTGATTTGTAATCAATTTTTTTATTTATATGAATTTTTTAATCCAGCATTAGAATTGTAAGTACTTAAAACATTATTATCAAAAGATGTAACTTTTTTCATTTTATTTTTATAATCCTTTATTGCTAGTGTAATTAATTCATCTAACAATTTTGAATAATTTTTAATATTTTTATCAAATAGGTAAAATGATAAACTACCTGGTATAGTATTAGGCTCATTTATGTATACTTTGTTATTATTGCCATCAATTAAAAAATCAATACGAGCAATTCCACTTAAATTTAAAACTCTAAATGTTTGCTTTGCTAAATCATAAATTTGGTTTTCTACTTCAGGCTTTAATTTAGCTGGAATTGTAAAACCATTAGTATCCAATGTTAAATTTGTTTTTATGGAATTGTTTTGTTTAGCTGTTTTTCCATTCCCAATATATTTATCATCAAAAGTTAAAATATCATTTTTTAATTTCATTTGCGCAATTAAACTAGTTTCTTGGTATTCATAGTTTCCCAAGACAGCACAATTTACTTCAATTAAATTGCTAACCATTTTTTCAATAATAATTTTATTATCATATCTTAAGGCCTCATAAATAGCTTCATCTAATTCAGTCTGATTGTTTGCTATTTTTATTCCAATGCTACTACCAAGTGTGGCTGGTTTAACAATAACTGGATAACTTAATTTTTCTATTTTTTTTAATATATTATCTTTATCAATGTAATATTCATTATCATAAAACCATATATAGTCAACTATTGGTAATTTTGAATCTCTCATGACTTGTTTTTGAACAACCTTGTCTTGACCAAGTGCTGATCCCAAAACTTTACTTCCAACATAAGGAATACCAATCGTATCTAAAAAGCCAGCCAAAGTACCATCTTCAGCATTATTACCATGTACAATTGGAAAGACTAAATCTAATTCTGTAATATTTTTTTTTAAAAAGCCAATAGATTGCAAAATAAATTTTCCTTGTTTATGATATAGAGTACATTTTTTAGCATACCCTTTTAAATCATCAAAATTTTTATATAAATTAATATCCATTAATAATTTTCCTGTATACCAATTACGATCTTTAGAAATATAAATAGGAATAATATCATATTTTTCTTTATCCATATTTTCCATAGCTTGCACTGCAGTTATAATACTAATTTCATGTTCAACTGTAGCACCTCCAAATATAACTCCTAATTTTAACTTCATAACTAACACTCCACTTCAAAAAAACTATCTAATATTTTCATTAATTGATTTAATCGTTCTAAATAGGCATAATGTGTGCAACCATCAAAAACGACTACGCCAGCGTCTTTAATTAATTTTTCAAGTTCATAAGCTCTTTTTAATGGTACTGCAGTATCATTATCTCCCCATACCAATAAAGTTGGACACTTAATTTTTTTTACATCTTCTGTAATGTCTAAATTGACAGTTGAAACTAAGATTTTTCTCATTGCTTCACTAGCATTCCTATAATCTACTGAACCAATATGGTTTTTAGTAAAGTTAGCTAATGGCTTTAAAAATTGTATTTTAGCCATTTGTTTTAATATTTTTGTTTTAATAGATATTTTTTCAATCTCTGGTTTATATGGGCTAGCTAGTAGTACTAATTTTTTTACTTTATATTTACTACTATAAACTAACGAAATCTTACCACCGAAAGAGTGACCTATCAAAATAGGATTATCTATTTTTAATGAAATTAATAATTCATGAAGGCAATCAGCAAAGTCATAAACGGTCCAAACTTTGTTGGGTTCTTCACTTAAACCATGACCTGGCAAATCGATAATTAAAATATTAAAATATTTAGTCAAATTATCACCAATAGGTTTCATCATTTCAATATTTTGTCCCCAACCGTGTAATAAAATAACGCTATCACTATTTTCATTTCCATACTGTATATAATTTAATTTTATATCTTTGATTTTTTTTTGCATATATTTCAACCTACCAAGATAATTATATCAAAATATCTATTATTTGTTAAGAAAAAAAGAAACTTTCTGTTTCTTTATGGTTTATAATTTAATTTATATTAAATTATAAATATTTCAGATTAGTTGTTTATCTTTTTTTAGAAATTATAATTATTTGATAAATAAATTATCATCATAAAAAATTTCATCATAAAGGTTTATTTTTCTAATTACTTTACAAGGATTACCTACAGCTACAACATTTGGTGGAATATTTTCTACTACGACACTACCTGCTCCTATAACACTATTTTCACCTATTGTAACACCAGGTAAAATAATAGCACCAGCTCCTATCCAAACATTGTCTTTGATTGTGATACCTTTGGCATAGATTTGATTATGTCTTCCAATTTTATGGCAAATCGGATGATTAACAGTTATTATTTGGACATTAGGCGCTATTATAACATTATTACCAATTAAAATTTTTCCATCATCAATAAACGTAATATTAAAATTTAAAAAGCATTTTTTTCCAATAAATACGTTTTGACAACCACAAGATGAATAAACCGGTGGTTCTATTACTGATGAACAATCAAAATATCCAAACATTTGTTGTTCGAGTGTTTTTATCGTAATATTTTCGTGATCGTACAGCATTTGATGGTTAAATTCATACATTAATTCTATATGTTTTGCTCTATCACAGTTGACTGAACTATCTGTTGGATTAAAAATCATACCTCTTTCCTTTCTTTGATAATTAGTTAATTTTTCTGTTAAACAAATAGTACGCTTTAAATATTGATTAAATTCTTTTTTTTCATTATCAGAAATGAGATTATGACTTTTTATATAATCGTAAATAGTAACATTAGGATTTAAAAATTTATATATCTTAAAAATTTTGTTTGAAATTGCTGTTACATCTGTTTTAATATTATTATTTGTTATTAATTTAAATCTATAATATATACCTATAATAGACTCTACACAATACATTATTATTTTTATTATATTACATTCGTTTTTAATTGAGTTCTTAATAGTATCAAATGAGTTTTTAGCAAAAAAAAATGCATCGTCATTATAATATTTTTCTTTATTTTTTCTAGTAAATGAATTGTTATTCAACACATATGTAACAGTGTTTATATTTGATATTTTAGCATCATGTAATTTAATTAATGAATTAAAAGCATAATCTTCGTTACATTTTGTATTATTAAATTTAATATTATGTTTTTCTATAAATTGTCTATTATATATTTTTCCTTGTAAACCAATTAATTCATTTTCATATATTTCATTATTAGTTTTTTTATAGACTTTAGAAGTCACTACATCGCAATCTTCTTTGGATATTTTATTATATAAATTAGAAAGTGAGTATTTATCATTAAATACATCGTTACTATCAATAAATACTATGTATTTACCTTTTGAAATAGAAAGAGCAACATTTCTAGAATAACCTGGTTTCATATTTTTATCTATTTTTTTTAAAGTAATGTTCAACTTTTCATTAAATTTTGATAATATATTTGAATAATCATAATTAGTTAAATTATCAATTATATATATATTAAGATTTGGTATTTTTTTTTGGTTGATAATAGAGTTTAATGTATCTAATAACTTATTTTGAAATTTGTGTGTTGTTATAATTATATCTATCATTGATAATCACCTACTATGTATTATATTTTTATACAAAAATTCTTTATCATTATTTTATCGTACTTTAATTAAATTTTCGAATATTTTAAGATTTTTTACTTCATCTTATGTGAATTATTATTTGTTATATTTATCACTTCATTTAATGCTTTGTTTAAAGCATCTGTTCCATATTTATCTTTTAGTTCTTCAATTGATTCATCACTTAAATAACTTTTTAGGTTATCAGCATAATATTTAATGTTAGTATTTACTGAATTAAAGAATATTTCACCTATAGGAACATGTTCTATTCCTTTTCCTTCAATAGTAGAAAGCATAATAATTTTACCATCTTTTAATACTCCTATAGATGGATTTGTAGCATCAACAACTATCGGCAATTTTTGATTTGGAATATCCATGATAGTTATAACATGATTTCCAATTGTTTGATTATATTCATCCTGTGTCATATTTACACTTACTTTGAAATTATCCATACTAAGTTTTTGCGTATTATCTATTTTACTTATCTTTAATGGAATAGAATTATCATTTTCATCTTTCAAATTAGGGTTGGCTTCAACTGATAAATCAACATATTTATCTGGAGCTAAATTTTCATATGGAGTATCTGTTATATTTCGATAAATATTTGCTATACTGTTATATCCATAATAATTTGTATCTTGATATACAATTAGGTTTCTAGCATTATATTCTGGATTGATAGCGTTCATTGTAGCGGAAAAGTTATCGGCTAATTGACGACATTTACCGGTTGCATTTTCATTAGATAAATCTAGTCGCCATAAACCAAATATATCAGATTTTGGTTCTCCATATCCTTCAATTGAACTCCATTCATCATATAATACTTTGGCAATAATTTGTGTATCATCAAGATTTAATGAATTAATATAATCAGCATATTCTGATAGATTCTCAGTGTAGGCTTGTAATTCTGATGCATATAATTCAGTATTTTTAGCTGCTACGTTCTGATTATAAATATTTACACCACCTAATAGTACCATGCTACTTATTGGAACAATTGAAGCAATTTTTAAAATGTTTTTTAAGCCTTTAGCACTATAATGCTTTGCCTTGTATAAAACTAATTTGCTTTTCTTTCCAGTTTCATTATAAATATCATATGGTTTATATGTATGAATTTTTTTATTATATTCATTTTCTCCATATTGTTCGTATATTTCCTCATAGTGTCCTTGTTTTTCTAACATTTTAATTTCTGTTTTCTTTAATTTTCGTAAATCTTTGACAAAAAATGTTTCTAATTTTCCATATTTACTATATAATTCACCGTATTTTTTTTCTGACATTAATCTATTTATATCATCTTTTTTATATTGTCTTGGTGCAAATAACAAATAGGCTTGTTTTCCATAAAGTTCATATATTCCCTCATAGTTTTTATTTTTTAATATTTCATAAAATTTTGTTATATTGTTTTTTAATGATAATTCTTGAATAAAATTTTCTCTTTCCATATACTTCATTCCTTTTCTTTTTTATAAATTATTTTCCATATTATTTAGCATATTAATTAATTTATTATAATCTTTTTTATTATTTAAATCAATTTCTTTAACACTATCTACATATTGCTTTACTTTACAGCTTATATTCAAGAAAAACATAATATCGGCATCATTAAATTTTTTTACATTTAGATTGTTGAAATAATAAAATAAATGTGCCAATTTAAAACAATAAAATAATTTTATATATTTAGGATATTTGTCTTTTATATAATTTTCAACTTTTTCGACAATTTCAAACAAATTATAATCTGCTTTCATAGAGAAATTACTAGATAATGAGGCAGGATTGTTTTTGGAATAATAATATAGTAAATTATTAATCATTCCAACGCTTTTACAATCACTAATTATATCAAAAATAAATTGTGTATCTTCATTTTTTTTATAATTGACATTAAATCTTTTATTTCCAATCGTTTCTTTTTTAAAAATTTTATCCCAAACCATATTGCTTATAAAATTACCTGCTAAATAATAAACTATTACATCATCATCAATAAAATATTTTATATTAGAATTATTATTTCTAATTTCTTTATTATCTATATATATTCCACATTGCATAAAATCAAAATTGTATTGCTTAATATTACACAATAAAATTTCATACATATTTTTTTCTACATAATCATCGGCATCAATAAAACCAATATAATTACCAGTTGCGATATCAAGTCCGATATTTCTAGAGGCAGATACTCCTAAATTAGTTTTGTTATTAACTATTTTAATCCTGTCATCTTTTTTTTGATAATTTAAACAAATATTTAAACTATTATCAGTTGAACAATCATTTATAAGAATTATTTCTAAATTAGTATAAGTTTGATTTAATATAGAGTTTAGGCATCTAAATAAATATTTTTCTTTGTTATAAATAGGTACTATGACGGAAATTAAATCAGATGAATTACGCAATTTATATCTATTATGTTTTTGTTTGACTATGTTTAAATAATGAGTATATAGAAAAGTGTAAGTATCATCAAAAAAATTATTAATCATAAATGGTTTTAAATTTCCAACAAAATGAATAATTTTAGGATTTTCAATTTTATTATTAAAAGAATTTACTGAGTATTTTATTCTATAATTATCTATAAAATCTTCATAATATTCTGCTTTGAAATTATTTATTTTTCTAATAACATCATATTCTTTTGGTAAGTAATTAATATTATTAAAATATTTTTTAATCAATCTCAAGATATTTATTTTGTCTTTATTGTTAATTAATTGGAATGCGATATTCTTTAAATTATTAAAATCGTTGATATTTGGTTCTATAATCAATATACATAGATTATAGTTTTCTATTTCATATAATAAATTTTGTGGCATAGATATAGGTTCTTCATCAAAAAGATTATCTATATTTTCTAAAATAAGTAAATCTATATTTAAATAAATTATTTTCTTATATTCTGTAAGTGAAAATATATTTAGCAAGTCTAAAACATAGTTATTATATCTTTTAGCGGGAATATTAAGATAAGTTTGTTCTTCAATTATTTTATAATTGATATTAAAATAGTCAAGAATATTTCTAGTTTCAATACTTATACTTTTATTAATTAGACATAAAAGACTATATTTAGTACTTAAATGTTTTAGATTTTCATTTAAAATTAAGACACCATTTAAATAGTTATCATTTGATAATACACAAACATAAGACATCATTTTTAATCTACTCCTAACTTTATACTTATTTATAAAGTATTAATCATTATAATTATGTTTATCTATCAAATATATAAAGTCTCTCAACGAAATTGGAGGAATAAAGTTTAATTCAACACAATTATATAGTTCAAATTCAATTTCTTCTGTTAAAAATTGTTTATATTTTAGGTAATATTTATATAAATTATTAGCCTCTTTTAAAATTCTATTAACATCTTCATTAAAATAATTTTCTAAATATCTGCAATATGATATAACTAATGAATAAAAAACATCCTTAGCTATTTCTAATTCATTAAAGTTTCGAGTTTCGGCATTTTCAAATACCCAGCACATATTTTTTACATATAAACCATAGGTATTAAAATGATAGTGACAACTATCGGTTTGAGTAATTGAATTAGGATTGTAACGATAAAAATATATATTATTTTCAATAAAGATTGCTTTATCAGTTGCTAATAAATACAATAAATAAAATGCCAAATCTTCGTGATTACTAGTATCATTGAATTGCAATTGATATTGGTCAATGATCGCTCTTTTGAACATTTTACCGTGTAAACTGCCTTCTTTTAATTCATTTTTTAAATTATGTTCATAATCCTCTTGTATTACATAGCCAATGGCTATATCATTTTCTGTTTCTTCTAAATTTTTATATAAATTTTCAACAGAAAAACAATCGACAAATAAATCATCACTATCCATAAATATTATATATTTACCTTGAGAATTATCTAAACCAACTTGTCGCGCTATTCCAGGTCCACTATTTTTGGTGGTTTTGTATTGTTCTATATTAATTGATTGTTTAAATAATTTTATTTCTTCACTATAATCTTTATCTGAACAATCATCTATGATATATACTTTGATTTTTTCTTTCATTGTTTGCAAACAGATACTTAACAATGTATTTTTTATTGTTTCATGGGCATTATAGGCTGGAATTATTATATCTATCATTATTCTTCACCAGCCTCATCTATCATATTTAGAAAATTATCAAATGAAGTAAATGGATTAAGCAAATATCTATTATCATTTGTTCGATATACAATCTCAAATTCTATTTTCATTGCTTCTAGTTGTTCTTCTTCATTTAATTTATATTCTTCCGTGATTTTTTTTAATTTTTTTGATTTTGCAATTAATTTTTCACCAACAGGAAGTTGATAATAAATTAAATATGAATAATATATAAACAATAATGCATAATATGCAAGTTTTGCAATTTTATGATAGTCATAATTTCTCTCGATAGCTTTTTCTAGTGACCAAGTAATATTTTCTATATAATCTGTGAATGCATTAATTTTATCTTGTCCATTATTTTTATTAGTAAGTGACGTATAATTTTTTCTCCATAAATATATTTTATCATATATTATTTTTTTCTTAGGATTTCCTAAAAATAATAATGAATTAAAAGCATTGTCTTCATCATAATATGTATCAGTAAAACGAATATCATTATTCTTCAAGTATTCTCTTTTGTATATTTTTCCATGAAGCCAAACTTCACTGCCATCATGAATTATAAATCCATCATCTGTTTCTTCTGCAATAGAGCCTATAACGACATCATAATCGTTTTCTGTAATAGCATCATATAAAATTTTTGCAGAAAAAATATCTGCAAAACAATCATCACTATCCATAAATATTATATAATCACTTTTAGAATTATCTATTCCATATTGTCTAGCAACACCTGGTCCACTATTTTTTTCTAATTTTAATTCTTTAATTGTTATAAAATTTGAAAAAAAATTTACAAACTCATTATAATCTTTATCTGAGTCATCATTAACTATATATACATTTAGTTTGTCAGCTATATATTGATAGGCAATAGAGCAAAGTGTTTGCTCTATTGTCTTATGTGCATTATAAGCAGGAATTATTATATCTATCATTAATTCACCTCAAGTCGTACGTTATAGAGAATCATCTATTTCAAATTTTTCTACATATTTTACTAGGACAGGTCTTCCATGACTAATAATATAACAGAAATTATTATCTATATCAGCTCTTAATTCTCGATCATTTTTTGTAATTTTCAAAACCATTTGATCCATCATTCCGTTACCAAAGAAAATTCCTCTTGTATTATTTACAACAGTTTTATACCATGAATCATATTCATATTTTTTAATTTTATCGATAGAATCAACAATTATGTAATTTATAACTCCAAGGTCTTTTCCGGTTTCAAATATATTGCCTATGTCATTTTTATTTTGCATGTTAAGCTTATTTTTTAAGCTATCAAAGCCAATAATAATACATAAGTATATTTTATCTACTTTTATAATTGATTTATCAAAGTTATTTTCTTCGTATAATTGATGGTTGTTGTTGACATATTCTTTTATTTTATCAATTATATCATCAAAACCATTGTCATAATAAGTATATGCTCCTTGATTTACGCTAATATTTTCTGCATTAATAACTATTAAATCAAAGTAATCTGTAAACAATATTTGAGAAATAAAAGGATTTAAAAACATCGACATATTACTAATATCAAATGATAGGAATAAATTCATATAGTTGTTTTTTAAATCATATTTAGCTATATTCAAACTTTCTTTTTCAACCCCTATGATAGCCATACCATCTTTTGTAATTTTTGCTTGAATATCGTCTTTAGAAACTGTTCTTGGTAAGGTTGGGATTTTTATAGCACTTAATCTATTTGTACTATTTAATATTTCTTTAATTTGTTCTATAACTTCTGAAATTCTATTTTTATCAGAAATCATTGCAGTTTGGAACTCATATATATCGTCTTTTTTAATTATTCCACGTCCAAAAATTTTAGAAGGATATTTTTTATTTACATTTCCTAAAATGTTAGTATAATCTGATATGTTGTTTTGTTGCAATATATATGTTAATTTGAAATTTTGTTGAAGTTTTGTTCTAATTAAATTTGAATTAGAAACAGTTATGACAAAGTAAATTCCAAATTTTGTACCTTCTCTTGTAAGTTGAATTAATGTTTCATCAAATGATGAATATTGTTCAATGTATGAGTCGTAATTATTTATAATAACTAATACACTAGGTACTTTTGAATCACTTTTTTGGCAGTACAAATTATAATCGCCATTAAAATTTTCAAATAAATTTTTTCTTTCATCTAGCATAAAATATAAAAATTTGTATAAATTTGTTACTTTTTCAGTGTTATCAGCTTCAATGACATCACCAATCTGTGGAATTCCAGAAAAAGATTTTAATGATTGAGTGCCACAATCAATAATATAACAAATTAATTCATTTGTAGTAAAATCCGTGATAGCAGAATATAAAAGCGTCATAATGAAATTTTCTTTACCACTTCCTGTAGAACCATAAACAAGAGCATTTCCTTCTTCACAGAATGGAATTGTAAGTAATTCTTGGCTTTGACGAAAAGGAATGTCATATTCACCAATTGGAACATCTAAATGATAATCTTCTTTTATATAATCATATTTTTTCTTTAATTCATCAATGTTTATATAATCAGGTATCTTATCTAACCATAAATTATTATTTTTAATTCCCTCATCCATAGCTAATTGATTTAGATACTGAACAATATTTTTTATTTCTTCACCATAATTGACATTCGTTTCATTTTTTTTATCCATATCAATTTTTTTGAGACTATATCCAATATTATCAATAAAGTCAATATAATTTTCGTTTTTCTTTTTTACTTTATCACGTGGTATATAATTTCCACCACCCCAGGCAGCTTGTCCTAAAACAAAAACTTCATTATAGCCAACTTGTAGATAAAAGCGCCCAGCGTTTTTTAGTAAAGCTGCATCTGGACATTTAATAACTTCAGTACTATCAGACTTTTCTTGTACTCTTAAGCAAACTCGAAATTTTGAATTACTCCAAATCTGATTATCAACAACACCAGAAGGTTTTTGTGTTGCTAGTATTAAATGAATTCCCAAACTACGACCAATTCTAGAAATACTAATTAATTGTTGTAAGAATTCTGGTTGTTGACTTTTTAATTCAGCAAATTCATCTGAAATTATAAATAAATGAGAAATAGGTTCTTTAATGACACCATTTCGGTATAATTGTTGATATTTATATATATCAATGACACTATCGCCCAATTGTTCACGAACTTGACCAAAAACTCGTTGACGTCTTTTTAATTCGCTCTCAATTGACGCTAAAGCTCTGTTTATTTCATTATCATCTAAATTAGTAATTGTCCCAATTAAATGTGGCAATTTCACACCTGTAATGTTGTTTTCAAAAATTCCTGTCAATCCTCCACCTTTATAGTCAATTAGAATAAACTGAACTTCGTTTGGATGGTAGTTAATTGCAAGGGATAGTATATAGGTGGCAATAAATTCTGTTTTTCCACTTCCAGTCATACCAGCAATTAAACCATGCGGACCATGAAATTTTTCATGTAAATCCAAATAAATTTTTTCTCCACCTTTACCAAGTCCTATTAAGGCTTGTAGAGATAGCATTGGATTACTCTCTTTCCATCTATTTAAAACATTTAATTGCTCTATTTTGCCTACTTCGTATAATTCTAGGAAACCAATTTTATCAGTTAGGCTTCCACTATTATTATTTATCATAATAGGTATATTAGCCATAATCTGACAATATTTAAACATATCAATTTTTGTTTTAAAATCAATAACAAACTTTTGAACATCAGCATTTAAAATATTTTTAAAAACTTCTGATTGATTTTGGTTTACATTAATAAATGCATCACATTCTGGTGGCAAGTCAAAAATTCGATCATTAATTATTAATAAACCAAAACCTACATTTTCATCGGTTTCAATAAATCTTTTTATAAAATCAAAGTTTCTAACTATCTTATAATTATCTGTGATAATTAAATAAAATGGGAGATTTGAATCTTTTTTATTATTTTTGTTTTCTAATCTTTGGGTTAATTTATTATCCAAATAATAACAAATTTCTCTTATTGAATCCTTATTTATACCATAGAACCTTATATCTTTTTCTGTGTTCCATGAATGTGGTAATATTTTTATATAATCCCAATCTTTTTGATTATCATGAAATTCACTTGTTAAAACAACTATTTTTAAATCATCATAACTATGTAATGCTGCTAATTGAAAAATAATTCGATCAACAAAACTCTTATTTAACTTATAATCGCCAATGGTTGCTGTAACCTTTTTGTCATAAAAATTATATACGATTGGCACATTTGATAAAACTGGTAGATTATCTTTCATTTTAGAAGTATTTGTCAATAATTCATCTTCATCTAACGAGAAATGTACTTCTGGAACTTTTAAATTTATTTTCATTGGCATTTCACCATAGCCTAAACTAACTGTTAAAAAGTCGTCATCTTCAACTCTTCTATTCCAAAAATTCATATTTCTTGTTTCAATCGATTTTTTACATTCTTCTAGCGAAGGACTATTGGCAATCAAGATTTGTTTTTGTTTATTTGCATTATCATTAATTTGTTGATTTATATTTTTAATATACTTATTATATTTTTCTATACGATTTTTTTCTATTTTTTTGCTTTTATATTTTGTATATTTACTAATGATCAATGGCCAAACTAATGTAGCCATTAATGATAAAATACAAACAGCAAATGATGGCCAGGCAGTAGACCAATTATTTCCATATCTTATCAAATTTGAAATTGTCATGTAACCATATATCAATGTAATGGCAGCACTTGTAATCATTGGTCCATATTTTAAAATAGCTGGCATATCCGATTTTTGTTCTTTAGCTGGAGGTGTATCAATTGCAATATTTAATTCTTCAATATTTTCTTTAAATCTTGGTCTTTTATTAAAATATTGATCATCTTTATATACAACTGCTTCATCATCGGTTAGTTCATTATAATTATCATTTATTTTTTTTTCATCTATTTTTGTTAAATATATATCGTTTATTCTGACGCAGCCTTTTGGATTATTTATCATTAACATTATTTTGTCATTTTCAAAGATAACAACAATTCTTACACCACAAGTAAAAATAGTGTCCGAAGATTTTAATTCAATACCATTTAATAATCGATTATTATTAACATAAACGCCTGTTTTGTTACTAAAATTATATAATATACACTTATCTTTTTCTATTGTTATTTCAGCTTGTCTACTATCAACACTAGGATTAATAATTTGAATATCGGATATAGGATCTTTTCCAATAATTATATTTGTTTTATTTACATAATATCTTGTAAAAGTTTTATCATACATAGGAGTGCAGTATAGCATTTCAAATTTTTTTGTTTGTTTATTATATATATTATAAAATTTATATTCTTCCAACACTTTGGATTGAATTTCTAATTTATTTTCTATGATCGATGCATCAGCATTGCTATTAAATTGCCATTTACCGTCATGTGCTTCGATGCTTATTAAAGGTTTTTCTTCTCCACTTTCTGTAATTGTTGTTACCCAATAAATTCCATAACACTGACTTGGTAATGAAAAACTTCTTATATAATCATTTTTTATCAAAAATATAAACATAATTCCCCCTATACATTTAATCTAATTCTTCATTATAAATACGTTTTGCATCATTAAATTGTGTACTAAATGTTTGATCATAATTCGTTATGGTAAATCCATTATTTAGTTCATTCATAGCTTGTAAATATTGGTTCCACCATTTTTCTAATTTACATATATCTGCAGTAATATTTTCAAATTTTCTTTTTATTTTACTATTGATCATCATTGCTATATCTGAATTAGAGTAGATTACTAAACTATTATCAATTTTATTATTTAATTCAACAAATTTATTCTTTTGATTTAAAAAGTCATTATAATATTCTAATATTATATCTGAAATTAATATTTCGTCATTCATTATTATCGCCCCATTTAGTAATTATTTGATTTTCTAATTGTTCAATAATTTGTTTATTAGAATTTATCATTTCATTATTATTTATTAATTTTGCCTTATCAATTGGGTTATTGCTTATTTCTAATAATTTATTTTCATTTAACAATGTAGCATTTTGATTCAAAAATTCCTGAATTTTTGCAATTGTATCGATGGTACTTATAGCTTCATTCATAGTCATTTCAAAATCTGTTAATTCTTGTGTTAAATCTCCGATTTTTTGAATAAAAGTATTTTTGCTTTTACATTTCCAATTGTTATTATTTATTTCTTGTAAAAAAACATTATTCATATAATTTTTACTTTCATTAACTTCTTTTTTATAATTTGTTATATTAGTTTTGCTTGTTAAAATATCTATTTTGTTGTATTCCATAATTTCACCGTTATATTTTATTTGTTCCTTCTAAAGCTCCAATTACTTTTTGTTCAAGATTTTCATACTTAATTAAATTTGTATTTAATTGATTGATAGTTGCATTTAAATCACTAATTTCTATTTTAAATTTTTTTATAATGTTTAACCCTTTATTTTGTAGTTCATATGCATTATTGCTATTCCATACATTATCAGTTGTCAATTTAGAAAATTTGTCATCTAACTTTGTAATTGAAGTATTTATTTTAGAAATATATTCTTGTATTTGACTAATTATATTAGTAGATGTTTCATAGTTTAATTTCGTTTGTTCCATATTATCAAACCTTTCTAAATTATTATATTAATATAAGTCTTGTACCATTTTTTATATCTGTATCTTTGACTAATAAATTATCATCATAAACATTTTTATTTTCTTTATCATATAATTGCATTTCATTTGTAAAATCTATATCAGTAAAATCACTGATAACTTTAATCATATAATATTTTATAGCCCCAATGGTTTTTCCAATTGGTATTATTACACTATATTCTTTTTCAATAGTAGGAATATATAATAAAACAAGTAATTTATTATTCATAATAAACTTCATCCTTTCGTATTATTTAAAGTGTACATAAAAATGCCTTAAATTAAATTTATTTTTTCTGATAATGTGTTTTAAATATGCACTATAATGTATCGCAGTAAAGCGACAATTGTTTTATTACTAATTGAGCTTAATAAATAAGCATAATTAGTTATATAATCATGCATAATTTTTTTTAAGTTGTATGATTTTTAGTAATTCTTAATGTTAACATTTTTTATAACTAACGCTTTAATTCTTTTTCAATGTGTAAATCATGTTGTTTATATTAAAATTTGTGTAGTTTTATTATTATTGTTGCATCTATGACTTGATTTCATTCTTGTTTCAACACATATATGATTATTTTTCTACTTTAATTTAAAATTAATGGCATTAGAAAATTTTAAATAAAAAGTCAATAATATATACGAAAGATGGACGACAATATTTTTATAAGTATTTTTTATATTTGAATTTTCAATATTTTTTTGATTTAAGATTATTAAAATCCATTAGACTTGAAGTTGGATATCCATATTTTTCAGCAATTGATGGTAAGATTTCATTACTTCTTGATATATATTTAGAATAAAGATTTTGATTATTGCTAATAAGGTTCCTCCAACTATTATCTAATAGAATTTTACCATTTTTTATTATACATTTCAAGGAAAAATTACCTTTGGTTAGAATAAAAATATGAAAAAATTAATAAAAGTTAATTTAGCCTAGATAAAACTTGATCTAATTTAAATTTAATTATTAAAGAAACGTAAATGTAATTTCTATTTAGATAGTAACAAGTAACTAATTAATTTAGTAAAAAAATTCTGGAATATTATTTGATAAATGCTTGCTAATCTTTGCTAAATTTTTATTATATCTCAGTTTTACTTTATCTAATATAGCTAAATTAAATTTATGTATTAACTCTAAATTTTTTAATGTCTTTTTGTTACTATTCACAGCCTAAATAGAAAAAAATTAATTTTTACCACTTTTGGTATTAAAATATTGTAAAATTGGGAATTGACATATAAAAAACAAAGATTTTTTATATAAATCTCCCACTTTGAAAAAATTGACATTTTTAACAATTTTTTCTGAAATAATTACAAACCCTTATATTATCTAGGTTTGCGAGATTTTTTAAAATCAGCTGTGAATAGTAACTTAACTCTAAATTTTTTAATGTCTTTTTGTTTAAGTTTTGAATTATTATCTTGACAAAATGTAAAATCTAAATGTTTATGTATTTTATTTTCTATTTTCGTTACAATTTTTTCTAATTTTTTCATTTTTTCTTTTTTTATTTAAATAATAGTTATATATAAATCTAGTACAACCAATTATTTTTTTATTAATATTTTTTGTTCACAATTAGTATATAATCTAAACTTATACTCCTTATTTATTATCATATTATCACCACCAAGTATGTTTTAACATAATACTACGTAAAATTATATTTATCAACATTAAGTTAATTTTTTTCGAAAAGAAATTCCTAATATAAAAATTAAAAACTACTGAAAAATTTACAATAATCTTTGTAAAATTCTTCAGTAGTTTACATTTTATGTTTTTTTTGACAGTTATTTTTATTAACCAGTTTTAAATAACTAATATTAATAAAATATCGAATTGGTTATTTAATTTTATAACAATCTATTCTATTTTTATAAATTTGATACTGAAGCATCAACACTTTTATAATTTTCAATAACTGACATTATGTGTGTATAACATTTTCCTGTTGCTGTATAAAATTCTGGAAATTTTGCACTTAATTGATTAAATTTTGTTTGAGCTGTTTGGGCACTTGTTCCTTGCCATGCTTCGGTATTTCCTACTCTATCTAGTAATTCTTTTACTTCGTTTAATATATTTTCCATATTTCTTGAAGCTTGATTTAATTCGTTTGCTAGTGTTTCTAATTGATCATACGATATTTTTGAATAATTCATTTTTTATTTCTCCTTTTCTTTTTTATTGTATATTTATTGCATTTGCATTACTTTCACTTGCTGTTTGGTATGCATTTCCTACTTGAATCATATAATCTCCGATTTCTGTGATTACTGTTGCTAATTGATTCATTAATTGTGCTTGTGTATTTACTGCATCTGTATATTTTGCTGCATCTGTTCCTGCCCATATACTTGCTATTTGTCCATTTACATTGTTTATATTTGTTAATAGACTTCTAAAGTCTTCTGCTTTTGTTTTTACTTGATTTCCTATACTTCTTATTTCGTCATAATTAATATTTAAATTCATTCTTTCTCTCCTTTTCTTTTTAATTATTTTTTTACCAATCTAAATTTCTTGTAAATTTATCTTGATTATGTTGATTTTTCATTACTGTTTGATAATCAACTGACTCCCATCCTAAATTGTTTCTAATTTGAGTAGCGTAATTTAATGGTTTATAATATTGGAAAGGTTTACTATCAAAGCCTGTATATCCTCTAAAAGCTTCATCCATAGTGTCTACAGTACTTTTACCTCCACCTGTCCAATCATACCACATATCAGTCAAAGAGCAAGAAGCAACAGCCGAATCGTAATACACATTTCCCTTTGAAAAAGTTTCAGGTGGTGGTTCAACTCCAAATGTTTCCATATAAGCCTGCGTAACGGCATTGTTTATTGCATCCTTAAAATTATTCTGATAAACTTTGCCAGAACCACTATCTTTGACATATCCGTTATTTATTATATCAAATGTAGCACCATATGTTAATCCAAATGTGCCTCCACCATTATCTTCTGGTGGATAAAGATATCTACGAGCACCACTTTCTGAACACCATAATCCCATTAATAATGGATAATCCATTCCCGTTATTTGAGATAGCCTATACAAATATTCTTGATCTTTTGGGTCTGCAACTTCACCTGAAATTGAAACAATATCCCCCTGACCATGTGTTCCCAAATTTTCTAATGGTACAAAATCTCCATTAGTAGTACCAGCATAAGTAATTTGAGCATTAGAAATTAATGTAGTACTATTATTTGAATTTTCTGAATTTCCAGTTGCACCAACAACCATTCCTCCTAAATTGGATGAACTTCCAGTTGTATTGGTACTAGCTCCTGTAGAAGCTGCTGGTTTACTAGAAGTAGTAGTTGTTCTTTGATTACTTGGTGTTGCTTTTTCTGTTGTTGGCATTTCTTGATTAACTATTTTTTGAATTTCATCATA
>CANQIS010000023.1 GCA_947624115.1 uncultured Bacilli bacterium
CTAGAGTTATGCTTATTAAAGGTTTACTTAATCCCATTAAAGCATAATTAAAAGAAGGTCTTTTGACCCTCTTCAACAGTTCATTTTATCATTAGTTTTGGACGTTACCAACACTACTTGACAAAGAACCACTTTAATCTTTATTTTAATGCAGCAATTAAATCTGCTTTTTTCATAGTTGAAATTCCTTCAATTCCTTTTTCTTTTGCAAGTTCTTTTAATTCAGCTACAGTCATTTTTGATAAATCAGCATTAGTTTCTATTTTTTCATCTTTTTCTACTTTTTTTGGTTCAGTAGTTTTTTCTTTTTTAGTAATTGTCTTTCCAGTTAGTGCACTATTAGCTATTTCAACTAAATTAGTAAATGCTTCTGGGCTATCAATTGCGATTTCGCTTAACATCTTACGATTAATTGTTACTCCTGCTTTATTAAGTCCATTGATAAATTTTGAATAACTAATATTATTTTCACGACATGCTGCATTGATTCTAGTAATCCATAATTTTCTAAAATCTCTTTTCTTTTGTTTCCTATCTCTATAGGCATACTTTCCTGAATGCATTACTTGCTCTTTTGCTGTTTTATATAATCTATGTTTGCTTCCAAAGTACCCTTTTGCTTCTTTCATTACTTTTTTACGACGGGCACGATGAATTGTTCCACCTTTAACTCTTGGCATTTTAATTCCTCCTTCAATTATTTTATTATATCTTTTAATCTGTTATAATCTGCTTTACTTAAAAGTGAAGCTGTTCTTCCGCTTCTATTTGAGGCTGTATTTTTCTTTCCTGTATTATGTCTAGTTCCGGGATGACCTATTTTAATAGTTCCACCTGGTCTAGCTTTACATACTTTGGCTGTACCTTTATGTGTCTTTTGTTTTACTTTTGGCATTTTAATTCCTCCTATTTCTCTTTTTTTGGTGCAAGCATCATGGACATTACTCTACCTTCCAAAGTTGGTTGTTGTTCAACGCTTGCAATGCTACTTAAAGTATCGGCAAATCGAAGTAATACATTTTTTCCAAGTTCTGGATGAGCCATTTCACGTCCTTTAAAGCGAATACTAACTTTAATTTTGTGTCCCTTTTCCAAATATTTGGTTGAATTAACAATACGTGTATTAAAATCATGAACATCAATTGTAACCGATAAACGATATTCTTTGATGTCTAGGTTTGTTTCACGTTGTTTTTTTTGATTTTCTTTTTGTCTTTTTTTATTTTCATATTTGTATTTATTATAGTCCATAATTTTACAAACTTGTGGAGTTGCATTTGGACTAATTAACACCAAATCAAAACCAGCATAACTAGCTAGCGTTAAAGCATCTTTAATATTCTTTATACCTAACTTTTCACCATTTGGTCCAATAACCATTACTTCTTTTGCTCTAATTTGTTCATTTATAAACAAATCCTTATCTTTATTTGCGATATTCGACACCTCCATAAAAAAAGTGAATACTTACAAGTATCCACAATAAACCAAAATAAAAATAAATAAATTTATACTTTAGCATTAAACCCAAAACTATTCGTAATCGGGTGAGAAGTGGATACTTCTTCTTTCCTTTTTTTAAACTATTTTTAATTATAGTTTGTTTTTATTCATTTGTCAATAGATTTTTTTTTATAAAATGAAAATTTTATGATGTAACACTACTATTATATGTAAAATAAATTTATTAATGATATTTTTTATAATCTAGTTTATAATGTTTTACATTTTTGGATTTCAAGCTTATCGGTTTTATTTTCATCGTAATCTTTTTCAATAATATTTTGATATTCAGATAATAGCATTTCACTTGGAATTTTAGTATTTAGTATATTATTTATAAATTCACTATTAATATCATTTATGATATTAGTAGAAACTTTTAGTTTATTTTCTACAGGTAAATATACTAATTTATAATTTTGCTTATTTATAAATTTTGATATATTAATACTAATAAAATCTAATTTTAAATTAAAAGTACTATTATTATATATTTTAACAGTAGAGTAATTTAAATTTTTTACAAATTCACTACTAATAATATCATTAACTTCAGTTGAAAATTGTTTTGTTTTTTTTATATATAAATCATCATTACAAATAAAATATTTTCCATTAATATCAGGTATACAAATATATTTTGGATCATCTTCTCTTAAAATATTTTTTATAATATAATCTTTGATTTTATTTTTTCTATTTGTTAATTCAATATACAAAATTGGAAGACCATTAGGGATAAATGTGATTTGATCTGAATTATTATTCTCAATTTTTGATAATCGATTTTTACCTAAAACCAAATTAAAATCTTGAAATTCATCTGTTCTTGTTATTAGATACTTTTTTAAATTATTCATATCATTTAAATACATAATATATTCTTTTCTTAATCCATATAATACTTCTTTTATTGAATAAAAATTTTTATTCATATTAAATCAGTCCTTTCAACTTTAAATTATACACTAATTTTTTATTGTTGATATCCTCTTATTTTCACTTTTTTTATTTTTAGTAATGTTGTTTCTTTATTGATTCAATCTAATATGGCCTTTATATTGACTTTGGCTACAATAAATTGAATATATTTCTTTCCTTTTAATTCATTTACAACAACATCAAATAAAACTAAAGTTGAAGGCATAATGTTATTTTTTATTGTTTTTTTGCAATAAATCAATATTACCAATTACTCCGTTAATATTTCCTTTATCGTCAATCCTTTAAATATGTTTCCTACTTCAATATTTAAAAAGTCAATTACTTCTTTTTCAAATCTGTCTGTAAGTTTAATTTTAAATTCATTTCTTTTATTTTTTTTATTTTTTTATATTCTATTTCTGTAATAAGATTATTTCTTAATAACTAATTTATGCATGCTTATTTTATAAAATAAATTATCTACTTTTTCTCTATCTTTTCCTTTCCACCCATGTATGGCTGAAGAACCTTTGGTATTTTAACAGTACCATCCTTTTGATAATGTTGTTCTAGGATTGCAATAAGGGCTCTTGGACTGGCAATCACTGTATTATTTAAGGTTGCCACAAATTGATTTCCGCTTTCTGTTTTCATTCTTATTCCTAATCTTCTTGCCTGTGCATCACCTAAAGTAGAACAAGACCCAACTTCAAAATATTTTTGTTGTCTTGGACTCCATGCTTCAACATCACAAGATTTCACTTTTAAATCTGCTAAATCACCACTACAACATTCTAAAGTTCTTACAGAAATATCCATGCTTCTAAAAAACTCTACTGTATAACTCCACATTTTATTATACCAATCCATGGCATCTTCTGGTTTACAAAGAACAACCATTTCTTGTTTTTCAAATTGATGAACGCGATACAATCCTCTTTCTTCTAATCCATGAGCTCCTACTTCTTTTCTAAAACATGGTGAATAAGAAGTCATAGCAATTGGAAGTTCTTTTTCATCAATAAGTTGTCCTTTAAATTTTCCTATCATAGAATGTTCTGATGTACCTATTAAATATAAATCTTCATTTTCAATTTTATACATCATTGCGTCCATTTCTTCAAAACTCATAACACCTGTGACAACATCACTATGAATCATAAATGGTGGAATACAATATGTAAAACCTTTATTTATCATAAAATCACGAGCATAAGCAATTATTGCCTCATGTAATCTAGCAATATCGCCTATTAAATAATAAAATCCATTACCACTAGTGCGACCAGCAGATTCTTTATCTAAACCATTTAATTTTTCAATAATATCGGCATGATATGGTATTTCATAGTCAGGAACAGTTGGTTCACCAAATTTTTCAATTTCGACATTTTTACTATCATCTTCGCCAATTGGTACACTGGCATCAATTATGTTTGGTATTAGTAGCATTCTTTTTTTAATTTCCATTTCTAATTCTTTTTCCTCTTGTTCTAAATTTGAAATTTGTTTTCCATAACTACTAATTTCTTCTTTGATTTTTAAGGCGTCATCTTTTTTACCTTCACGCATTAAATTACCTATTAAATCACTCTTTTTATTTTTTAAACTGCGTAAGTTATCACCTTTTAGTTTACAGTCACGATATTTTTTATCTAGTTCATATATTTCATCTACTAAAGGTATTTTATGATCTTGAAATTTTTTCTTAATATTTTCAATAACTAAATCTTTATTTTCACGTATTAATTTTATATCAATCATCTAACATTCCTACTTTCTTACTAATTCTTTATAACATTTTCCTTTTTCTTCAAAGTTTTTAAATTGATTATAGCTCGAAGCAGCTGGTGATAATAAACAAATCATACCTTTTTTAGTAACTTGTTTAGCAATATTAACTGCTTGTTCTAAATTTTCAGCTTTATAAACATTTTTATTGAGGATTTGTGCACCTATTTTATAGCCAGTATCTGGCATACAAATTAAATTTTCAATATTACAATTTTTTAAATATTCAACAAATTCTTCATAGTGGATACCTCGATCCATACCGCCAAAGATTAATGTATTAACAATGCCTAAGCTTTCTATAGCGTTAATAGTAGCATTTGGAATTGTCGCTATTGAATCATTATAATAAGTAACGCCATCATACATGCCTACTAATTCTAAACGATGTTCTAATGGAACAAATTCATCAATGCTTTTACCTGCTTCTTTGTTATTTAGTCCCAGTAAGTTTACAACAGCAAAAATAGCCATTATATTACTTAAATTATGGTTTCCAATTAATTTTCGATCTGAATTAACATCATATACTGGTTTATTTTTGCAATATATATAATTACCATCACAATAAATTGTATTATAATCTTGTTTACCAGTTGCAAATTTATATCTAATAAGTTGGGAGTCTCGTTTTTTTGATCTAACTAAATTATCTAATGCTTGATTATCTTCACAGTATATACTATAATCGATGCGACTTTGATATTCAAACATTTTCATTTTCGATTCATAATAATGTTCAATACTACCACTATGGTCTAAATGATCTTCAAATAAGTTCAAAATAATACCGATATGTGGTGATGTTTTTATATATTCTAATTGATGACTAGACATTTCAATAATAACCTTGGTATTATATTTAATATCATCTAAATAATCAAAAACTGGTGTTCCTATATTACCAAGTAATAAAGTATCAACATTCTGATCTTTAAAAACTTTATATAGAACTGATGAGGTTGTGCTTTTTCCTTTGGTACCTGTAATTCCAATTATTTGATCTCTAAAGCATTCTAATACAATTTCAATCTGTGAAGTTATTTTATCCTCATACCTAGAAGTATCAACATTTACTAAAGATATACCTGGTGTTTTAATAATAACATCATAATTTTTTAAAGTATCTAAATAGCTATAGCCAGTATATACTTTTGTTAATATATCACCACGTAAAAATTCATTTTCTTCAATTAAATTTTCATTTCTATCTAAAACAAATAAACGAAAATTAGGATTATGTTTTCTAATATAATTAAAAGTTGACTTACCTTCTTTTCCAAATCCTAAAATGGCAACTTTTTTTCCTGTTAAAAAATCCATTACTTTATCCATTGTTTAACACATCCTTTACTATTTTATTAAAATAATTATTTAAATTATTATCATCATTATATCTTTTTAATATACTATTATCTATTTCTTTTATACCATAATTATCGTAATAATATTGTAATAAGTATGGTAGTTTTTGTTTTTTATTTATATATTGATGAATTACATAGTTAACACTAAAATTAACTTCATCATAGGTACCAACGCATTCAAAAGGTTTATTTTCTCCTTTTCCAATTAGACCAATAAAATCATTAAGTAAATTTTCTTTATTGAGTAAATTTTCACCAAAAATATTAATCAAATAACTATTAGCTAAAAATGGACTTAACGCTATATAGGCAAATAAACATTTAGGACAATTTAAGCACCACTTCCACTCATCCTGTTTGCTACCTAAATTACAACTTTTAAAGATAGAGTGATATTGTTTTAATTTAGAAAAAATCATCGTAATTTGTAATTCTGTTAATGGTCTTAATAAACTAAAATAATTTATATCGTCACTAAAATAAGTATGCGTATAGTTGTAAAAATCCATTTCAAATTCAAAGCTTTTTGAATATTGATGATTAATATTACTGTCTTTTACATAACTCTCATTAGCACTTGCTTCATTTGACAAAATAATATTTTTCTTACCTGATAAATAAGCTACTAAATAAGAAATAAACGCGATAATAGCACTAATAGGTATATGACCGTTTAAATAACCTAATTCGTTTAATTTTATAATTTTATCTTTATCTAAAATTCTAGTAACACAAAAAATATTATTTTCATCATAGCCTGTTATTTTAGCACATTCCAACATAGGTTTTTTCGCATTCATTAAAAAACAAGCATTATTTATTTCATTTTTTAATAAATCTAAACTAACACATGAATCTTTACCACCACCTACACAAATTAAATTCCCATTACTATCAAAAGAAACTTTTGAATATTTCTTAAAATTACCATCTATTATAAAATTAACAAAATTATTAATATTTATATTGATGGAATTTCGATATAAGAATTCGCTTAGTCCATTATAATATATTTTTCTAAACCAATTAAACTGATTCTCATCTAAATATCCACATTTAATAATAATATTTGGTGAACAAACACATTTATAGTAACTGATTAATTCAATCATTCCTATATTAAAAACAATATAGTTAAATAAATCTTTATCTATTTTATTACGTTTTATTATTTTTTTAGGAATTACTATTTTATGATGAAATTCTTCTAAATTTGGAATATTAAAATAATAAATTAGTTCATAATTATCCAGATTATCAATAATTTCATATTTATCATATATAAAATCAGAATATTTCATACGTAATTCTTCAAATTTATCTTTCATTAAATCACCTTTCTTACAATAAAAGACTATTTATAGGAGCATCAAAATATGCGGTACCATCCTATTAATAGTCTTAATTTAAAATAACGGTTCTAAGCCGAGAATGTTTGCATTCCACATCAGAAGTAGATTTCATAAAGTGTATTATTAGTTTCCACCAGTCACTAACTCTCTATAAGATACTTAAACTTTATTACTTAGCTTCATCATCGATTTGTATGTAACTATATATATAATACCACTTTTATTACAATTTAGCAATTGTGTTCTTATTTTTTTATCAAACTAAATTGTTTATTTCATCGATTGATAAATCTGTTATATAGATATAATATTATTTTATATAGTATTTTTTGAATTATTATATGGCTTTATACTAATATTTACATAATCAATTTGTTCAAAATCATTTTTGATATCTCTTTCTAAGTTATCAATCATTTCATGAGCTTGTATGATTGAAATATCAGAATTAATACTAATTTTAGATATTAGTTTGTGATATGGGCCATATTTTAAAATAATTAAATCATCAATTTCTTTTATATTTTCGTATTTTAAAATTGTTTGTTTTACTTTTTTTAAATATTCATCATTAGTTACTTGTTCGCCTAATATGGTACTTATATTTTCTGTTAGTACTTCAAAGCCAACTTTAAGAACTAAAATGCCTACTAATAATCCGGCTATAATATCAGAATATCTTAAAATTGGTATGTCTATCTGCATTAGTATTGATGAGATTAAGACCACGATGGAACTTATAACATCCATATTGCTTTCTTTACCACTAGAAATTAAAATATTACTATTTAGTTTTTGACCTTGTTTAATTAGATAACGAGCTAAAAGTAATTTTGCAAGAATAGTAAAGAAACTAACAAATATGACAATAATACTTGGTACAGTTGTATTTCTAGTTAATGAATTGTATATAACTACAAAACCCAGTGATAATATTACTAAGCCAATAAAAATACTAATTAAGTATTCGATTTTACCATGGCCATAAGGATGTTTATCATCTGATGGTTTTTTTGAAAAAATGGATCCAATAATTCCAATTAAATCGGTAACTAAATCACTAAATGAATGAATACCATCGGCAATTAAGGCTCCTGATGAGCCTATAAATCCTATGATAACTTTAAATAGTGATAACATAAAATTTGTAATTAAGCTAATGCTTAGTACATGTGATACTTTATTCATAAATAACCTCTTATCTTTATTATATGTTATGCAGATTAAAAAATAAGGAATATAATATTTAAATTATATTTCTTATTTTGCATCGTACCAATTTATTCCATAGTTAATATCTACTTTAAGTGGTACATTAAGTTTTAAAATATTTTCCATTACTTCTTTAACAATTTGTTTTACAATTTCTATTTCTTCATCTAAGCAGTCAAAAATTAATTCATCATGAACTTGTAAAATCATTTTACTTTTTAGGTTTAAGTTTTTAAATTTATTAGATACTTCAATCATGGCTTTTTTTATGATATCGGCACTTGTTCCTTGAATTGGTGTATTTAAAGCCATTCTCTCGCCTTGACTTCTAATCATATAGTTTTTATTATTTAATTCTGGGATAATTCTTTTTCTACCAAATAGTGTTTTTACATAGCCGTCTAAATAGGCTTTGGCTATACATTCGTCCATATATTTTTTGATACCTGGAAAACTTTCCATATAATTGTCGATAAATTGTTTAGCATCGGCAACAGGAATATCTAGGTTTTCAGAAAGACCAAAACTACTTATACCATATATTATTCCAAAGTTAACAGCTTTAGCCATGCGACGCATATTGCTATTTACTTCTTCAATTGGGACATGGAAAATGTCACTGGCTGTTTTAGCATGAATATCTTTATCATTTTTAAAGGCATCAATCAATGATTCAACATTAGCCATGTGAGCTAGAATGCGTAGTTCAATTTGGGAATAATCAGCACTTAAAATTTGAGAATTATTGGAAGCAACAAAGGCTTTTTTGATTAGTTTTCCATATTCTTGGCGAGTTGGTATATTTTGAAGATTTGGTTCAATAGATGATAGTCTACCAGTTCTAGTTAAAGCTTGTGTATAAATCGTATGAATTTTATTATCTGGTAAGATAGCATTTAATAGTCCTTCGATATAGGTTGTATATAATTTGGTATACATACGATAATCAATAATTAAATCGATGATAGGGTGTGTACCTTTTAGTTTATTTAAAACATCAATTGATGTTGAGTAGCCATTTGTTTTCTTTTTACCATGTGGTAATTCTAATTTATCAAATAGTATTTCTCCTAATTGTTTAGGTGAGGAAATGTTAAATTCTATACCTGCCATCTCATATATCTTATTAGTTATTTCTGCTATTTGTATTTTGATTTCATTACCCATTTCTAATAATTTGGCTTTATCGACATAAACGCCTTGAAATTCCATATCACCTAAAACATAGGATAATGGTATTTCAATATTATATAGTAAATCGTCCATATTTTCTTCTTTTATTTTAGTTTTAAACTCATCGACAGTTTCATAGATAAATTTGGCTTTTTCAATAGCGTTTTTGGCAATTATTTCAACATCAGGTTCGACTAATTTTGTTTTGCCATAAACATTTTCATAAAATGGAAGATCATAATTAAATGAGTTGGCTAAATAGGCTATATCATCTTTGGTATTATATTCTAATAGATAACTTGCTAACATAGTATCAAATGTTATATTGGTAATTTCGATATTTTGCCATTTTAAAGCGACATATACTTTTTTTAAATCGTATGTATATTTATCAAAATTATTTAATATTTTTGGATTAGTTTTTAAAATATTAAATGGAATATAATAGCTTTGATTTTTATTATAAATAGCAAGTCCTAGTATTTTAGCTGTATGATAATTATTACCTAAAATTTCTAAGTAAATAGCTGATGTTTCATTTATTTTTAGATTGGTTAAATCGGATAATATTTCAACATCTGTTTTTATTTTTTTAGGTTTATTTTCTTGTTTTTTTAGAAAGGAATAGAATTCTAATTCTTCATATATTTTTGTTAATTCGTCAGTATTTTCTTTTTTATATCTAATATCTTCTAAATTAATATCGACTGGAACATTTTTGATAATAGTGGCTAAATCATAACTCATATAGGCATTTTCTTTATCTGTTAGTAATTTTTCTTTTAAGGCACCTTTTATATTATCAATATTGTTATAAATGTTATCTAATGATTTATATTGTTGAAGTAGTTTTAATGCGGTTTTTTCACCAATACCTTTGACACCGGGAATATTATCGGATTGATCACCCATTAAGGCTTTTAAATCAATTATATTTTTTGGTTCAATACCATAATTTTCAATAAAACTTTGTTCATCATAATAAATATAGTCTTTTTGTTTTAAAAGTTTTATATTTACTTCTTTAGTAATAAGCTGCAATAAATCTTTATCACTACTAATAATTAGACCATTATAATTATCATCTTTATTACAATATTCAGAGAATGTACCAATTATGTCATCGGCTTCATAATTATCAATTTCATAGTATTTAATACCCATAGCGGTTAAGATTTGTTTGGCTATTGGGAATTGCATTTTTAATTCATCTGGTGTTTCTATTCGTCCACCTTTATATTCTTTATATTTTTCATGTCTAAATGTTTTTCCTTTATCAAATGCTACAATCATATAAACAGGATTTTCTTCATTGACGATCTTATTTATCATGTTAACAAAACCAAATAAAGCATTAGTTGGAAAGTTTTTACTGTTTTTCATTAAGTTACCATTATAGGCCGTAGCATAGTAGCTTCTAAAAATTAAATTATTGCCATCTACTAAAATTATTTTTTCCATGTTTTATCACCTATTATAATAATATCACAAATTATGTCTTTTTACTATGTAAAAGAAAAAAGCATTAATATTGCTTATTTCTTAAAAGGAAATATATTTGGTATGGATTAAATGTTCATACGTTTTTATTGACTTGCTTAGAGAATTATTAAATTCTTTTGATGTATTATTTTTGGAACTGTAATTTCTTTCTAAATAATTTCTAACATTTTGAACGAGAGTATTTATATCATAATAATTATTATGATATAAAACTAATCTATGTAACATTTCATCATATTCATCTTTATTATAAGTTAAACCAAAATTAGCACGAATATTTTGTTGTTCGTTTAACAAGTATTTGAAGCTTCGAGATGAATTGTTAGTATTATAGGTTGTAATTTTAGTAGTTTTACTATAATTTTCATCAATAAAATGTTTAACAGTTAATATCCAAACATATTGAAATAATTGTTCTTCACTATTAGTTGTTTTTAAGGTTATTCCTTCGATAACGGTATGGTTATTACACAATTCTAATTTCAGGATTTGCCCTTTATCATATTCTTCATCACCATCTTGTGGGATAATGTTAAAAAATGATAATTGAATATTAATGTTTTTATTATATTGATTAAACAGTATAATATTTCTAAAAATTTGATATATTTTTTTATAATATTCAAACCATTTATCTATTTTTTTTAAAGTATCTTTTTCGTCCATAATATCATCTCCATTTTTGGGGTATTAAAGTAATATATCATATATTTTAGGTTTTGAAAAGAATAATTTAAAAAATTTATCAAAAATATTCGACATCATATTAATTTTATGATACAATTATTTCGTTCATGTAAGGAGGTATTTATGAAAAAAACAAAAATAGTTTGTAGTATTGGACCTGCTAGTAATCAAGCAGACGTAATGGAACAAATGGTTTTAGCGGGAATGAATGTTGCTAGAATTAATTTTTCGCATGCTACTGAAGAGGAAAAAAGATTAGCTTTAGAATCGGTACGCGAAGTTCGTAAAAGAACTGGTAGAAATATAGCAATTCTATGGGATACAAAAGGACCTGAATTTAGAAGTGGCATACTTGAGAATGATTCAATAGAATTGATTGAGGGAAAAACAATTAGAATTGTAAAAGATGATGTACTTGGAAATACAGAAAGAATTACGGTTAATCATCCACAAGTTTTAGATACTTTAGTACCAGGTGATACTATTTTACTTGAAAATGCTAAAATGAAAATTCGTGTTGAGTCAAATGATGAAGATGGTGGTGTTACTTGCCGTATCGTTAATGGTGGAGTACTAGGAAATCGTAAAAGTTTAAGTATACCTGGTAAAAAATTAAACATTCCTTATATTAGTGAAGCTGATCGAAAAGATATTATTTATTCTTGTCAAAATGGTGGCGAGTTTTTAGCAATTTCTTTCGTTAGTGGACCTGAAGATGTTCTTGAAGTAAAAGAGATTTTAAAGGAACAAGGAAGAGAAGATTTACAAATTATATGTAAAATTGAAAGTGAATTAGGTGTTCAAAATTTAGAGAGAATTTTGGAAGTTGCTGATGGTGCTATGGTTGCACGTGGTGATTTAGGTACAGAAGTACCAAGTGAAATGTTACCAATTATTCAAAAGAAAATGGTTAAAACTTGTAGACGTATGGGAAAAATTTGTATCGTAGCAACAGAAATGCTTGAAACAATGATGGAAAATGTTCGTCCAAAAAGAGCAGAAACAAGTGATATCGCAAATGCTGTATTTGACGGAACTGACGCTGTTATGTTAAGTGGGGAAACTACTATTGGTAAACATCCAATTGAAACGGTTAGAGCTATGGCTAAAATTTGTGAAACAGCTGAAAAGTATGCTGAATTTAATTATGAGCCTGTTGAAAATAATATTACTACAGCAATTGCTAGAAGTGTTGTTGATAGTGTTGATATTTTAGACGCTAAATTAGTTTGTGCTGCAACAATGAGTGGCAATACAGCTAGAATAATTAGTAATTTAAAGCCAAAAGCTTGTATATTAGCTCTATGTCCTGATGAAAAAACTGGTCGTAGACTTGCTTTAAACTGGGGTGTATATTCAGCTAATGTAGGAGTTATGAACAATACTGATGAAGTAATTAATATTGCAAAAGAAAAAGCTATTGATTTTGCCGATTTAATTAAAGGTGATATCGTTGTGATTACTGGATCATTCCCTAAGCATCAAACTAAACATACTAATTTAATGAAAATTGAACAAATATAAAAAATATAGTGAGCATATTCACTATATTTTTATTTTTTAACAAGTCTTTTAGTATTCACTTCTTCACTTATTAAATAACCAAAGGTTTTTTCTAAAAGTTCTTGCTCAGATGAAAAATTATATTTTTTTTCTGTGGCATTATTCTGTAAATATTTGTTTTCATATAATATATTACCATTAGTATCATATATTTTAATAATTACTGTATCATTATCAGCAAAATTAATAACATGTTTATGATCAATAGTGACATTATTATATTTATTAACAGCTGTTAAAGAACCAATTATTTTATTGTTAACTAGTTCATTACTCTCTCTAGTTAAATAATCAACAATAATCATTTTATCTTTAGCTTTATCTAATTTTTGAAAGATACTATCAATTTTATTTTTTTCTTTTTCAAGAACTTGAATTTGTGATGATATATAATAACTCCATGATGTTTGTCTAAAAATATCATAGGTATGGCTATTATAATTAGCTAAAATCTCAGGATTCTTTAAATATTTATTTTCATATATTTTTTGTTTATTGTTATCAAAAATTTCAATAATAGCACTATTAGGTCCTAAGAAAGGAATGTCAAAGTTAGTATCAACAATTATATTGTTAAAGTTATTACAATGATTTAAATCACCATATAATTTATTGTGAACTTTCTCTCCATTTACTATTTCTATATAGTTTACTAATACATAATTACCTATCTGTTTATGTATTTTTTTAAACATTTCCAAAGTATTTTTTTTAGAAAGGTATTGTTGAATAGTGTTATTTTTAGCTATAGTATCAAGATTTTTTTCATACCAAATAGAACTCAACATACTAGTTAATGTTTTATATGCTTCATCTACTTTATTTTTTTCAGCATCTGTAAAATAGTCCTTATAGGTTGACATAAATTGTTTTATATGTTGATAATTTTCATCCATTTCTGTTTTATTAGCATCAATATTAACACCCAATATCTCATAATAAGTCATACCATAAGTAGTTGGTTTTAGCATTGGTTCAATGTTATTGATTTCTTCTATATTCTTTTGCATTTTAATCCCCCCAATTATTTTATAAAATTATTTGCATGTTAAACCCATGTCAGTTAAACTATTAATATAAGTGGTTGACGTAAAGTCTAAATTTTCATTTCCTAGTCCTAACTCACTATATATTTGCTCATCAATTTTAGTTAAGTCAATTGTCATAGTAATGAAGATAGAAGTATCGCTTTTGTCAACCTTTGTAATAATACCTTCGTAATTATTATATTCTTCATAAGTTGTTTTAAAACTTTCATAATAAGTATCTATATCAGCAATTGATAAATAATCAGTTAAATCAATTTCCATTTGAATTATTTGATTATATAATTTATCATTTTTAAATTCTCCGGTAACAGTCATTTTAGAAGAAAAGTCTTCTTCTGATAATGTTCCTTCACAAATGATATTTTTATTACCACATGAAGTAGAAAAAACAGAAGAAATTAGTATAATAGTAAGTAAAAATTTTTTCATATTACCTCCTTCGTGGTAATTATACTAGCACATTTGAACTTTATTGTCAAATTTATAGCCAAACTCCAAAGGCTATTCCCAGCATACTCAAAATAAAACCAAATACCCAAAAGACTTTAACTATGTCGGTTTCTTGCCAACCTAATTTTTCAAAATGATGATGGATTGGTGCCATTAAAAATACTCTTCGATGAAATCTTTTAATAGCGATTCTTTGGATAATGCAACTTAAAGTTTCAACAATAAACACACCAGCTACAATAATTAGAGTAACTTCATGATTGGTAATAATCGCAACAGTTGCTAAGGTAGCACCTAATGATAAAGATCCGGTATCACCCATGAATACTTTAGCTGGATGGGTGTTGTAAAATAAGAAGCCTAGTAATGAACCAACTAATATAAAGCAAAATACAGCAATATCTTCACTACCACTTACCCATGTTGCATTCCAACTAATAAGTCCAAAGGCTAAAAAGGCAATAAGAGATAAGCCGCCGGCTAGACCATCTAGACCATCTGTTAAATTAACGGAATTAGAACCTGCTAATAATACAAATAAAAGAAAAATACCATGAAACCAACCCATATTAATTTTTATTCCTAAAGTATGAATATTTAGAACTGGTTCATTTCCATTATGGATAAATATATAAAAGAAAATAATAGCTATAAATAATTGTCCTAATAATTTTTGTAAAACAGTTAAACCTTCATTATTTCCTCTTTTAATAATTAAAAAATCATCTAAAAATCCTAAAAATGCATAGGCTACAAAAACAAATAAAACAATAAATAAGTTTTCTGTAAATTGTATTTTATTTAATAACAATAAAATAATTACAGTTAGAATAGTTGGAATAATAAATATTAATCCACCCATAGTTGGAGTACCATCTTTTTTCTTATGAAGTGTTAAGAAAGCACTTACTTTTTGTTTTACATTTAATTTTTTTAAAATTGGAATAAAAAATAATCCAAAAATAACTGATAAGATAAAGCCTATCATCATAGCTAATATTGCTTTGGCTAAAATTAACATATTTTCATCTCCTATATATATAGATAACAATATCAGTATATCATTTTTACTCTATTTTTGTATATAAATTTTTTAAATTATAGAAAAAAATACCACTTGGTATTTTATTTTATTTCGGTTTTCCATAAACCGTGTTTATTACAATATGAATATAATGTACCTTGTTGCACATTTTCAAAAATAGCTTTGGCTTCTTGATTTGGTCTTAATTTAATATATTCTTCTTTATCGTTGGTGAATAAACAAAGCCACTCAATAAAGTGGTCTTCGTCCATAACATGATTAACAGATACATATAGTTTGTTTTCTTTTAATTCATAATTAGGAACATGTTTTTCTATTGCAGCATCAGTTGAGTTGGCTTTTATAGTTTGCATTTCGGTTCCACAACAACTAATTGTTGATTCTTCACACTTGCAATCGTTAATTACGTGAACAATTGCTCCACACTTCTGACATTTTTTTATTATTAATTCTTTTTTCATAAATACTCCTATTCCTTTTCTATTATAATTTTTCTTTTTTACAATTTTTACGCATTATTTCATCATATTGTTTATATAAATATTGTACCCCATTTTCTAGTTTAAAGTAGTAAATAACATAAAATACAACACAAATCATAAGAATTAACGCAACGATGATGAAAAGTGGTATAGTTGAACTCCACGCTAAAAAGATTAACATAAAGATAAAGTAAAATAAAGTTACTAATAAATGTATTAATCTCTCATGCTGAAAAAATTGAATTTTTATTAAATGTTCTTCTTTTAATTTAGTTAGATTGTTATTGTTTTTTTCTAATAAATTATCAATATATTTAATATAATCATATAAATCCTTAGCCATTTTTATCATCTCTTCAAATAAATTATATCAAAAATTAAGGTAAAAGAAAAGTTTATTTTCTTTTCAAATAAACTTTATTATTTTCTTCTTTGTAGTAGTTGCTTTCAATTAAAATTTTTTTTATTATATTCCAACCATTTTTCCAATCGTCACCGGCTTTTATTATTCCCTGTTTATTTAATTCATCTTCGGTTATATTTTTATTGTGATAAGAAGGAAATAGGATGCGTTTTTCAATGGAATTTTGTAAATTAGGTAATCTATCATCTATTTGAACATCTGCTATAAGTAAATTTTTGGCATTAGTAAAAATAAAATTTTCTGGTTTAATAAATGGTAAAGTAGATATTAAAAATTGATATTTATCGGCAAATAATTTGCCAGAATTTTCTTTATCGAATGGATTAATACATGATGAACAGATATAAATATTATAAAGTTCATTTAATTCTTTAATCGTTTCTAAAGAATTTGGTAATATGTCAGCATTTTCATATTGATTACGTTGACTTATAAATTTATTAAATTCGGCAAATTTTTCTTTTGGAATAGCAACTTCATCTATATAATAATCAGTAAAGTCATCTATTTTATAATTTGTATTCATAAAGTCATTTACAGCATTTAAAAATCCAGAAAAACAAATTACTTCATCTACATCTAATAGTATACTTTTTTTAATCATTATAACATTCCTTTCTTAAATTTGTTTTTTATAATATCATAAATTTACAAAAATGTAAAATGCTATGTTTTATAAAATTTCTATTTTTAGAATTATAGTATAAAATTAATTATTACGCTAGTAATTCTAACAAATATTTTATAGTTTTAAATTCCAATGAAGTTATAATCGCTTAAATAATATTTACTTAAATTTTTTATATTAATTATGATTAATTAAAATGAAAAATTGTTGCTTGATTAAGCAACTTTATATTTATTTGGTTATTATTAAATGATCTTTTAATCTAATAATTTTAATGATATAGATGCTTGATTGATTGTTCCACCTTGGGTTGAGGTTGTAGACATTATATAAAGATATACTGATGAACTGCCTAATAATTTTACAATTGTGTTTTTAGCAACTATTCCAATTCCTGGTTCATCTAATGTAATAGTACCAGAAGTTCCTTGTAATTCTCTATCATTTTCTTTTACTCCAATAACAAGATTTCCTGCAGTATTTAAAGTGGCATTAACAACATAGGTTACTTCGTATATACCACCCTCAACGATTTGAACTGCATTGTTACTACCTGTTATACCATAATCTTCCATGGAAGTATCTAAATCAATAATAATAGGATCAGGTTGTTGTGTAAATACTTGTGGTGTGGTTGAATAAAGTCCACCATAAGCATTAAGTCCTGATGATGGCCCAGTAGGTCCTTCTGTTCCTGGAGGTCCGGCTGGCCCTCTTGGTCCAGTTGCTCGATTGTTTAATTCTTCTTTATTTATTTTAAATAGTAAAGTTCCATATTATCTTTAAATCTCTATCGTTTTTTTCTTCATCATAGGGACCTATAATAACTTTATCTATGAAGTCGTTAATTATTTCAACATTTAATTTATCAATATGACGATATTTTTTAAATATATTCTTTTTAGATTTTAATGTTTCTTTTTTAGCAATAGTTGTTGCTATATCTTTTTTAACTATTTTTAATCTGTCTTCTAGCATAGCATTATCATCTTTATATTTATTCATTAAAATTAAAAATTCTTTTTCTGGAAGTAATCCAGAAGTACGATCTTCATATAGTTTTTGAAAATATGTACTTTTACTTTGTAAATCCTTATTAATTTTTATTTCTTCTTTTTCAAGTGCATTTAATTTGTCTTTAAATAAATCTTGTTCTATTTCTTCTTCATTAAGTTTATTAAGAGTATCATTATCGTAAAACTTATCTAGCATAGCATTTATTTTATCTAAAACAAAATTATGTAATTCATCTTCTCTTAGCCATTTTTTATTATCACAATTAGCCCAGTTGTCGTTTTTATCCTTACAACATAAATATCCGAATCCATTTTCGTTATTCTTCCCACATTTAGAAAAAATCCTATTACAATTCATACAATAAACCTTATTAGAAAACGCGTGTACTGTTCCATTATTACAACTTCTAGCTTTTTCTTCTAATCTCTCTTGTACGTTATACCAAATACTAGGATCAATAATAGCTTTATGGGTATTATTTTTTCTAATCCTATCTTCATCATCATTTTTAATAATTGTATGATTTTTATAACTTACAGTAGTTGTTTTAAATTGTACCATATTACC